>CADEEJ010000001.1:0-15703 GCA_902826315.1 uncultured Steroidobacter sp.
TCCACCCTGCGGTGGGACGACGGGCCGCAGGCCTCCCTGGAGGAACCGATTCTGGAGCAGGCACGGGCACTCGACCGTTTTCTCGCCAGCATCGAGAAGCGCGCCTTCCGCATGGCGCGGATCGCCCTGCGGCACGACGAGGATGCCCTCGACAGCGTCCAGGACGCGATGCTCCAGCTCGCCCGCCGTTACGGCCGGCGGCCGAGCGAGGAATGGCGCCCGCTGTTCTACCGCATCTTGCAGAACCGCATCCGCGACTATCAACGCCGCCGTCGCGTCCAGGCTCGCATCATGGCCTGGTTGCCCGGGCTCAAGTCGCAGGACGACGCGGAGGCTGCCGATCAGTACGCCGCTGTCCCCGACCGCGCGCCGCTCCCGGCGGAGCAGCTGGCCGCTGACCAGGCGATGCAGGCGCTCGAACGTTCGCTGGCGGAGCTACCCGGCCGGCAGCAGGAAGCGTTCATGCTGCGAGCCTTAGAAGGCATGGACGTCGCGCAGACCGCGGCCGCGATGGGCTGCAGCGAAGGCAGCGTCAAGACACACTATTCGCGGGCCGTGCATACGCTGCGCGAGCAGCTGGGAGTTGCGTGGTGAGCGACGAATTCGAAACCAAGGCGCGGGCGCTGTTCGACGAAAGCGTCGAACGGCTGGACGCGAGCACGCGGTCGAAACTGACCCAGGCGCGCAATCGCGCGCTCGACGAGGTGAAGGCGGGAGCGGTCCGCCGCCGCTGGATCTGGGCGCCCGCCAGTGGGGTCGCGCTGGCCGCGATCGTCGCGGTGGTACTGAGCTTCGGCGGCATGCGCTCCAACAGCGATGCGGGCGCGCTGGCGCTGGAAGACCTCGACATCGTCGCCGACTCCGAAAACCTCGAGATGCTCGAGGATGTCGACTTTTATATGTGGCTCGCCGACGCGCCCGCCGACGAGCACAGCGGCTGAGCGATGAAACCAGCGCGAGTACTTGCGGTGCTGTTGTTCGCATGGGCCGGCCCAGCGCTGGCGGCCGACAAGCTCGCGCCGCTCGACGCGGAGTTTCTCGAATACCTGGCGAATTTCGGCAGCGACGAGGAGGACTGGGCGCTGTTCGTCGATGACGACGAGCCCGCAGCCTCACCGCCGCCGGCGAAGGCGCCAGTCGTCAAAGGTGATGGGAGCAAGACTGAGGCCGCGAAACCCGCGGAGAAGCGATGAAAGTCGTGTCGGTAGTGTTGATCTGCGGACTGCTGCTGGCCGCGCCGCTGGCTGGGGCAGCTGAGCCGCAAGCCGAGGCCGGTGTCAGCTGGCAGTCGCTGTCGCCGGAGCAGCACCAGCTGCTCGCAAACCTGGAGTCGAAGTGGGAACAGCTGCCGCCGCAGCGCCAGAGCAAGCTCGCCCAAGGCTCGCAGCGCTGGCTGTCCATGCCGCCCGAGCAGCGACAGCAGGCGGGCAAGCGGTTCAAGCGCTGGCAGTCGCTCGACGTCGAGCAGCGGCGGCAGATCCGGCAGCGCTATCAGCAGTTCAAGACGCTGCCGCCGGGCGAGCAGGCGCGCATCCGCAAGAACTTCCGTCAGTTCCAGAGTCTCTCGCCGGAGCAACGGCGCGAGCTGCGCCAGCGCTTCCGCGATCTGCCGCCGCAGGAGCGCCGGCGGCTACGAGAGAGATGGCAGCGCTGAGCGGCCACGCCGCCGGTTGCTGCGGTGGCCAGCTCCAACTTTCTATCGGGACCGTCGCGCCGATACACGCTACGGCGAGTGTGAGATCGAGCCGCGGCTGATACACAGCAACGCAACCAGCCGCTGCAGTCGGCGCACGCACCTGCCAAGCAGATCCGTCGACGGCCACCAGCACGCAGGACCTCAGCGCGTCGAGCAGATGCAGTCGCAACGCCTTGGCGAGCGCCTCCTTCACGGTCCACATCGCGTAGAAGAGCCGCTCGCGTTCAGGATCGGCGGCAGCCGCCAGCGCATCTGCTTCCGACTCGCTGAATGCGCTGCGAGCCATGCGCAGCACATCGCGACGTCGATGGAACTCCACGTCGACACCAATGCGCAGAGATGAATCCGCTCGCGCCAGCGCGGCGTAGCCGCCGCTGTGACTCAGGCTTTCCTCGGCCGGCTCCCGCGCGTGGCGCCGGACATGCGCGCGCAACGCCCGGCTGACCGCAAACTCCTGACGCCTCATCGCGCGGCGCAGGCGCGCCATCTGCGCCCGCTCCCCGTCCGTGAGCTCGGCGGGGTCGAAATGGCGGGCGGCATCGGGCGCTGCGAGCCAAAGTTGCAGGGTGCCGTGCATAGCGGCCTATCATAATTCGGCGCCCCAGCGCCGCACGTCGCCGAACCATGGCTGCCCACTCCGAATTCGCTCCCGAAGTCTCGCCGGTCGAACGTCGCCGGGACGCCTACTTCTGGCGCCTGCTGATGACAGGCGCGAGCTTCCTCGCGTTCGGGATCGGCGCCTTCGTCATGGGCGTGGTCCTGCTGCCGCTAGTAAGAATCATTCCAGCGTCGCGGGAGACCAAGCGCGCCCGCGCGCGCACGGTCATGCGCGTCGGTTTGCGGCTGTTCGTCGGCTTCATGCACCGGCTGGGCGTGCTCACTTACGAATTCCCCCGCAGAGAACGGCTCGGCCGTCCGGGGCAGCTGATCCTAGCCAATCATCCGTCGCTGATCGACGTCGTGTTTTTGCTGGCGTTCGTGCCCGGCGCCGGCTGCGTCGTGAAGGCAGGCCTGTGGCGCAATCCGCTGACGCGCAGCGCCGTTACGCTGGCGGAGTTCATTCGCAACGATTCGCCCGCCGACATGATCGTTTCCGCGGCAGCCGCGCTGCGTGGCGGGCAAACGTTGATCTTTTTTCCCGAGGGCACGCGCACCCGCCCGCGGCAGCCGCTCGTCTTCCACCGCAGCGGTGCGAATATCGCTCTGCGCGCCGCCACGAGCGTCACGCCGGTATACATCCGCGTCGCGCCGACCACGCTGACGAAGGCCGAGCCGTGGTACCGGATACCCGCGCGGCGTCCGCATTTCTCGCTGGCGGTCGGCGAGGACGTCGATCTGCAGGCCTGCGGCGCGGCCCCGCTGCCGGTCGCGTCCCGCCAGCTGAACGAGCGGCTGCAGGCGCACTTCGAGGGCGAACTGGCGGGCCCGGCCTGATAAACTTCGCCGCCTGGTCAGGGCCGACTGCAGCACGCGCGAGACGTGCCTTGGGGCCGCTGACGTGCCGCTGGCACGCTGCCGGAGTAGAGCAAAGTTACATGCAATCTCACGATGAAATCCTCGAGCGCATCCGCGCGACGCTGGTGCAGCTGTTCCAGCTCGACGCCGCCGACGTCACGCCCACGGCGCGGCTGTACGAGGACCTGGAGATCGACAGCATCGACGTCGTCGACCTGATGGACGAAGTCGAGCGCCACACCGGCAGCAAGGTCACCCCGGAGGACTTCCGCTCGGTACGCACCGTCGGCGATTTAGTGACGGTGATGCAGCGCCTGCTGCATGCCTGAGAATGGCTGAACCGGTCTTTGCGCCGTGCGTGGTCATTCCGGTCTACAACCACGAGCATGCGATCGGCACCGTCGTCGGTGCCATCCGCGAGCAGGGCATGCCGATGGTGCTGGTGGATGACGGCAGCAGCCAGGCCTGCGCCGACGTGCTGCAACGATTGAGCACGGCGCCTGACGTAACCCTGGTGCGACACGAGCGCAATCGCGGTAAGGGCGCGGCCGTCGCGACAGGTTTGCGCACGGCGCGCGAGCGCGGCTACACACATGCGGTGCAGATCGATGCAGACGGCCAGCACACAGTGAGCGACGTGCGCCGTTTCGTCGAGGAGGCACGGCAGCATCCCGACGCTGTCGTCTGCGGCCGGCCCATTTTCGACGCGAGCATTCCGCGCTCGCGTTATTACGGACGCTACCTGACGCACAGCCTCGTCTGGCTGGAGACTCTGTCGTTCGAGCTGGTTGATACGATGTGCGGCTTCCGCGTCTATCCGCTGGCCCGCACGCTCGCGTTGCTCGATGGCCGTCGCGTCGGTGCGCGCATGGACTTCGACACGGACGTGCTGGTGCGACTGCACTGGCGCGGCGTCCGCACTCGCTGGCTCGCGACGGCGGTGCGCTATCCGCTCGACGGCGTCTCGCACTACCGGATGTTCCGCGACAATGTGCGCATGACGAGCCTGCACACTCGCCTCCTGCTTGGCATGCTCGGGCGCCTGCCACTCCTGTTATGGCGCAAGGTGTCGAGTGGGGCGAATGCGTAAACAAGGCGTGCTCGCAGCGACGGTCGAGGCGCTCGTCGCATTTCACGACGTGGACCTGGTGGGCGTCGTCTGGCACGGTCACTACTTGAAGTACCTGGAGAACGCGCGCTGGGCGCTGATGGCGCGGCTCGACTTCGGGCTGGATGCGATGATCGCCTCCGGCTATGCCTGGCCGATCGTCGATGTGCACGTCAAATACGTGCGTGCCGCGCGCTTCGGCGATCGGCTGGCGATCCAGGCGTCGCTGGTCGAGTGGGAGAACCGCCTGACCGTCAACTACCTGGTGACGCACGCGGCGACAGCGGAGCGTGTCGCGCGCGCACGGACTGTCCAGACCGCCGTCGAGGTAAGCACCGGCGTGCTGCAATTCGCAAGCCCGGCCGTGCTGCTGGAGCGAGTTGCTGCCGCAACGAGAGGTAACTAGTGGAAAGATGCGATGTGATCGTGATCGGCGCCGGACCGTCGGGCGCCATTGCCAGCGCACTGCTGAAGCGGCGCGGCTGGAGCGTTGTCGTGCTGGAGGCGCAGCGCTTTCCGCGCTTCTCGATCGGCGAGAGCCTGCTGGCGCATTGCCTGGATTTCGTCGACGAGGCGGGCATGATGCCGGCGGTCGAAGCCGCGGGCTTCCAGTTCAAGAACGGCGCCGCGTTCGTGCGCGGCGACGAATACGGTGCGTTCGAATTTTTCGACAAGTTCACGGAAGGCCGTAACTCGACCTTCCAGGTGGAGCGCGCGAAGTTCGACAAGGTGCTGGCCGATGAAGCAGCGAAGCAGGGCGTCGACGTTCGTTACGAAGTTCGCGTCGGCGCGGTCGCGGCCGGCGCCCAGCCGCGCGTGCACGCCATCGAAGCCGGCGGGCGCGAATACGACATCGCGGGCCGCTTCATTCTCGATGCGAGCGGCTTCGGCCGGACGCTGCCGAAGCTGCTGCAGCTGGAGACGCCGTCGAATTTCCCGGTACGCAATGCCGTGTTCACGCACGTTGCCGATCGCATTGCCGACGGCGCCTTCGATCGCAACAAGATCCAGGTCGTCGTCCACCCGCGGCATCACGACGTGTGGTACTGGCTGATCCCGTTCCCGCAGGGACGCTGCTCGCTCGGCTGCGTCGCGAGCAAGGAATTTTTCGCGGCCCGGCCCGCCGATCTCGCCGCCCGCCTGCGGCAGCTGGTTAGCGAGGAGCCGTTCCTCGCGCGGTTGCTGGCGAACGCAGAGTGGGACACGCCCACGCGCGAGTTGTCCGGGTACGCCGCCAACGTGCGCACCATGCACGGCGAGGGCTTCGCGCTGCTCGGCAATGCCGCCGAGTTCCTCGATCCGGTGTTCTCGTCCGGCGTCACGATCGCGATGCGCTCGGCCAGCATGGCGGCGCAGTTGCTCGACCGGCAGTTGCGCGGCGAGCAGGTGGATTGGCAGTCGCAATTCGAGGTGCCGCTGCGCAAGGGCGTCGACACTTTCCGCGCCTACGTGCGCGCGTGGTACGACGGGCGCTTTCAGGACATCATGTTCGCCAAGACCCAGCCGCCCGGCGTCCGCCGCATGATCTGCTCGATCCTGGCCGGGTACGCGTGGGATGAGAGCAATCCGTTCGTGGCCGAGCCCGAGAGACGTTTGCAGATGGTCGCGGATCTTTGCGCATGAATGCGGTTCTCGTCACTGGATCGAGCCGCGGCATCGGCCGCGCGATCGCCTTGCGCGCGGCGGCTGGCGGCTTCGACGTCGTCGTCCACTGTCGCTCGCGCCGCGAGGAAGCAGACGTCGTTGCCAGGGAGATCGTTGCAGCCGGCCGTCAGTCGCGCGTGCTGCAATTCGATGTCACCGATCGGGCCACCTGTGCCGCAGTGCTCGCCGCGGACATGGCAGCGCACGGCGCGTACTACGGAGTGGTTTGCAATGCCGGCGTGCATTCCGACGCCGCGTTTCCGGCGATGAGCGGCGAGCAATGGGACGGCGTGCTCAGTGCCAACCTCGACGCCTTCTACAACGTGTTGCAACCTGTGATCATGCCGATGGTGCGGCGGCGCGCGCCCGGCAGGATCGTGACGCTGTCGTCGGTGGCGGGCGTGATCGGCAATCGCGGTCAGGTCAACTACAGCGCCGCGAAGGCCGGCATCATCGGCGCGACCAAGGCGCTCGCGGTCGAGCTGGCGAAGCGGCAGATTACGGTCAACTGCGTCGCACCGGGCCTGATCGCGACCGAAATGGTCGACGAGCAGGTGCCGCTGGAGGAGATCCTCAAGGTGATTCCGGCGCAGCGGGTCGGTACGGCGGAAGAGGTGGCGGCGGCAGTTGCTTTCCTGCTGTCCGCCGAGGCGTCGTATGTGACGCGGCAGGTGCTATCGGTCAACGGGGGGTTGTGCTGATGAGGCGGGTTGTCGTCACTGGTGTCGGCGGCGTGTGTGCGCTGGGTGCCAGCTGGCCGGACATCATGCGCGGGCTCAAGGCCTGCAAGAACAGCATTCGCCGCATGGACGAGTGGGACCGCTACATCGAGATGGACACCAGGCTCGCGGGACCCATCGCCGATTTCGCGCCGCCCGCGCACTGGACGCGCAAGCAATTGCGCAGCATGGGGCGCGTCTCGCAGCTCGCCGTGCGCGCGGCCGAGCTTGCGATCGACGATGCGGGCTTGGCGGGTAACCCGGTGATCGCCAGCGGCGAGACCGGGGTGTCCTGCGGCTCGTCGATCGGCAGCCCGCCCGATGTCAAGGATTTCGCGGCGATGATGCTCAACAACGACGCGAGCGGCCTGAACGCGAACTCGTACGTCCGCATGATGCCGCACACCACCGCGGCGAACATCGGCATCTTCTTCGGCGCGCAGGGCCGCATCATTCCAACGTCGAGCGCCTGCACCTCCGGCAGCCAGGGCATCGGCTACGCCTATGAGGCCATCAAGTTCGGGCGCCAGACACTGATGCTCGCGGGCGGCGCCGAGGAACTGGATGCGACCGAGGCGATGGCGTTCGATACGCTGTACGCCACCAGTCAGCGCAACGACGCGCCGCAGACCACGCCGCGTCCCTACGATCGCGATCGCGACGGCCTGGTGATCGGCGAAGGCGCCGCGATCATGGTGCTCGAAGAGCTGGAGCACGCGCAGCGGCGCGGTGCGCGCATTCACGCGGAGCTGGTCGGCTTCGGCACGAATTCCGACGGCATGCACGTCACCAAGCCCGAAGAAGCGACGATGCGCAAAGTGATGGAGCTCGCGCTGCGCGACGCTGGCTTGGAGCCGCGCGCGATCGGCTACGTCAACGGCCACGGCACCGCTACCGAGCACGGCGATATCGCGGAGACGCGCGCCACGGCATCGCTGTTCGGTCGCGTGCCGATCAGCTCGCAGAAGAGCTATGTCGGCCACACGCTCGGCGCGTGTGGCGCGCTCGAAGCCTGGTTCAGCATCGAGATGATGAATGCGGGCTGGTTCGCGCCCACGCTCAACCTCGACAGCATCGACCCGCGCTGCGGCGAGCTCGACTACATCGTCGACGGCGGCCGCGAGCTCACGCCGAGCTACGTCATGAACAACAACTTCGCCTTCGGCGGCGTGAACACTTCGATGATCTTCCGGCGCCCGGAGCGCTGAGCGTGCAATCCCTGCCGTTGCTGTCGCCGGCCGACCCGGCGCGTCCCGTGGCCTATCTGCAGGGCCGGGCAGTGTCGCTCGCGCAGTTCTGCACGCACGTGCAGGCGATCGCGCAACGCCTGCCGCCCGCCGGCTCGATGCTCAACCTTTGCGAGGATCGTTATCGATTTCTCGCTGCGTATGCCGCGGCGCTGAGCGTCGGTCACGCCGTGCTGTTGCCGCCGTCGCGCGCCGAGGAAGTCGTTGCCGAAGTCGGCAACGCGCACGCCGGCAGCTATCGATGGCAGGACGACGATGTCGCATCGGCGCTCGCGGGGTCGCAAGCGCCGCTCCGCTCGCAGCCTGGTATCGACGCGCAGATTCCCGTGGAGCGCACGGTGATGATCGGCTGCACTTCCGGCAGCACGGGACAGCCCAGGCCCTATCCGAAACTGTGGGGCAGCATGCACGCCAGCACGGCGCGCAATGCAGCTGCGATCCGGCGTGTGCTCGGAGTCACGGATGAAACCGTTCCGGCGATCGTCGCGACGGTTCCGCCGCAGCACATGTACGGCATGGAGCTCAGCGTTCTGTTGCCGCTCATCGGCGGCATGGCCGTGCATGCCGGCCGCCCGCTGTTCCCTGCGGACATCGCGCAGGCGCTCAGCGAGTTACCCGCGCCGCGAGTGCTCATCAGCACTCCGCTGCATCTACGCACGCTCGTCGTGTCTTCGCAGCCGTTTCCGCCGACTGCGCTGATCGTTTCCGCGACAGCGCCACTGGATCGCGAGCTGGCAGCTGCCGTCGAAGCGCGGCTCGGCGGCCGGCTGCTGGAAATGTTCGGTTCGACGGAGACCTGCGTGATTGCCAGCCGGCTTACAGCGAGCGGAGACGCGTGGCGTGCGCACGAGGGCGTCGAGCTGCATCCGCGCGCCGATGGAACGCTCGTCACGGCGCCGTGGTTCGCCGAGCCGGTGCTGCTGCAGGACATCGTTGAGTTGCAAGGCGATGGGCAGTTCATCGTTCGCGGCCGCAGCGCCGACATGATCGAAGTCGCGGGCAAGCGCGCTTCGCTCGCCGATCTGACGCAGCGGCTGCTGGCCGTCGAGGGCGTGCGCGATGCGGTGTTGTTTCAGCCGCAACCGGAATCGGTCGCGACGATCCGGCGCCTTGCCGCGTTAGTGGTCGCGCCGGGCTGCACCGCGCGCGAGATTAGGGAGCGGCTGTCGGCCAGTGTCGATCCTGCTTTCTTGCCGCGTCCCTTGCGCATCGTCGACGCGTTGCCGCGCAACGAAGTCGGCAAGCTGCCGCGCGAACAGTTGCTAGCGATGCTCCAGTCGTAGGTGCACGCACTCGATCTCGAGCAGCAGCTCGCGGCGGCAGACGTCGCCCGCCAGGAAGATCGGCGCCGCGCCCGGATGCGTCTGCGCCAGCTGCGCGGCGATCATCGGCACGAGCTGCGGGTCGCGTACATAAACCTTCAGCAGATCCTGGTAGCGCGCTGTGTCGCTGCGCACGCTGCCGTGTGACATGAGGGCGGCGAGGTTGCGCAGAGTCTCCGCCAGTTGCGCCTGCGCATTGCCTTCGTGCTGCGAGACATGTCCCACGATGCTGGCGGTGCCGGATACGAGCACGGTGCCGTCCGGCGCGATCATTGCGCGCGAGAAGCTCGGGCTCACCGGTCCGTGCTCGCGCGGATAGTGATAAGCGCTCACCTGGCGCGAATTCTCGATCGCGGTGCCGCCATTGCGCGCCGCCACCCAGAAAACCTGCAATTGGTGCGTCGGTTGCTGCCGGCCGATCGCGGTAGCAGCGGGCAGTTGCTTGTGGCTCGGCTTACCGAGGCCGAGCGCGCGGCCGACGCAGAACTGGCGATAGCGCTCGGTATCGCCGGCGCCCTCGTTGATCGCGTCGAGGTAGTTCCACATGCGCAGCAGGTGCGGGAAGCCGCACTCTTCCTGGAATTTGCGGACGGCGGCATAGACGATTTCCGCGCAGGAGCGGATGCCGCCGCACGCGCGCTCGTCTTCTTCGATCACGGCGACCATCAGCTGGTCGTCGTGCGCGTAACGCACGATGCCGTCCCGGCCGGCGCGCACCGGGCCGTTTGCATACCAGACTTCGGCGGACGGTCCACCCAGCCGCTGCATCTGCAGGTCGATGGTCAGCGGCGCGGCGCTGTCGACGCGGCCGCCGCTATGAATGACGCAGAGCGCGTCGCCCCGCAGCGCCTTCTTCGACGATGTGAGCTCGCAATATTCCACCCGGAGACGGCCTGGGGTGGGGGCCGGCTCGGGGCCGGCGCTGATCGTGCGGGGTAGATCGTCGAAGAGATCGTCGGCTCGCAAGCGCTGATTCCGTAGTCTTTTACTTAGGAGCGCGCTGGATACGGCGCGCGGACGCGGATGATACACTTTGCGCGTTGCGGTTCGCCGCTCCTCCTTCGATTTCAGGCCGTTCAGTTTCATGTCAGCAAGCCAGTCGCCGGCCGAGCACGAGCTCGCGGAACTCATCGTCAGCGCTCTCAACCTGGAGGGCGTCGCAGCGGCGGACATCGACCCCGAGGCGCCGTTGTTCAAAACCGGTCTCGGCCTGGACTCGATCGATGCGCTGGAGCTTGCGCTGGAAATTTCCAAGCGCTACGGTTTTCAACTGCGCTCCGACGACGAGAACAACATCCGCATCTTCAGCTCGCTGCGCTCGCTCGCCGCGCACATCGCACAGCATCGCGTCACCTGAGCGCAGGTACACGGACTACATAACAGTAAATTCAGGTCACATCCTGGGGAGGTCTCCATGTTCCGCGCACGCGCCTGGTCCGGCTTGCTGCTCGCATTCTCCATGGTCTTCCTGATGGGCGGACGGCAAGTGCCGCTCACCGATCCCGCGCCGGTCGCAGTGCCCGCCGGCCTCACGACCGAAAAAGTCGCGAAGGCGATCAAGGCCGCGCTCGCCGGCCGCACCTGGGCGGTCACTTCGGAGGAGCCGGGCCACATCGTCTCGACGCTCAACCTGCGTGAGCACATGGCGAAGATCGACATCGTCTACGACCTGCAGACCGTGAAGATCCGCTATCTCGATTCCGGCGAGCTGATGTACGCCGAGAAGAAAGGCACGCGCATGATCCACCGCAACTACCTGAGCTGGATTCAGAACCTGATCAACGACATGAGCCGCAACTTCGTGCTGGTTCAGTCGTAACGTCGATGCGGCCGCTCGCGATCACTGCTTATTCGGTGTGCTCGGCGGCTGGCGATGGTCGAGATGCGACGCTGCTTGCCTTGCGCGAGCGTCGCAGCGGCCTGCAACGCAACGACTTCGGCACGACGCCGCTCGCGACCTGGATCGGCCGCGTCGCGAACCTCGAAGATCAGCCGCTGCCGCCGCCGCTCGCCGAATGGGACTGCCGCAACAACCGGCTCGCCTGGCGCGGGCTGCTGGCGGATGGATTTGGCAATGCGGTTGCCGCCGCTCGCGAGCGCTATGGCAGCTCGCGTGTGGCAGTCGTCGTCGGGACCTCGACATCGAGTATCGGCGCCAGCGAAGACGCGTATCGGCGGTTGGAGCCGGATGGCCGTTATCCGGCCGATCTGCGCCGCCCGATCATCCACACTCCGCATTCGCTCGGCGATTTCGTGCAGCACGCGTTGGGTCTCTCAGGCTTGAGCGTCACGCTGGCAACGGCGTGCTCGTCGAGTGCCAAAGTCTTCGCGCAGGCGGAGCGCTTGATCCGCACAGGCATCGCCGATGCAGCCGTGGTCGGCGGTGTCGACACGCTGTGCGGCAGCGTGCTGTTCGGATTCAACTCGCTGGAGCTGGTCTCGCCCGATCCCTGCCGTCCTTTCGACGTCGAGCGCCGCGGCATCAACCTCGGCGAGGCCGCAGGCTTCGCGCTGCTCGAACGCGAGGGTCCGGCGGTAGCGCGGCTGCTCGGCTACGGCGAATCGAACGACGCACATCACATGTCGACGCCGCATCCCGAAGGTCGCGGTGCGCGGCTGGCGCTGGCGGCGGCGCTGGAGCGAGCGCAGCTCACGCCCGGCGACATCGACTACATCAATCTGCACGGCACGGCCAGCCAGAAGAACGACGAAGTCGAGGCGCGTCTCGTGGCCGAGCTGTTTCCGGCGCGCACTTTCGCCAGCTCGACGAAGGGCTGGACCGGCCACGCGCTCGGTGCGGCGGGTATCGTCGAAGCAGCTATCAGTCTGCTCGCGCTGGAGCATGGCCTGCTGCCTGGCACGTTGAACTCGCAGACGCTGGATTCCGTGTGCGGCCCGCAGATCCGCCGCGACAACAAAGAGCGCGCGACGCGCACCGCTCTCAGTTTTTCGTTCGGCTTCGGCGGCAGCAACTGCGTGCTCGCCTTTGGCCGCGCCGCATGAACACGCAGCTGCCGACAGTCGTCGCAGAGGGCGTCGCATTCTGGGCGTCGCGCCTGCCGGGCTGGGATGTCGCTCGCGCTGTCATTCGCGGCGAGCAGGCGGCGCCGGAAAATGCAGCTGCGCGTCCTGCTCCTGCGTTGCTGGGTCCGACCGAGCGTCGCCGCGCGCCCGACACGGTTGCCATTGCTCTGGAAGTCGCTGCGCGCGCTTGTGCTGCGGCCGGACGATCGCCGAGCGAGCTGCCGGCGGTGTTTGCATCGACGCACGGCGATCTGGCGATCAGCGACTACATGTGCGCGACGCTCGTCGCGACGCCGGCGCTGATCTCGCCGATCAAGTTCCACAATTCCGTGCACAACGCGGCGGCCGGTTATTGGAGCATCGGCACTGCTTGCCACGCGCCTTACACCGCGATCAGCGCGTTCCATCACACGTTCGGTGCAGGTTTGCTGGAGGCAGCAGTACAGATGGCGTGCGAGCAGCAACCTGTTCTGTACGTCGCGTTCGATGTGGAAGCGAAAGGTGCGCTGGCGACGATGGCGCCGAGTCGTGGCCTGCTCGGCGTGGCGCTCGTTCTCGCACCCGCTGCTTCGGCGCGTCCGGGCGGCCGTCATCTGACTCTGCGTATCGACGCGGACGAGCCTTGCGAGGCGACGCCGTCGCGTTCGGCCGCCGCGAGTCTCGTTGCCGACAACGCACTCGCGCCCTGCCTGCCGCTGCTCGAAGCGCTCGCTGCAGACGAACCCACGACATTGCAGCTGACACTCGGTGAGCGCACGGCGTTGAACATCCAGGTGGGCCGGGCGTGAAAGCGAACTACGATGCGGTCGTCCTTGGCGGCGGGCTCGCGGGCCTGACGCTGGCGATCCAGTTGCGGCAACAGTTCGCCGAGCTGCGAATCCTCGTGATCGAGCGCAGTGCGCACCCGGTGCCGGCCGCCGCGCACAAGGTCGGCGAGTCGTCGGTCGAGATCGGCGCTCACTACTTCGACACCGTGCTCGGACTGAAGGAGCACCTCGATCGCGACCAGCTGCGGAAGTTCGGCTTCCGCTTCTTCTTCAGCGAGGCGCGCACCGACATCGACAACGTGGCGGAGCTCGGCGCGAGCCGCTACCTCTCGACGCCGACCTATCAGCTGGACCGCGGCATTTTCGAGAACTTCCTCGGCGAGCATGCGCGCTCGCTCGGCGTGCAGTTCGTCGACGGTGCGGTCGTGCGCGGCTTCGATCTCGGTACCAACGGCGCGGTGCATAACGTGCGCTTCGCCAAGGGTGAGGCGAACAGCGAAGTCGAGTGTCGCTGGCTCATCGACGCCTCCGGCCGCGCGGGGCTCATCAAGCGCAAGCTCGGTCTCGCGCAGGACAACGCGCACGACGCGAACGCCATATGGTTCCGGCTGGCCGCGAAGGTCGACGTGAACGAGTGGTCGTCGGACGCTGCCTGGCTCACGCGCTGCGAGCCGCCGCTGCGCTGGCTGTCCACCAATCACCTGTGCGGCGAGGGTTACTGGGCCTGGTTGATCCCGCTGTCTTCCGGCTCGCACTCGGTCGGCATCGTCTGCGACGCCAAGCTGCATCCGCTGGAGACGATGAACACGTTCGAGAAGTCGCTCGAATGGTTGCACCGCTACCAGCCGCGGCTCGCGCAGGACCTCGAGAGCAAGAAACACCTGCTGCAGGACTTCTGCTTCCTGCGCAACTTCTCGTACGGCTGCAAGCAGGTGTTCTCCGGAGACCGCTGGGCGCTCACCGGCGAGGCCGGCCTGTTCCTCGATCCCTTCTATTCGCCCGGCAGCGATTTCATCGCGATCGGCAACACGTACATCGTCGACCTGATCGCGCGCGACCGCGCGGGCGAGCCTTTCGCCGGCCGCGCTCATGCATACCAACAGCTGTATTTCTCGTTCTACGAAAGCACGCTGTCGCTGTACACCGATCAGTACGGGCTATTCGGCGATCCGGAAGTGCTGCCGGTGAAGGTGATCTGGGACTACACGTACTACTGGGGAGTGCTGTGCCAGCTGTTCTTCCAGCGCCGGCTCACCGACACCGCGAACATCTCGCGGTTGTCGGTGCCGCTCAGCCACGCGCAGGCACTGAACCTGGCGATGCAGAAGTTCATGCGCGACTGGTCGCAGCTCAGCTCGAAGCGCAATGACGCTGTCATGCTGGATCAGGCTTCGCTGCCGTGGTTCGCCGAGCTCAATCGCGGACTGCGCGACCAACTCGACGAAGCGGGCTTCCGGGCGCGCATCACCGAGAACGTTGCGTTGTTGGACACACTTGCTCGCGAAATCGTCGGCCGGGCCGTGCAGCGGTGTCCGCAGGTCGATGCGAGTGCCGTGCTGAAGTTGCTGAACGATCCGGCGGCCGCCGCAACGCCGCTGCTGTTCGAGGACGCGGCCTGATGGGCCACTCGCTGCTCCTGCTGCAACTCGCGATCATTCTCGGGACCGCGCGCGTGCTCGGCCTGGTGTTGCGGTATTTCGGGCAGTCTGCGGTGATCGGCGAGATTTCCGCCGGCATCGTGCTCGGTCCGGTCGTGTTCGGCGCAATCGCGCCCGAGCTGCACGCGCACGTGTTCGAGCAGAGCAGCATCGGGGCGCTCAGCAGCTTGTCGCAGCTGGGCCTGGTGCTGTTCATGTTCATCGTCGGTGCCGAGTTGCGCATGCCATCCGGCGCTCGCAAGCAGATTGCCGCGGCGAGTTGGATCGGCGTGCTGTCTGTCCTGCTGCCGATGGCCCTCGGCCTGCTCGTGGCCGTGCCGCTGCACGACCGGCTGGCTCCGGCGGGCGTGACCTTCTGGCCGTTCGCGTTGTTCATGGCAGCGGCGATGTCGATCACCGCGTTCCCAGTCATGGCGCGCATCCTCAAGGATCGCGGGATGACGACGACGACGATCGGCCGGTTGTCGCTGACGAGCGCTGCGGTCGCCGACGTGCTCGCGTGGATCATGCTGGCGCTGGTGGTCGTGCTCGCGGGCAGCGGCCACGACTGGGGTCAGTTCGCGCGCACCGTCGGCGGGCTGGCTGCGCTGTCCCTGGTGCTGTTCGTGGGCGTCAGGCCGTTGCTCGGCCGATTGATCGCACGCTACTCGGCCGACGGGCGTCCGGGCGGCCCCGTGCTCGCGGTGTTGCTCATCGGCACGTTCGCATGCGCGTACATCACGGACATTCTGCAAGTCCACGCTGTGTTCGGCGCGTTCCTGTTCGGCGCGTGCTTGCCGCGCGACGATCGACTGCTCGCGACGCTGATCGAGCGCATCGAGTACGTCGCGATCTTGGTGCTGATGCCCGTGTTCTTCGCGCTCGCCGGGTTGAATACCACTGCTGGCGCCTTCGGCGGAGCGGGGCTCGGCGCGCTGCTGCTGATACTGGCAGTCGCAGTCGTCGGCAAGATCGTGGGCGGCGCTGCAGGAGCGCGCATCGCCGGACAGCCGTGGGCGGTCTCGTTCGCGGTCGGCTCGCTGATGAACGCGCGCGGCCTGATGGAGCTGATCGTCATCAAGGT
>CADEEJ010000001.1:15803-20802 GCA_902826315.1 uncultured Steroidobacter sp.
CGCCGCTGCTCGGCGCGATCGGCCGACGCGTGCTCGAAGAACAGCGCGTAGTCGAGACCGAGGCCGGCGGCCAGAACCAGCGCAATCAGGTGGAACAAGTTGAGCGACTCACCGCTCGCTCGCAGTACCGCGAGTACGAGCACCGTCGTGAGCACCATCGGCGCGAGCACTCGATAGACGCGCAAGCGACTGCGCAGCGCGATCGCGACAACCGCGACCAGCAGCACTGCAGCCGCTGCGAGCGTCCACAGGATGCGCGTGCGTTGTGCGGCGATGAGCTGTTCCGAGGCGTCCTTGATGTCGAGCAGCCGGATGGTGTCGCCCGACTGGTGCGCGAACGCTTGCAGTGCCGCCGCGTCGTTCACCGCGCTCAGCGTTACGAGCGCAGTGACTCCATCGCTCCGCTGCGTCAGGAGCATGTCGATGCTGGCGCCGAGCGGCGAAGAGCGCAGCTTCTCCACCGTCAGGGGCGGTAACGACCGTGCCTGTTCGACGTCCTGCACGAACGGCTCGAACACGCCCGCTCGGAACGGCGTGCCCGCTTGTGCACGCTGCAAGGTTTCACGCAGTGCCTTGGTATCCGGCAACCGTTGTTGACGCCGCTGTTGAGTCTCCGCACTCGGAACGTAGCGCGCGGCGTCGTCGTATCCGCCGATCGCGCCGCTCTTCATCAGCGCTTGCAGCGACGGCTCCATGGCTTCGAGCTGGCGCAGCGCCTGCTCACTGTCGCCGGCGCGCAGCACGAGGAGATAGCGCGCGTCCGCGGTGCCCAGCTCCGAGCGCAACTGCTGATCGGTCATCAGCAGATCGCGCGGCACCGGCGTGAGTCGCGAGAGGTCGTTCTCCCAGAAGGCTTGCGGCGCGAATGTCACGACTCCGAGCGCTACCGCGGCGAGCGCGAGCGCTGTCCAGCGCATGCGCGGCAGCGTGGCGATGCGCTCCGCGAGGCGGTCGAGGAAGCGGGAATCGCCGAAGTCACGGCCGGTGCGCGCCATCAGCACCGGCAGCGCGAATCGCGTCGTCGCGCCAGCGACCGCGAGCGAGGCGACCGTGAAGCACGCGAGCTGCGCGAGGCCGGTCACGCCGGAGAACATGAAAGTGAGATACGCGATGCACGTGCTCGCCACGCCGGTCGCGAGCGTCGGCCACAAGCCCCGAGCGATTACCACGGGCTCGTGATCCGGGCGGCGGTGACTGAGCAGATGCAGCGGATAGTCCTGCGCAACGCCGATCAGCGTGAAGCCGAACGCAAGCGTGATGCCGTGCACCGTGCCGAAGATCGCGCTGACTGCGGCCATGCCAGCGATGGCTGCGCTCGCGAGCGGCAAGCTGCTGAGAACGAGGCTGCCGAAGCTGCGATAGGCGACGAGCAGCAACAGGACCATGCCGACGGTCGCAGCCGTGCCGAGCGCCTGCGCTTGCCCGCGCGTGCGCGCCTCCATGAGCACCGAAAACTTGCCAGCGCCGCTGACCGTCATCGTCACCGGGCGATCGCCCGCTACCTGCTTCAGAGCTCGATCGAGCTCATCGAGCGTGCCGCGCTGGCGGTCGGGATCGAACGCCGGCGCTTGAGTCACTGCGAGCAAGAGCGCGCGTCGACCTTCGCGATCGAACCAGACGTCGTACTCGCGGTGCGGCTCCTGCATCGGTTGCCAGCGCTGCAGCAGCTTGAGCAGCTCGAGCGTCGGATCGCGCGGTAACCATTCCTCCAGGAACGTACCAGCGGGGGAGGCCAGGTCACGTCCGCGCGCGAGCAGCTCGCTATGCAGGAACTGCTCATCGAGCGGCTGCGTGTCGAGAGTCGGCGAGAGCAGGAAGCGATACGGCAGCAGCTCGTCCGGCACGGCGTCCGGCGAGATCTCGCCGTTGGTGACTACGCGGAAGTTCGGGTTCTCGCGCAGCGAGTCGACGAGCGCGCGCGACACGTCCGCGAGCACCGGTGCGTCCGCGCCCTGCAGCGCGACGACCAGCACGCGCGATGCCGGACCTTCGCCGATCTCCTCCAGCAGCAGCCTCTGCTCGGCGGTGACGGGATTCGGCAGGAACAAGCGGAGGTCCGCGCTGATGACGAGCTGCCGCTGGACGAACCAGCCAAGCAACGCGAGCGCTGCGATCCACAGCGTCAGCAGGACCAGCGCTGCCGGAGTGCGCTTCATTCAGCGCTGCACAGGTGCTCGAGCGCGTCGAGAGTCGTCGGCTTGGGCAGATCGCGAGCCGCCGTCGCGCCGAGCAGCAGCACGCTGGCGCCGCCGTTGGCGGTGCGCATCGTGAAACACTGCGGCACGTCGGCACGTCCGTTCACCACGATCTGCTGCAAACGCCGCCGCGCGCGCGCGTCCGTGGGTGTCAGTTCGAGTGTCCAGGCCTCGTCGGTGCCGCTCGCAGCGAGCTTGAAGCTGCGTCCGAGCACGGCCGCATCGCCCGTCAGCAGCGCGGTAAAGCCGTTGAGCAGGCCGCGCAGCTCGGGCGCGCGATTGAGGCCGAAACTGCGCGTCGGCTCGCCCTCGCGCTCGACCCGCACCGACTCGCCGCGGATTGCGACCGTCTCGCGATAGGGATCTGTCACGCGACGGTCGAGACTCGCCGGGCCGTCGTAACCCAGCTCGCCCGCGACGATCAGCGGCGCGTCGAGCAGCGGCGAAAAGCGCACCTCGCGAAAGGCGACGGTCGCCGGCGCGGGTTTCGCGAGCCGTCCGATCAGTGCGGCAGCGTCAAGCGTTGCCGCCGTCGCGCACAGCGCCGGCAGCATCGTCAGCGCCGCGAGCAGGCCGCGAAGCTTCGGTTTGCCAGAAGTCATAGAAGTTGAACCAATTGTACGGGGCATCGCGCGTGTAGTGCGCCAAGCGGTCGGCAAAGCGCGCCGTCACCTCTCTTAGATGCTGTTCGCGTCGCGTGCGTTCCACAGCGAGCGTGTCGGCGAACGATTCGAAGTACAGGTCGTAGCGGTTGCCGCCGCGGTACAGGCCGAAGCACAGCACCACCGGCACTTTGAGCGCGGCCGCGAGCTGCCAGGGCCCGATGGGAAACGGCGCCGGACACCCGAGGAAATCGCAGAGCGCGACCTCGTTGCCGGGCCGCGCGCGATCGACCAGTAAGGTGACCAGCGCCTTCTCGTCGAGCGCTTCCTTGATCGCCAAGGCGTTCAGCATGCCCTCACGCCGGGCATTGATGATCGAGCGCGCCAGCGCCGGGTTGAGAGCGTTGAGGAACTGCGACAGCGCGGCGTTCTGCTCGAGATCGATCACGACGCGCACCTGCACGTCGGGGCGCAGCTGCGCGAGCACGCGCAAAGCGTCGAAGCTGCCGAGGTGCGAGCCGAACACGAGCACGCCCTGCTGGCGGGCCCAGGCCGTGCGCAGTTCGTCGAGCCCGAAGACGCGGATGTCGAAGCGCTTGAAACTCTCCGACAGCAGGAACGCGCGATCGAGGGTCACCGAGGCGAAACAGTGGATGTGCTGCACGACCTGCCACAGGGTTGCCTTGCGCCCCGTGATGCGCGCGAAGTACTCGCGCGACGCACGGCGCTCCGGTCCGCGCCGGACCAGGAAGTAAAACGTGATCGGGTAGAGCACGAGCCTGGCAGCGCTGCGTCCGCACAGCTTCGCGAACGTGCTGATCAGCTTGTAGCCGAATGCGGTGCCGCCCTCGGGACGCTCGAGCCACTGTTGTTTCACGCGTCGACCCTTCACGCGAGCGTGAAGGTACCTCGTGCGACGCTGTCCGCGTCGCGCATGACGCTGAAGCGCAACTCGCTTCCCTGCAGCACGAGCTGCAGCTGCGCCGTCTGCTCGGGGAGGAGCGGAGCGGTGAACTTGGCCTGAGTCAGGGATGCGATGCGCGCGGCGCCGAAGCAGCGCTCCGCTTCATCGACTACGCACTGGAGCAGCAGCACCGCCGGCACGATCGGACGCCCGGGGAAATGCCCGGCCAGCGCTGCATGGCTGCCGGGAATACGCACGCTGGCCGTGTGAGTGCGGGCCGCAGTCATTGCGAGCGCCCGATACGTGGCATGGCCGCGGCTGTGCGGCGAATGAAATCGAACATGTTGCGATAGGGCTGACGCGGAAACCGGGTCCGGCGGTAAGCGTATTCGACCAGGAAGAACGCGGCCACGACCAGATACTCGATCAGGTTCGTGAACAGCGACCACACGTCGTGCGATACGGCCAGCGGCGGCGAGAGGCCGGCCGCACGCAGCAGCCCATCCGGTTCCACCACCGCGGCGACCACCAGGTTGAACACGGCCAGCATGACGAACAGCATCGTCCAGAGCGCGGTGAGCCGCCGCGCGTAGGACCACACGGCCGCCTCGGGCTCGTCCCCGGGAGCGTGCATCAACCGGATCAGCTGCGAGATCAACGGCGTACGCCCCGGCCGGAGGGTCGTGCCGAACACACAGGCCAGAAATGCCGGCACGAGGATCGGCGGCACGTACAGGGGCAGGGCCGGCGCAGCCACGGTGGACAGCCACCAGCACGTCCCTGCGACCAGGGGCACCGCGAGCCACGGTCCAGCTTCGCCCCGCACCAGCCCTGGCAGCAGAGAAATGCCCGCCAGCAGCACGAGGGCAGCCAGCGTCAGCGCCGCACTGTTACGAGCGACGGCAAAGTGGGCCAGTACGGGATAGGCGAAAGACAGGGCGGTCGTGACTTGGCGGACTGCTGCGGGTTCGGTCATCGCGACACGTCGTGGTTCGGTCGCCGGGAGCATGCGCGTGTTGCCCAGTCGGGACAAGGCATCCACAATTGCGCCCTTTGTTTGCCGGAGCATTCATGCCAGTCAAGATTGCGGTGCTCAAAGAAAGCCGGCCGCACGAGCGGCGGGTCGCGATGGTTCCGGCGGTTGCGGACAAGCTGGCCAAGCTCGGCGCGCAGATACACATGCAGTCCGGTGCGGGCCTCGCGGTCAAGCTCGCGGATGCGGCATACAAGAACGTGCAGCTGCACCCCGACCCGGTCGAGATGGTGCGCGACGCGGACATCGTGCTGTCGGTCCAGCC
>CADEEJ010000001.1:20902-40066 GCA_902826315.1 uncultured Steroidobacter sp.
CTCGCGGCGGAAGGCGGCGGCAATTGCGAGCTGACGAAGCCGGGCGAGACCGTGCAGGTCGGCCAGGTAACGATCGTCGCGCCGCTCAACGTGCCGAGCCTGCTCGGCGAGCACGCGAGCGAGCTGTACGCGAAGAATCAACTCAACCTGCTGGAACTGTTCGTCAAGGACGGCGCGCTCAAGCTCGACTGGAGCGACGAAGTCCTCGCCAAGACCGTGCTCACGCACGGCGGCGAGATCAAGAACGAAGCTGCGAAAAACGCCGTCGAAGGTTAATCCTTCCAAGGTTATCTATGGACCTCGCTACCACTCTGACGGGCTTCGTGGCCCTGTACATCTTCATGCTCGCCGCCTTCACCGGCTACGAGATCATCGGCCGCGTGCCGGCGATCCTGCACACGCCGCTGATGTCCGGCTCGAACTTCGTGCACGGCATCGTCGTCGTCGGCGCCATGTACGCGCTGCTGAACGCGTCGTCGCTCACCGAGCAGATCATCGGCACTGCCGGCGTATTCCTCGGCGCGATGAATGCGGCCGGCGGTTACGTTGTCACCGAGCGCATGCTCGAGATGTTCAAGCCCAGTAATAAGAACATCGACAAGAAGAAGGCCCAGACGCCATGAGCCTGCATCCCCAGTTCATCATCGACGCCAGCTACCTGGCGGCCGCGTTCCTCTTCATCTACGGCCTGAAGCGGATGTCGTCGCCGGTCACGGCACGCTCCGGCATCGTCGTCGCCGGCATCGGCATGCTGGTCGCGACGCTGGCGAGCTTCCTGTACTTCTTCGGCGTCGCCGAAGCAGCCCGGCCGCATCTGTCGGTCAACATCACGTTGGCAGCGACGGCACTTTTCATCGGCACCGCTCTGTCCTGGTGGCAGGGCAAGCGCGTCGCGATCACGGCGATGCCGCAGATGGTTGCGCTGTACAACGGCATGGGCGGTGGCTCTGCCGCTGCCATCGCAGCGGTCGAACTGCTGCGCACCGATGCGCATCACACGCTGATACCGCTCGTGGTCACTATCATCGGTGCGCTCATCGGCTCGATCTCCCTGTCCGGCTCGCTGATCGCGTGGGCGAAGCTCGACGGCAAGATCGACAAGACCTGGCGCATGCGCGGCCAGCAGGTGTTGAACGGCACGATCTTCCTCGCGACGCTCGCAGTCGGCGCTTACATCGTGTTCTTCGCGCACGGCCACGCGGATCCGCGGATCGTCGCTGCGTTCTTCGCCGGCGCATTGATCTTCGGCGTGCTCATGACGATGCCGATCGGCGGCGCCGATATGCCCGTCGTAATCTCGCTGTACAACGCCTTCACCGGCCTCGCGGTCGGCTTCGAAGGCTACGTGCTGCAGAACCCGGCACTGATGATCGCCGGCATGGTCGTCGGCTCGGCGGGCACGTTGCTCACGCTGCTGATGGCACGTGCGATGAACCGCAGCGTCGCGAACGTGATCTTCAGCAACTTCGGTGTCACGGGCGACGAGCAGCAGGGCGAGATCAAGGGCAGCATGAAGCCCGCCGACGCATCCGACGCCGCGGTGAACATGCGCTACGCGTCGAAGGTGATCATCGCGCCGGGCTATGGCCTCGCCGTCGCACAGGCGCAGCACAAGCTGTACGAGTTCGTGAAGCTGCTGGTGGACGCCGGCGTCGACGTGAAGTTCGCGATTCACCCGGTCGCGGGCCGCATGCCCGGCCACATGAACGTGCTGCTCGCGGAAGCGGGCGTGCCCTACGACATGATCTACGACCTCGAAGACATCAACGGGGAGTTCAAGGAGGCCGACGTCGCGGTCGTCATCGGCGCGAACGACACCGTGAACCCGGCGGCACGCACCAACAAGTCGAGCCCGATCTACGGCATGCCGATCCTGAACGTCGACCAGGCGAAGCAGGTGTACGTGATCAAGCGCGGCCAGGGTAAAGGCTACTCGGGTGTGGAGAACGAGCTGTTCTTCGCCGACAACACCAACATGGTTTACGGCGACGCGCAGAAGGTGATGGTCGCGATGATCCAGGCGGTGAAATCCCTGGAGGGCGGGCACTGAGCCGCGGGGCAAAACCCGACCTGCATCACGCTCGTTGCGTGCGCGCGACGCACCAGATTGTATCTTTGCATAGGCCTCGCGTATCTTACGGTGCGTCGTGCAAGTGCCGTACAGCCTCAACCAAGAGATCCTGAGGACGGACGTCTCAGGAATGCCCCTGGAGTGGATCGACTACCGGGATGCGGTGCGGCTTTATCACACGGAACAGGTCGCCTACACCTGCGGCATCCGCCTGTACCGTCTGTTCGGCGGCACCAACGCCCGCTCGGGCCTGCAGACCATCGTCGAGGTGAGCTCGATCATCGCGACCACCGGTCACACGCACAATCCCGGGAATCTGCGCAACGACTACACGCCGCCGCTGAACAACCAGACGCTGTTCAAGCGCGATGCGCATCTTTGCCTGTATTGCGGCCACCGCTTCCCGAGCAGCCAGCTGTCGCGCGACCACATCCGTCCGCTCAGCCAGGGCGGCCGCGACACCTGGATGAACGTCGTGACGGCCTGCCGCCGCTGCAACAACCTGAAGGCGTCGAAGACGCCGGAACAGGCGGGACTGCAGCTGCTCGCGGTGCCGTTCAAGCCGACGTACGCCGAGTACATCTATCTCAAGGGCCGGCGCGTGCTCGCCGACCAGATGGAATACCTGCTGGCGCATTTCCCGCGCACCAGTCCATTGCACGCGCGGCTCAAGGCCCACTCGGTGCAATGACGAGGTAGACTCGCGTCCGTGCTCTACCTGATCGACGCTTCGGTTTTCGTCTGGCGCTCCTACCACTCGGTCCCCATCGCGCTCGTCGATCTCGACGGCAACCCCGTCAACGCGCTGCATGGCTTCGGACGCTTCCTCGGCGATCTCATCGAGCGCGTGCGGCCGACGCACATCGCAGTGGCGTTCGACGCGACGCTGGCCGGCTCGTTTCGCAGCCAGCTGTTCCCCGCCTACAAGAAGAACCGTGATCCGGCGCCAGCGGACCTGAAGAAGCAGTTCGGGTTGTGCCGTTACCTGTGCGAGGCGCTCGGCGTTCCCAGCTTCGCCAGCGGCGAGTACGAAGCCGACGACGTGGTCGGCACGCTTGCGACGCGGATGCGCGCCGCCGGCCAGAACGTCACCATCGTCACGCGCGACAAAGATCTCGCGCAGTTGATTCGCCCCGGCGACGAGTACTGGGATTACATCGGCGAGCTGCGCTTCCGCTACGACCAGATCGCGGATCGTTTCGGCGTGCTGCCGGAGCGCATGGCCTGCTTCCTCGCGCTGACCGGCGACGCGGTCGACAACATTCCCGGCGTGCCGGGCGTCGGCCGCAAGACGGCATCGCTGTTGTTCCGTCATTTCGAATCGCTCGCCCATCTGTACGACGACCTGGATCGCGTGCTGAAGCTCAAGCAGCTGCGCAACCCGGGTTTCGTCTGCGGCCAGCTGCGGGATTACCGCGAGGCCGCGTTCCTGGCGCGGCAGCTGACGGAAATCGCGTGCGACGTGCCGATCGAAGCCGATCTCGGCCGGCTCGTGCGCCGCCCGCCCGATCTCGACGCGCTCAACGACTTCTACGACACCGTCGGCTTCGGCCGCCTGCTGCGCAACCAGGCAGAGCGCATTTACGAGCAAACTGCCCAGCATCGGCTGCACGCACGCGTAGCCTGAAGCGTTAGGCTGCGGTTCCTTCAGACCTCGCAAGGATGGGAGGCTCACATGGGACCGCTCTGCGCACTGGCCGTGGTGCTCGTCTACCGTTGTACCGTTGGCGGCGTCACGACTTTCTCGGACCGGCCTTGTGCGCCGGAGGCCGTGCCGTACGAGCCGGACACCAGTCGGGTCAGTACCTACGAGCCACCGCCCGTCAGCCCGCCGCTGACATCCGCACCTCCGCCTAAGAATGTGCCCCGTCGCCGTGCATCCGGCGGTCACGACCAAGTCCGGCACGCTGCCGAATGCGAGCGCCTCAGCAACGGCCTGCGGGACGTGGCCGCGCGCATGCGTGCCGGCTACAACGCCAAGCAGGGCGAGCAATTGCGCGAGCGGAAATCCAAGCTGGAGCGACAGCGCCGCGCGCAGAAGTGCCCGTAGCGGGCGCTTGGCGCATAATGCAACGCGCCGCTTGCATGCGGTTTCGAACAAGACATCAAGAGCTCAGGGGGTTGCCCATGTCTGCCTACCGAATGCAGAGAAGCACATTGGCATTGCCGCGCGTCCTGGTCTGCGCCGTGCTGGCCACCGTCTTCGCAGTCGCGGCCCACGCCCAGGACACCAAGAAACAGGCCGAGGACTTGATGCGGCAGGGCCAGCAGCAGATGTCCAAGGGCCAGCCGCGCGACGCGAACAAGACGTTCGGCAAGGCCATCGAGATCGACCCGACGCGCCCCGAGCTGTACATGCTGCGCTCCCGGGCGCGCGATTCGTCCGGCCGCTTCGAGGAAGCGCTCGACGACGCGACCAAGTACATCGAGCTGGAGCCGACCGACGAGTACGGCTACCTGAATCGCGCCCGCATCTACCTGTCGCTGGAGAAGCCGGAAAAGGCGCTGGAAGATGCGAACAAGGCGATCGAGATGAAGCCGGAAGAGCCGGACGGCTACTACCGCCGCGCCGACGTGTACTCGGCGATGAACAAGGATGCCGAAGCGAAGGCCGACGAGAAGAAGGCCGACGAGCTGGACGCCAAAGCACGTCGCTGATGCCGGCATTCAATTTCTGCCCCAGCTGCGCTGCACCGCTGGTCGATCGCGTCGTCGAGGGCGAGCAGCGACGCGCCTGCGGCGCAGGCTGCGGTTTCGTTCACTACGACAATCCGACCCCGGTCGTGGCTGCGATCGTCGAGCATGAAGGACACGTCGTGCTGGCGCGCAACCGCGCGTGGCCGCGCAGCTTCTACGGTCTGATCACGGGCTTCCTCGAGCGGCAGGAGACGCCGGAGGGCTGCGTCGTGCGCGAGGTCAAGGAGGAGCTCAACCTCGACTCCGGCACGCCGACGCTGGTCGGCGTGTACGCCTTCGAGCGCATGAATCAGGTGATCGTTGCGTATCACGTGACCGCCACCGGCACGATCGCGCTCAACGAAGAGCTCGACGACTTCAAGCACGTGCCGTTCGAGCGCTGCCGCGTGTGGCCCGGCGGCACGGGCCTCGCGCTGCGCGACTGGCTGCGGACGAAAGGTTACGAGCCGGAGATGATCAAGCTGCCGTGAATCGGGTTACGGCGCGCTATCGACCCGGTACACCGGATAGAGATTGAGCCGGTCGTCCCACGATGCGTGGCGGCGATAGAAGAACTCCAGACGCGCGTTGGGATCGCGCGCGAACTCGGGATCGTCGCTGAGCCGCTGCACGAACTCGTTCCGCAAGGCCGGATCCTTCTTCAACATCTCGTTCGCGACGTCCTCGGCGACGTACGCTTCCATGTACTCCTTGCGCTCGAACGCAGTGTTGAACAATCCCCAACTCACCAGCGCGTCCGGATCCTTCGGCTCCAGCAACGTCATGAGCAGCAGCGAGCGCGCCTGCGCGATCGGCACGAACAGCGAGCCAGCCGGCACGTCGCGCCGCTCGCGCGTCCAATTGCCGTCGAGCTGCAGCGTCGTGTGGCCCTCGAACGTCGACGGCGAGTACTTCACTTTCGTGGCGCGAAATACTTCCGCATCGACCGCCGCACTCGCGCCCGGCAGCTTGCGGAACTCGACGCCATGCAGCGCCAGCTTCTCGCCGACGATCTGCGCGTAGCTGGCAGGCACGATGTAACCGCCGCGCGGTGCCGTGGCCGTCGCTGCCGGTCGCAATTCGTCAAAGAGCGGAACACGCCAGATCTGCGGCTTCTTCGGGTTGTAGCGCGTCACCAGCGCACCGGAGATCGCCGAAGGCTCACGCGTGTACTCGTAGCCGCGGAACTCGATCGTCTTCACGTGCGGCGTGTTCTCGTACGACAGCGCGACGTTCGTGCCGCCCGCGCGAGCCGCGTGCTCGTCCGCCGTCTGCGCAGCTTGCAGCCATTTGCGGCCGTCGCGTGCGGCCATTTCCATCATCGCGATGATGGAGTTGCGTGTGATGCGCACGCGCGTCGGGTAGTTCTTCCAGGAGTGCGTTTCGACGAGCACGGCGATGCGGTTGCGCGCCGCCCAGTACTCGGTCGAGAAGCGCTTGGATCCCGCGTTGATCGCAAAGCCCGAAGCCGGATCGTCGTCGCGAACGAAGGACGGATAGAAGTCGAGCGGCAGCGAGCCGGCGTCGCGCATGCGCTGCATCAGCTCGTCGCGCATCATCACTGCGCTGTTCCTCAAATCGGCGTCGCCGACGTAGGTGGGCGCGATGTTGTACGCGACGTCGTGCTCGAACTGCGCACCATCGGTCACGTGCAGGTCGACGAACAGGATCGGATCCCACTCGTTCAGCAGCCGCAGCTCCGCCTGCAGCTCCGGCGCGTCGGCCTTGACGTAGTCGCGGTTCAGATTGAAGTTCTGCGCGGTCGTGCGCCAGCCCATTTCCTCGGGCCCGACCTGGTTCGGCCGATTCCAGCGCCCGAAGCGCTCGTGACCGTCGACGTTCAGCACCGGCACGAAGACGAACGTCACCGCGGCGAGCGCGCCCGGTGCTGCTGTTCCGTCGAGCATTTCGCGCAACGCGAACAGGCCAGCATCCTTGCCGTCGGACTCGCCCGCATGGATGCCGCCCTGCATGAACACAATCGGCCGTTGCGCACGATGAGCTGAGGCCGCATCGAGTACGCCATCCGTTGCCGCAACCATCGCGAGCATCGGCCGGCCTTCGGGCGTGCGACCGAACTCGAAGCAGCGGACCTGGTTCGGCCAGGCCTGTTGATACGCGGGACAGAGCCGCTCGATTTCGTCGTAGCGGCCGGTGCGTTGATTGCCCGATTGTTCGGCGACCGTGCGCAACGTCGGATGCGCGGGCGCGCGCGATGCCGCCGACGCAGTCGGTAACGCGAAGATCGTGAGCGAGGCGAGAAGTAGCGTCGTAGTCGTGCGCGAGAGCATGCCGGAAGGCTCCGTGATCGTTGCGAGCGCGAGAGCCTACTGCATTCGCCTGTCAGGATGTGTCAGATATCGAGCTTCGCAATCTTCGGCGGTAGACTCGGCGCCATGTCGGTCGCGAGCCTCGATTTCAATTCGCCTCCCGATGCCGTGCGTGCGTTGCGCGAGTCCGGTTTCGTGCTGCTGTCGCCGCAACAGTTACAGAAACAATGTCCAGTACAGTTGGCCGGGCTCGATGAATTGCGGCCGAGCTGGGAGCGCCTGCCGCGCGATGCCTATCTGCTCGACGGCGGCCGCTATCGCTTCCGTCGCCACAGCTGTTTCATTCACGAGCTGGCGGGCGATTCGCTGCAGCTCGTGCCGCATCGCGCGCACTGGCAGCCTCGCGATTACAACGCGTTGCACGGCGGCCTGGAGCGCTGGTTCGAGCCTGTCGAGACGACCGTACTGGACGCTCCCGCCTGGGGCGCCCTGGTGCGTGCGCTCGGCAATCTCTTTGGCGCCGTACGTGCGATGCCGCGCTGGTACATCGAGGCGCATCAGTTCCGTATCGACAGCGCCGAGGGCATCGGGCGTCCGACTCCGGAAGGTGCGCATCGCGACGGCGTCGATTATGTCGCCGTGATCCTGGTCAATCGCCGCGACGTCAGCGGCGGCGAAACGCGCGTGTTCGACGCGCACGGCCCGGCAGGCGTGCGCTTCACGATGGAGGAGCCTTGGACTGCCTTGCTGCTGGACGACGCGCAAGTGGTCCATGAGACGACGCCGATCCAGAAAGCCGGGCCGCACGGCGTGCGCGACACGCTCGTTCTGACGTTTCGCGCCGACAGGTTCCAAGCGCCCTAGCTCCCTTTACAATGGCGGCCATGCCGACTTTCGCCGACCGCCTGCAACAGAAAATCCGCGAGCACAGCCCGCTGTGCGTGGGGATCGATCCGTCCGCCGCGCTGCTGAAATCCTGCGGCCTGCCCGACTCAGCGGAAGGCGCGTTGGAGTTCGGCAAGCGCGTGCTCGAAGCGGCGGACTTCCGTATCGCCGTGCTCAAGCCGCAGTCAGCCTTCTTCGAGCGCTTCGGCAGCTCCGGCTTTCGCGCACTGGAAACGCTCGTGCAGCTGGCACGCGCGCGTGAAGTGCCCGTTCTGCTGGATGGCAAGCGCGGCGATATCGATACGACCGCTGCCGCTTACGCCGAAGGCTACTTCTCGGCCACCACGACGCTGCGTGTCGATGCGATCACGACGCATTGCTACCTGGGCCTTGCCGCGCTCGAACCGTTCTTCGCCGCGGCCATCGCTGCGGATGGCGGTGTGTTCGTAGTCGTGCGCTCTTCGAATCCCGAAGGGCAGGCGTTGCAGACCGCGCGTATGTCGAACGGCGAGACGGTCGCGCAGAGCCTGTGCCGCGAGATCACTGCACGTAATGTGCGCCAGCGACCGGACGGCATCGGACCGATCGGTGCGGTCGTCGGCGCGACCTGCGACGACGCGAACGAAACCGTCGCAGCGCTGCCTCATTCTTTCGTGCTGGCGCCGGGCGTCGGTGCGCAAGGTGCAACGATGCGCGACGTGCTTGCGCGCATGCCCGCGGGGCGCGGACGCGTGCTGCCGAACGTGTCGCGCGCGATCCTCGCCAACGGCAGCCGGCGCGAGGAGATCAAAACGACAATAGCGAGCCTGCAGGATCAGGCGCGCGCCTTGCTCTAACTGCTCCCGGCGGGATCGAAGTCGGAGGGTGCTTTGAAGGACAAGACCATCGCTGCCGCGTTGGCGCGGGCGGTCGGTGCACCGATCGACGAGCGTTCGAAGCGGGCCGTGAACGGCGGCTCGATCAGCCAGTGCTGGCGTTACGAAACCGCGCGCGGTCCGTTGTTCGTGAAGACTGGCTCCACTGCCACGGCGAATGCGTTCGCGGCGGAGGCCGCCGGCTTGCAAGCGCTGGCACGCACCGCGACCGTTCGCGTGCCGAAGGTCGTGACCTGCGGGACCTCAGAGGAAGGCGCGTACCTCGGCTTGGAGTGGATCACGCTCGGCTCGCCGAGCAAGGCGAGCGAGGCACTGCTCGGCGAACAACTGGCCTGGCAGCATCGTCAGACGCACGCACGCTTCGGCTGGGATCGCGACAACACGATCGGCAGCACAGCACAGCCGAATGCCTGGTCCGAGGAATGGATTACGTTCCTGCGCGAGCGGCGTCTGTTGCATCAACTGGAGCTGACCGCGGGCAAGGGCGCCGATGCGCGCACCGTCGATCGCGGTCGCATGCTCTGTCAGCTGCTCGACGCGTTCTTCTCCAGCTATCGCCCGGTGCCCTCGCTCCTGCATGGCGACCTGTGGGGCGGTAACTGGGGCACGGACGAGGACGGCTTGCCCGTCATCTTCGACCCCGCCGTGTACTACGGCGATCGCGAGGCCGACATCGCGATGACGCGGCTGTTCGGCGGCTTCGGGCACGCGTTCTACACGACCTACCAATCGACGTGGCCGCTGGATCCTGCCGCCGGCACGCGCAGCACGCTGTACAACCTGTATCACGTGCTGAACCACTTCAACCTGTTCGGCGGCGACTACCTGGCGAAAGCCGGCACGATGATCGACCGGCTGTTAGCAGAGCTGGGTCACTGATTTCGATCGTCAGCCCGATCAAGGCACGCGCACGTCGCCTGCTACGCGCTCGTAGTGGATGCCGCCGCTGCCATCGCTGCCGACGGTGAAATTGCCGCCGACGTCGCGCACGCGGATTCCGCCGGAGCTGTCGTCGTCGATGATCACGTCGCGCTTCACGTCGACGATCTCGATGTCGCCCGAGCTGTCGGTGACGACGTGCACCTTGCCGGTGACGCGCCGGATGTCGAGGTCGCCGGAGCTGTCGAGGTCGACGACGACATCGCCCTGCACGCCGTCCACGTGGACGGCGCCGGAGCTGTCCTTCAAGCGCAGCTCGCCGCCGACGTTGGCGACCTTGATCTCGCCGGAGCTGTCAGTGACGTCGAGCGCGCCGGCGATGCGTTGCAGCGTCTGATCGCCAGAGCTGTCCGTGATGGTCGCGGACTGCACGTCCTCGACGAGCATGTCGCCGCTCGAATCGTCGATCTTGAGCGTCGCCGTCTTCGGCACGGTGACGGTCAAGTCGATGTAAGCGTAGCGGTTGAAGCCGAAAATCATGTCGCCGATGTCGGGCATCACCGTGCGGACGTAGACCGTGTTGCCGTCGCGGCGGATTTCCAGCTTGGTGTTTTCGAGCAGCTCGGTCGAGGAGGCGCACGCCTTGCCTTCGACCTTCACGTCCCGGTCCTGCCCGCCGTGCACCACCAGGTCGCCCGCCCGGGCTTCGATCACGACCCGCTCGATGTCCGGGCCGGCGGAATTGGCGGTGCGGTGAGCGTTGTGCTTGCAGTCCTCCGCGTGGGCCGGAACGACCAGGGCGCAGGCGAGGAGGAGGGCAGAGCCGATCGCGAGTTTCATAGCGAACCCTTCCAGGTGGGATGGATGTCGGGTTGGACGCGAAGGCGCTGGGAAAGGTTGCGGGGTGGGTTAGAGGCCCGACTCTTCCTTCAAAGCCGCAGCCACGGCTATCGCCACCAACCCGCGCTGCAGACGCTCCCCGAACGACGTCGGCGCCGTCAACGCCATTCTGGCCAGGTACGGCTGCAGCCTGGCCGCACTCCCATCCGCGAGCAATGCCCGCAGCGTGGCGCTGACCTTGCCCGGCCACGATTCGGTCGCAGCCTTCAATCCGCGCAGCGCCTTCGCCAGCACGACTTCTTCCGGCGTGATATCGCTGCCGAACGGCAGGTCCTCGAACAGCTTGCGTGCCCGCCAGGGCGCGAAGCGTTCCTGCAGCCGCTGCGGAGTGTTGTTGCCCATGCTGTCCGCAACCCGATAGTCGCGCGGCAGCTTGCCGGCCCGTTTTGCGTCGGCGACGAAGCGCTCCTGAAAGCGCGAATCCATGATCGCCAGCAGCGCTTCGACCACTTCGCGATCGGTGCGGCCGCGCAGGTCGGCGATGCCGTATTCCGTGACGACGATATCGCGCAAGTGACGTGGGATCGTCGTGTTTCCGTAGCTCCACGGAATGCTGGACGTCACTTCGCCGTGCGACTGCCGCGTCGCGCGTAAGCACAGGATCGAGCGCGCATCGGGTAGCGCGTGCGCCATCGCGACGAAGTTGTACTGGCCGCCGACGCCACTGACCACTCGGCCGTCGGCGAGCGTGTCGGAAACCGCTGCGCCGAGCCCGGTGACCATCATCGTCGTGTTGACGAAGCGCGCGTGGCGGCGCTGCGCCACTTTGAGCTCCCACTCATGTCCGTACAGCTCGTTGACGAAGCTGATGGCGCGCATCGCGAACAGCCGTCGCTCCGCGACCGGCATGGTGCGCAGCGCTTCGTAGAAGCCTCTCGGTCCGAAGAAGAAGCCCGCGTCAGCAACTATGCCGTTGCGCAGACGCTCGCCCAGGCACGCCCGCGCGATCTGCCGGCGCTGTTCCGGATCGTCGAAGTTGGCGCGCAGCTGGGTGCCATCGGGGGCGATCAGCATGCCGCGGTCGTATTCGCAGTCGTCGCGGAACAGTCCGACGTCGCGGAACTCGTGGAAATCGACGAACGACATGCGGCGCATGCCGCCTTCGTGCAACGCTGCCAGCGTGCGCTCGCTGACCTGCTCGTCGATGCGGCCTTCGTCGAGCAGCCGTTGCAGCTTCGCGCTGCCGTACACGCGTCGTTTCAACACGCCGCTGCGATACAGATCGAGGAAGCCGTCGGCGAGCATCTCGGAGCAGCCGTACAGGCCGCGCTCGAACGGCGCCGTGCCGCCCTCGGACTCGATCAAGCGACGATGCCGGGCCAGCAGGCCGAACGATTCGAGCACGTCGCGATAGATGGCCGGTTGCTGGTGCCGCAGCTGCAGCGCGTAGACGATCGCGTCGCCAAGCTCGCCGATGCCGAGCTGCAGCGTGCCGCCGTCGCGGATCAACGTGCTCACGTTCAACGCGATCGCATACTCGGGGCGCGGAATCGGTGCGTTCGGCGGGCAGAACAGCCGCGTGCCCGGATCGTCCAGCAGGAAATCGAAGGTATCCGCGGCGACCAGCGCGTCGCCGTACATGAAAGGCAGCTCGCTGTGAATCTGGCCGATCAACGCGAAAGGCTTGCCGCTCGCGCGCATCTGCGCGATCTGCGGCAGCAGGTCAGCCGTGAGGTCCGGGTTCGCGCCGAGGCTCAACAACCCGGCGGGCGCTTCGCCGGCCGGCGGACGCGCCACCAGCTGCGCGATCACATTCAACCCGCGCTGCAAGGCGTCGCGCGCGACGTGCGTGTAGTTCGCGCTGAGATAGTTCTGCTGCAGCGACGCGCTGTTCAACCAGGCGCCGGGCTCGAGAAAGAACTCGACGATCTCGATGTTATCGGGCAGCCGGCCTTGCTCGATGAGCCGGATGTATTCGAGCTCGGGGAAGGCGCCGAACACGCGCTCCGACAGCGGCTCGACCAGCCGCCGCTCGAGATCGCTGCGCCCGCGCGGCTTGCGCAGCGACAGGGCAGTGACGATCGTCAGGCGGATCGAGGGATCGGCGAGCGCGCGCGCGACGAAGGAATTGACCAAGCCATTCGGCTTGCCGATGGCGACCGGCAACCCGAGGACCACGTGCTTGCCGACGCGGCTCAGGGTCGCTTCGACGCATTCTTCGGGTTTGGTGTAGCGAACCGGCGCCGGCTGATTCATGCCGGCGCAAATGTAACCGCAATTCGCCCGGCGTGCTCGTCGGGCGCGCGCGTCTTGTATGTTTTGCGTGTAGGCCCTACTGCTTGAGCAGCAGGACGAAGTTGACTTTCACTTCGTTGGCGACGGTCGAGGTGTCCTTCCAGTCGCCCTGGCCGACACCGAAGTCGAGCCGCTTGAGCTGGGCCGAGCCCTTGAGCCAGGCGCTGCCGTCCTTCTTCTCGAACGTGAACTCGATCGGCACGTCGCGCGTCACGTTACGCAGCGTCAGCTTGCCGGTCGCCGTGAACCTGTTGCCGCCCTTGGCCGCGAAGCGCTCCGCCAGGTAGTGCGCGGACGCGAACTGCTTCACGGCGAACAGGTCCTCGCTCTTGAGGGTGTCGTCGCGCTCGCTGTCCCGCGTATTGACCGAGGACGTGTCGATCTTGACGTCGAAGCGGCTGCCGGCGAGGTCCTGCGGGTCGAACTTGATGTCGGCGGCGAAGCGCTCGAACGTGCCTTCGAACTCGGCGCCGGCCTGAGTTCCGACGAAAGTCAGTTTGCTTTCGCGCGGCTGCAGGGTCCACTGCGTGGCGGCGAGCGCGACGCTGCCGCAGACCAGGACCAGGGCGAGCAGGTAACCGAGTTGCTGATGTTTACGCATGATGATGGTGAGTCGATGTCAGTTGAAACGGGCCAATGGGAATTCAGGAACGCGGCGTGCGCTCGCGCAGCGGTAGCATCCGGCGCAGCACGTCGTCGCGATCGAAGAAGTGGTGCTTGAGCGCAGCCGCGATGTGGAGCAGTGCGATCGTCGCCAGCGTGAACGCCATGGCCTCGTGCCAATCGTGCAGCCGCTCGAACGCCGGTTTGCTCGGTTGGATGAAGTCCGGCAGCGTGACCAGCCCGAACCAGCTGACGCTGAAGGCGCGTGCCGACGACATCAACCAGCCGAGCACCGGCGTGATGAAAATCAACGCGTACAGCAGGAAATGCGAGAGGTGCGCGGCACGCTTCTGCCAGTGCGGCTCGCCGGCGGGCAGCGGCGGTATTGGATTGAACAGGCGCCACGCGAGCCGCAGCACCGCGAGCCCGAGGATCGTGATGCCGACCGACTTGTGGGTCCCGAGCACGCCGATTTTTGCGACCGGCGATAAACCTTCGGCGCGCCAGGCGAGCACGAACTGCGTGACGATCAGTACGACGATGACCCAATGAAACAGCTGCGCCACGGCGCCGTAACGGGTCGGAGTGTTCTTCAGCTGCATGACAGCCGGTAGTTTAAGCGACTAACCTGAACGGGATACATACAGGAGACAGCATGAGTCAGATAACCAGAGTGGGTGGTTTGCTCTGCCTGAGCCTACTGCTGGCGGCCTGCCCGCGCCCGGTGCGTCCGCCGGCGCCGACACCCACTGTGCCGCCGACGCCCGCTGTCGACACTCGTGGGGCCACGATTTACCAAGTCAACCCCCGCGCCTCGCAGCTCAGCGTCCTGGTGTTCCGCGGCGGCAAGTTTTCGCGCCTCGGCCACAATCACGTCATGACGTCGCACGACGTGTCCGGCCGCGCCTGGGTGCATCCGGAATTCGCGCGCTCGGGCTTCGAGCTGTCGTTCCCGGTCGCCGAACTCGTGGTCGACGATGCGGAAGCGCGCCGCGCCGCGGGCAGCGACTTCCCGCCCGACATCCCGCAAGCGGATAAGGACGGCACGCGCAAGAACATGCTGAAGCCGGAAGTGCTGGACGGCGAACACTACCCGCAGGTGAAGCTGCAGTCAGCGAAGGTCGGCGGCACGCTCGCAGCGCCGGAGGTGACGGCGCGCATCACGATCAAGGATCAGAGTCGCGAGGTCGCGGTGCCGGTGAAAGTCACCATCGAAGGTACCAAGCTGAGCGCGAGCGGCGAGTTCGACGTTCTGCAGACGGAGTTCGGCATCAAGCCGTTCAGCGTCGCGCTCGGCGCACTCGAAGTGCAGGACCGCCTGCACATCAAGTTCACGATCGTCGCGGAGAAGCGCTAGCGGCGCTTCCCCACGATCTCGTTCGCGAGCGCCTCGGCGCCGTACACCTGGCGCAGTGCCGCCAGGATGATGCCGGGATGCACTGCCACCGCGCGATTCAGTTTCTCGTCGTACCAGTACGAGCCGGCGATCGAGTGGATGTTGCCGTCGAACAGCAATCCGACCAGGCGGCCCTGCGCGTCCACTGCCGGGCTGCCGGAGTTGCCGCCGACGATGTCGTTCGTCGTCACGTAGTTGAACGGCATGTTCGGGTCGAGCTTGCTGCGCGCGTCCAGCCACGTCTGCGGCAGGCGGAACGGATCCGCGCCGGTCGTGCGCTCGTACAGGCGCGCCAGCTTTGTGAACGGCTCGACCTGCTGTCCCTTCTCGACCCAGCTGCGTACATCGCCGTAGCTGAGCCGCAGCGTGAACGTCGCGTCCGGATAGACATTCGTGCCGAGCACCGCGAAGCGTGCCTTGGCGATCTTCTCCTGTCCCGCGTTGACGAGCGCCTGAACTTCGTCTTCATACGTCTTGCGCAGCGCGCGTGCCTCCGCATCGATCGAACGTGCGAGCTCGATCATCGGATCATGCGCAGCATCGACGGCAGCAGCGCCGCCCTCCCACAACGCCTTGCGCACGGCCGGGTCGGCGAGCTTCGTTTCCTTTACCAGCCGGCTCGCGAGCGAATCGGGTGAGTCCTTGCTCAGCAGGCGGCGCACGATGGCGTCGTCGGGACCGAGCGTCTCGCGCATCTTGTCGAGCGAGAACGCGAACGTCAGCGTTTCGAACTCGGGATAGACCGGCGTCGCCGCCAGCAGCCCGGCGCTCACCTTCGACAGGTTGGAGTCCGCGTATTCGCGCAGCCGCTGTTCGTTCGGCTTCGCGCGCTCCGCGGCGCCGCGAACCAGCAGGCGCGCATAGGCGAACAGCTTGCTGTTGAAGCCGGTGCCGCTCTCCAGATACGCATAGCGATCGTAGATGTCGCGGTAACGTGCCTGCGCCTTGGCAATGTCATCCCAGGCCTTGCCGGACTGTTGCGCGAGCTTCGCATCGCCGCTCACGCGCGCCCGCAGGTCACGCTCCTGCGTCGCCTTGAATTCCATCAGTCGGTCGTCGAGCAGCGCGGACTCGAGGCCGCGATAGACTTTCAGCGAGTTTTCCAGGCCCAGCAGCGTTTCGTCCACGATGCGACGTGGCTCGTCGCCCGTCTTCGCCCATTCGATCATCCGGCCGCGCAGCTCGGAGTTGCGGGCGATGTACGCCGGGAAAGATACGGCGCGTTGAAATTTCAGCTGCTCGACGGTGAGCAGGCGGCTGGTGCTGCCGGGATGGCCGGGCACGAAGACGGCGTCGCCGACGCTCGGTCCCTCTGGCCGCCACTGCAGGTAGTCGGGCGTGCGCGCCGGCTTGCCGTTCTCGTAGACGCGCATCAGGCTGAAGTCCAGGCACCAGCGCGGGAAGTTGAAATTGTCCGGATCGCCGCCGAACGCCGCGATCGACTGTTCCGGCGCGAACACCAGGCGCACGTCGTCGTAGCGCTTGTAGCGATAGAGGAAGTATTGGCCGCCCTGGTACAGCGTCACCGACTCGCAGAAGAACGCGCCGCCTTTGCCTTTGCTGTTAGCTGACGTGCATTCGGATTCGAGGCGGCTCAGCGTCTGCTTGCGTACCTCGTTCGCCTTGGCATCCGCTAGTCCTGCGGTCGCGCTGTTCACCTTCGCGGTGACGTCCTCGATGCCGACCAGCACCGACACCAGCTCGCCCGGACACTGGCGTTCACCGGCACGACTGCCGGAGTTGAAGCCCTTCTCGATGAAGTCGTCCTGCGCGCTGGACAGGTCGCCGATGCAGCTGCGCGCACAATGATGATTGGTCAACACCAGGCCGTCCGGCGAGGCGAACGAGCCGGTGCAGCCGCCTTCCAAGCGCGTCGTCGCGCGCTGCACGCGCGCGAGCCAGGCGTCGTCGATGTCGACGCCGTACTTCTGCTGCACGGTTGCTTTCGGGAAATTGTCGAACGTCCACATGCCTTCGTCCGCGACGGCGGCCGTGGCAATACCGAGCAGGAGCAGCAGGCAGAGGCGCTTCATGGGCGGTCCTTTCGAGTCACATGAGGGCGGCAATGTAAGGGTCCCCGGCACACGGTCGGGAGACCTTAGGTTGCTATTTTTCAGTCGTGCGCGGTCAACAGCAGCAGTCGCGTGCCTTCGGGGGCGACGAGCACGCCGTTGCCCGATTCGTCCAAAGTGTCCGGCATTTCATCGGACACTTTCAGGCCGCGCTCGCGCAGGCGTGCGAGCCGCTGCGCCATTGCGCTGTCCTCGAACGTGAGCACCGGCTGACGCAGTGCGCGGGTGCGATACAGCGCGAGATCGAGCCCGTCGCTGACCAGCGGCGTGCGCGGGAACGGTTGAGATTCTTCTTCCAGCGCGACAAAACCGACCGATTCCCAGAAGACGCGGGCGGCGTCCGTGGCGCGCGTCGGCATGCCGAGCTCGCTGAAGTAGCCGCAGGCCGAGTCGATCGGCGCATCCAGCTGCGGCGGCGAGAACGTGCGCGCTTCGAGCAGCATGACGTTGAGCCCGCCCGGGTCGAGCAGCTGCGCCTGATTGAAAACGTCCTCGCCGAGGCGCTCGTTCTCGAACGTCACGCCGCGTTCCTTGAGCCGGCCGATCCCGAGCTGCAGCTCCGGCAGCACGAACGTCAGCGATGGCGACGGCAGCTCGCGGCCGTGCAGGCCGATGAACAGATGGCCGTCGGTCACGACTGCGTAAGGATGCGACCAGGTCTCGCCGACGGCCGCCTGCACGAAGCCGAGCGACTCGTAGAAATCCAGCGATTCGCGAATGACCGGCGTGCCGATGCTGATTTCGAGAAACCGGCCGAGGGGAGCGCCGAGCAAGGCGTCGACCCGCGCTAACGCGCGGCACCCTGGCGCAGCGCGCGCCGCCGGGACTCTTCCAACTCAGCGGCCGTGGCAGTTGCGGCGACCGGCCACCCGTGAGCGTGGCGCGCGATGAGCGCGGCGAGGAGCTCGGCATGTCCGTCGCCGGCATTGAGTGCGGGAATGTAGTCGTAGTACTCGCCGCCGTTTGCCATGAACAGCGCGCGATTGCGGATCGCGATTTCCTCCAGCGTTTCCAGGCAGTCCGTCGCGAACCCCGGGCACACGATGCTGACGCGGCGCTGGCCTGCGCGCGCCATCTTCACCAGGGTTTCGTCGGTGTACGGCCTCAGCCATTCTTCGCGTCCGACCTGCGACTGAAAGCTCACGCTCCACGCGCCGGCATCCAGCCCGAGGCGCTCCGCGACCAGCCGCGCGCTCTTCAGACACTGACAGTGATACGGATCGCCGGCGAGCAGGTAGCGGCGCGGCACACCGTGAAAGGAGAACAACAGATGGCCGCGCTCGTGCGTGCGCCAGTGCTCGCGGATGCTCGCGGCGACCGCGTCGATATAACCGGGCTCGTCGTGATAGTTGCCGATGAAGCGCAGCTCCGGCACCCAGCGCCAGCGTTGTAGCTGCGAGGTGACGCGGTCGAACACCGACGCCGTGGTCGAGCCGGAATACTGTGGATACAACGGCAGCACGACGAGCCGCCGCACACCGGCACTCCGCAGTTGTTCGAGCGCGGCGGGAATGCCGGGCGAACCGTAAGTCATCCCGAGCACGACCGTCGCCGGCATGTGACGTAGCAGTGCGCCGCGGACGCGATCCACCAAGGCGCGTGTGTATAGCAGGAGCGGCGAGCCTTCCGGCGTCCAGATCTGACCATAGGCATGGGCACTGCGAGCCGGACGGATGCGCAGGATGACCCCGTGGAGCGCCAGCCACCACAACCAGCGCGGTGCCTCGACGACGCGCGGGTCCCAGAGAAACTCCGCCAGGAATCGCCGGACAGCGGCCGGGGAGGGGGCGTCGGGGGTGCCGAGATTGACGAGCAAAGCGCCCGTGGCCGCGCCACTGCCGTGCTCGTACGAGGGTTCGCCCAGGTAGGAAGTCATGCGGCCGGTAGTGTGGCTGAAAGGAAACGAGAACTGCATCTCAATCGTGGAATTCCGCAAGGCGTGCCGGTTCGCGCTTAAGTGGAAGCGAGCGCACAAAAGCAGCGAAAGCCAGCAGCTGCTGTGAGGGGAAATGCCCGGATTTGTCGCTTAGTAATTATAGGAACTGCGTGCGCGTGATCAGGGAGGCCTTCACACACGGACCCGCACGATTTGGGGCACGCACCCGGGCAAGGAGGCCCTTCGTCAGCCTTTTCAGGTTCGCAAGTCAGGTCTTGGTCGAGTTGCCCGCTGTATCGGGGTTCGCGATCGTTACTGCCCCCTCCCCGGGATCGCGTCTGCTTCGATCGGCGGCAGGCTGCAAGGCACTCCTACCCTGCAGCCGCCTGGACGGCGGTCGGCAGTGTCAGGGCCGCAGTACGCTGC
>CADEEJ010000001.1:40166-48060 GCA_902826315.1 uncultured Steroidobacter sp.
CGCTCGACGATCGCCGTCACGCCCATCCCGCCGGCCGTGCAGATCGAGATCAGTCCGCGCCCGCTGCCGCGGGTCGCTAGTAATTTCGCCAGCGACGCAAGAATGCGTGCACCGGTCGCCGCGAACGGATGGCCGATCGCGACGCTGCCGCCCTTCACATTCATCTTGCTGCGATCGATCGTGCCCAGCGGCTGCGCGAGCCCGAGCCGTTCGCGGCAGAACTCCGGCGACTGCCACGCCTTCAGCGTGCACAGCACCTGCGCTTCGAACGCTTCGTGGATTTCGTAGAAGTCGAAGTCCTGCAGCTTGATGCCCGCGTCAGCGAGCATGCGCGGCACCGCGTACGCGGGCGCCATCAACAGGCCCTCCTTGTCGATGAAGTCGACGGCCGCGTACTTGCCGTACGTCAGATACGCGAGCACGGGTAAGCCGCGCGCCTTCGCCCACTCTTCGCTCGCGAGCAGCACCGCGGCTGCGCCGTCGGTCATCGGCGTCGAGTTGCCCGCGGTCAGCGTGCCTTGCCGATCGAACGAAGGCTTGAGCGCGCCGAGCTTCTCCAGCGAAGTGTCGCGGCGGATATTGTTGTCGCGCTTCAGGCCGCGGAACTCGACCACGAGATCGTCGAAGAAGCCTGCGTCGTAAGCTGCGGCCGCCTTGTGATGGCTCTCCAGCGCGAGTTGATCCTGCTCGACGCGCGGGATCTCCCAGGTCTTCGCCATCAGCTCGCAGCTCTGGCCCATCGACAGTCCGGTGTGCGGCTCGGCGACTGCAGGCAGCTGCGGCTTGAAGTCTCGCGGCCGCAGTCCGAGCCACGGCGCGAGCCTTGCGCCGAGCGACTTGCCGCGCGAGCTGCGTAACAAGATGCGCCGGTACGAGTCCGGATAGACCATCGGCACGTCGCTGGCCGTGTCGACGCCCGCGGCGATGCCCGAGTCGATCTGCCCCATTGCGATCTTCAGCCCGATGACGATTGCGGTGTCGAGGCTGGTGCCGCAGGCACGTTGCAGGTCGAACGCAGGCGTTTCCCGCGCCAGACCGCTATCGAGCACGCATTCGCGCGTCAGGCCGAAGTCGCGCGAATGCTTGAGCACCGCGCCGGCGCCGACGTCGCCGAGCGTTTCACCCTTCAGCCGGTAACGCTCGACCAATGCGGCGAGCGTCGCCGTCAACATCTCCTGGTTGCTCGCTTCGGCGTAAGCCCCCATCGAGCGCGCGAACGGGATACGCAAGCCGCCGACGATGGCGACCCGGCGCACTGCAGATCCGACGAGCATGACGGCCTCGCTGTGAGAGAATGGCGACCCCCGGCCAGCATGCCAGCGCGCCCATCCGGCGGTCAAAGCAGTGCGCGGTCAAAGCAGCGATGACTACTTCCACCCACAGCCGCTTCGCAGCGGACCTCCGAGCCATTTCCGTGCTCGCCGTCCCGCTGATCGGCAACAACCTGTCCATTATCGGCATGCAGTTCGCCGATACGGTGATGGCTGGGCAGCTCGGCGCACGCGATCTGGCCGCGCTCGCGGTGGGCGTCGGCTATTACCACCTGTTCCTGTTGCTCGGGCTTGGCGTGTTGATGGCCGTGTCGCCGAGTGTTGCGCATGCTTTCGGCGCGAACGATACGCGTGGCGTGACGCGCTACTGTCGTCAGGCGTGGTGGTTGGCACTCGCGCTCGGCGTGTTGCTGGTCAGCGGCTTGCTGCAGGTTGGCCGCGCACTCCCCGCGCTGGGCATCGCGCCTGAGATTTTGCCGACGGCCGTCGGTTACGTGCACGCGATGGCGTGGGGCATGCCGGCGCTGATGGGATTCCTGGCGCTGCGCTACACGAGCGAGGGTCTCGGGCGCACGAAGCCGATCATGTACTTCGGTTTCCTCGGCCTCACCGCGAACGTGATCGGCAACTGGATCTTCATGTACGGCAAGTTCGGCATGCCGCAGCTCGGCGCAATCGGTTGCGGTGTAGCGACTGCGCTCTCCGAGTGGCTGATGCTCTTGTCGATGCTGACGTACATGCGCCGGCAGCGCGCCTATCGCGAGTTCGATTTTTTCTCGCGCATCGATCCGCCGGACTGGCGAGTGCTGCGCGACCTGCTGCGCATCGGCGCGCCGATCGCCGGCAGCGTGCTGGCGGAGGGCGGCCTGTTCGTGTGCGCGGCGCTGATGATCGGAGGCATGGGCGCGACGCTGACAGCCGGCCATCAGATCGCGCTCAACTATGCGTCCTTCATGTTCATGGTGCCGCTCGCGATCAGCTCGGCGACCACGATCCACGTCGGCCACACGCTGGGGCGCGGCGATCACGAGCGCGGACGCTTCGCGGGACTGCTCGGCATCGGCATGTGCGCGAGCGTGATGGCGCTGTCGGCGATCGGCATTCTCGTGTTCGACGATGGGATCGCGAGTCTCTACACGCGCGATCCGGCCGTGCGCGAAATCGCAGCGGGACTGTTGTTGATGGCCGCGATCTTCCAACTGTCAGACGGTGTGCAAGTCGGCGCGGCGGGCGCGTTGCGCGGCTTCAAGGACACGGCGATCCCCATGACGATGTGCATCTTCTCGTACTGGGTCGTGGGCTTTCCGCTCGCCTACGTGTTCGGTGTGCACCAGGGCGGCGGTCCGCGCTACGTGTGGATCGGCTTCATTGCGGGCCTCACGGTCAGCGCCGTGCTGCTCGTCAGCCGCTATCTGTATGTGTCGCGGCGGTCGCTGCCGGCGTCGGCGGTCGGACTCGGCGTGCCGTGATAGCCGTAGCCTAGCGTCTCGATGTCTTCGACGAGGCCGTCGACGAAGCGGATCTGCCGCATCAGCTTGTACGGGCCGAAATTGTAGGTCCAGATTTCGACCGGCACTTCGACGTAGCCGTCGCCGTAGGTATAGCCGCGGCCGCCGAAATTGAAGTACGGGCGGCGCAGGATCGAGCGTGTTTGCACGTCGGTGGGCTCACCGCAGAACTGCCGCACCTTCGCGCGCGGATCGCCGTTGGTCACGAGCCTGCTGCCGCAACGCAGGCCGTCGGCGCTTGCCGGAACCGCGAGGGCCAGCAGCAGGGCAGCGAGAGCGGAGGAGACGAGGGCGCGCATGACGTGAATATGCCTGCGGGGGGCTGAATTGCCAATGAATGACAGTTAGAGCCCGGAGCCCTCGATGCAGTTCCGGTACAGCTGCGCAAACTTGTCCGGGGTCATCGGCAGCGGGTTGCCGCCGGTCGACGGGTCGTCGAACGCCTGCTGGGCGAAAGTGCCGACGTGCGCGGGCTGCATGCCCAGATCGGCGAGCGTGGCAGGAATGCCGATCTGCCGGCGCAGGTCCAGGATCCAGCTCATCACCGCGTCGAACGATGGCTGCGGCAAACCAAGGTAGGCTCCGAGCCGCACCATCTTCTCTTCGAGCGCATTGCGGTTCCACGCGAGCACGTACGGCATCACAACGCCGTTCGTCAGGCCATGGTGCGTGTTGAGATTCGCCGAGCACGGATGGCTCAGGCTGTGCATCGCGCCGAGTCCTTTCTGAAACGCCGTCGCTCCCATCGCCGACGCAACCATCATCTGCGCGCGCGCTTCGATGTTGCTGCCGTCGGCGACCGCGACCGGCAGCCACTGCTTGACCAGGCGCATGCCTTCGACGGCGATGCCGTCGGCCATCGGATGATGGAACGGCGCGCAATACGCTTCGAGGTTGTGCGACAGCGCGTCCATGCCGACCGCCGCCGTCACTTTCGCCGGCAGGCCGAGCGTCAGCTCCGGATCGGCGATCACCAGCGCCGGCTGCATGCGCGGATGAAAGATGATCTTCTTCGTGTGATCGCGCACGTCGGTGATGACCGAGGCGCGGCCGACTTCCGAGCCGGTGCCCGAGGTCGTCGGCACACCGATCGTCGGTGCCATGCCGGCGACGTTCACGCGCGTGTACCAGTCTTCGCGATCTTCGAAATCCCAGATCGGACGCGACTGCCCGACCATCAATGCGATCGCCTTGCCCGTGTCGAGCGCGCTGCCGCCGCCGAACGCAATGACGCCGTCGTGCGAGCCGCGCCGGTACGCGGCGACGCCATTCGTCACGTTTGCCTCGACCGGATTCGCCTGGAGGTCCGAGAAGACTTCGCAGCCCAGCCCGGCGCTGCGACACGATTCGACTGCCTTGGCGATCATCGGCAGCGCCGCGAGCCCAGGATCCGTGACGAGCAACGGTCGCGTGATGCGCAACGTCTTGCACGCGTCGGGCAGCTCCGCGATGCGCCCCGCGCCGAAGCGGATCAGGGTCGGGTAGTTCCAGTTGCCGCGAAGAGTAGTCATGGCGTAGTCACAGGTGCGTTCGCAAGTGAAACGATTTCGGCCGCGTCAGGTGCTCGTAGCCGACCGCGGACAGCGTGCAGCCGCGACCCGAATTCTTGACGCCGACCCAGGCGAGCGCCGGATCGAGATAGTCGCAGCGGTTCATGAACCACGTGCCGGTCTCGACGCGATCGCCGATCGACAGCGCCGCGTCCGCATCCGCGGTCCAGATCGCGGCGGTGAGGCCGAAGGCGCTGTCGTTCATCAGCGCGATCGCCTGTTCGTCCGACTGCACTTTCATGATGCCCGCGACCGGGCCGAAGATCTCGTCGCGCATCACCGGCGTGGAGTTGTCCACTTCGAGCAGCACCTGCGGCGCGAGGTACGGCGAGCCGGTGCGACTCGCGGCGAAGTCCTGCTCGTTGATCACGGGCTTGGCGCCGGCGTCGATCGAGGCTGCGATCTGGGCGCGAATCGTGTCGGCTGCAGCAGTGCGTACTACTGGCCCGAGCGTCGTCGCCGCGTCGAGCGGATTGCCGAGCACGTACTTGCGCGTGAGATCGACGAAGCCGTCGACGAATGCGCCGTAGATCCGCTCGTGCACGTAGATGCGCTGCAGGCCGCAACACGATTGACCGCTGTTGAAGTACGCGCCATCGACGATGTTCTCGACGGCGTGCGCGAGGTTGGCGTCGTTGCGCACGTACACCGGATCGCAGCCGCCGAGCTCCAGGCCGGTGCCGATGAATCGCTCCGACGCCGCGCGCTGCACGGCATGACCGCCGGCCACCGAGCCGGTGAACGCGACGAAGTCGACGCGCGGATCGCGAATCGCGCGCTCCGTGTCCTCGTGGCTCATGTGCAGCGCCTGGAAGACGCCTTGCGGCAAGCCGGCCTCATGCAACGCCGTCGCGAAACGCTCGGCGCACAACGGTGTCTGTGCCGAATGCTTGAGCACGACGGTGTTGCCGGCCATCAATGCCGGCACGACGCTGTTCACCGCGATGAGATACGGATAGTTCCAGGCCGCGATCGTCAGCACGACGCCGAGCGGCTCGCGGCGAATGAAACGCTTGAAGTGCTCTTTCGGCCCGGCGTCGATGTCGGCGAGCGCAGTCGGTGCGATCGCGATCATGTGTCGCGCGCGTTCGAGCGTGCCGCGCACTTCGCTCGGTGCGTAACGGCTCGGGCGCCCCATTTGCCACGTCAGCTCGTTCGCGATTTCGTCGCCCTTCGCTTCGAACGCGTCGCAGAAGCGGTTGAGGATGCGCGTCCGCTCGGCAACGGCGACATTGCGCCAGGCCCGCTGTGCCTTGCGCGCAAGATCGAGCGCGTGGTCGAGCTCAGCGGGTTTCGCGAGCGGACGTTCGGCGTAGACGGTGCCGTCGATGGGCGAGATGACTTTCAGCATGGTGACCTGACACTAGATAATCTCGAAGTACCGTGCCAGTTCCCAATCCGTGATGTGCTTGCGGAACTCGCGCTCTTCCCACTCGCGGGTCGCCGCGAAATGCTGCGCGAACGCTTCGCCGAACCACTCGCGCGCCATCTTCGACTGCTTGAGCCGTTGCGCGGCTTCCCACAACGTGCGCGGCAGCGCCAGCGCTTCCGGAAACTTGTGGTCGTAGGCGTTGCCCTCCACGAGCGGCTCCGGCTCGATGCGCTGCTCGATGCCGGCCAGTCCTGACGCCAGTGCGGCGGAGAGAATCACGTAGGGATTTGCATCGGCCGCGGCGACTCGATACTCGACCCGCTGCGACTTCGCGCTGCCCGGAATGATGCGCAGCGCGCACGTGCGGTTTTCTACGCCGACCGTCGCGTCCGTCGGCGCCCAGAATCCCGGAATCAGCCGCGTGTAGGAGTTGACCGTCGGCGACACCATCGCGAGCAGCTCCGGCATCAGCCGCTGCTGTCCGCCGACGAAGTGCCGCATCGTCGTGCTCATCGAGTGCGGCTGCGACGGGTCGTGGAACACCGGCTTGCCGCCGTCGCGCGAGCGCAGCGACAGATGAATGTGGCCGCTCTGCCCGGGCCAGTCGCGCGACCACTTCGCCATGAACGTCGCCATCATCGAGTTGCGCTGCGCGAGCACCTTGATGAACGTCTTGAACAGCGCCGCCTTGTCCGCGGCCGCGAGCGCGTCGTCGTAGCCGATCGCCGCCTCGATCACGCCCGGGCCGGTTTCCTCGTGCAGGCCTTCGATGCTGAAATCCATGGTCTCGCACATCGCGAGCATCTGGCCGTAGAAGTCCGCGGCGACGCTGTTACGAATCACTGAGTAGCCGAACCAGCCGGGCGCCATCGGCTGCAGGTTGCGGTAGTTCTTCTCGCGGATCGACTGCGGCGTCTCGTTGAAGAAGAACACTTCGTACTCGAAGCCCGCGTACGGCTCGAAGCCCATGCTGCGTGCCCGCTCCAGTACCTTCCGCAGGACGCCGCGCGGGCACACCTGCTCGGCCGGCGGCGCGAACTCGCTCAGGAAAAACAGGTTGTCGCCTTCGAACGGCAGCGGCCGGCACGACTCCGGCAGGATCCGCACCGGCGCATCGGGATAGCCGGTGTGCCAGCCGGTGAACTGCACGTTGTCGTACAACTGGTCCTGGCAGTCCCAGCCGAGCACCACGTCGCAGAAGCCGTAGCCGCTCTCCAGCGCCGACAGGAATTTCGCACGCGACAGGTACTTGCCGCGCATGATGCCGTCGACGTCGAACACGCCGACTTTGACGTGCGTGAGCTTGCGCTGCTCGACGATCGCCTTGGCGTCGGCGATCGTCTTGACCTGGCGAGGTTCCAACATGACTACCCCTGCGGATCACACCTTCGTCGAGCCGTAACCTTCGCGCTCGGGATGGCCGTGCTGGCCGCCGGTGATCGCGAACTCTTCCTCGGGCGAGAGCACCAGCTTGTGGCGGCCGATGAAGGCGAAGTACAGAACGCCGAGCACGTACCAGGCCAGCACCAGGTAAACGCCGCGCCGGTACAACGGATCCTGGAACTGATACCACAGCGTCAAGAGCGAGATGACGACAGTGGCTGCCGCGCCCGGAATGCCGAGCGGGCTGCGATACGGCCGCTCGATGTTCGGCATGTTCCGCCGCAGTTGAATGAACGACAGTCCCTGGAACGCGTAGGAGATCATCGCGCCGAACACCGCCATGTTCAGCAACGTCGCGCCGATCACTGCGCCGCCTTGCTCGGCGCCGAGCGCGAACCACACGGCCATGATGACCGCGAGGCCGATCGCAGTGCCGGTGAACAGCGCGAGATGCGGCGTCTTGCGCGAGCCGTGAGTCACCGACAGCATCCCCGGGTAGTAACCGGCGCGCGACAGCGAATAGATCTGCCGCCCGTACGCGAAGATGATCGTGTGGAAGCTCGCGATCAGTCCCAGCACCGCGAACAGCGACAGCAGTTTCGCGACGTCATCGCCGTAGATCACGCGGAAGCCGTCGAGCAGCGGCTCGGCCGACGTCGCCAGCGAATAGGCGCCGTGCAGGCGGCCTTGCTCCGGCGAGCCGATCGAGGCGTTCAGCAGCATGATCATCAGCGCCGAGACGATCAGCGTGAACATGCCGAAGATCAGGCCTTTCGGCATGTCGCGTTTCGGATCGACCGATTCCTCGGC
>CADEEJ010000001.1:48160-67686 GCA_902826315.1 uncultured Steroidobacter sp.
TCAACGGCGGAGGTGACGATGCGGTTGCGGCCCAGGCATTTCGCGCGGTAGAGGGCTTTGTCTGCCGCGAACAGCAGGTCATCGGGCGTAACGATGGCTGGTGGGTACACGGTCGCGACTCCACCACTAATGGTGACCCGGTCCGTGAGTTGCGAGGCGTTGTACGGGATCGACAGACGCCAGATGCGCCGGCGCAGGCGTTCTGCATAGAGGCCCGCGCGGCGTCCATCGACGCCGGGCAGCACGACCGCGAATTCCTCGCCGCCGTAGCGTGCCACCAGGTCGCCACCGCGGCGGAATGTCTCGTCGAGCGTCTGTGCGACCTTGCGCAGGACGTCATCGCCGCGCGTGTGGCCGTAGCTGTCGTTGAACAGCTTGAACTCATCGAGATCGAGGAACACGAGCGACAACGGCTGCGCATCGCGGCGGGCGCGGCGCGCCTCGCGTTCCAAGGCGCGGTCGAAGTGACGGCGGTTCGCGATGCCGGTGAGCGCATCGACGCCGACGAGGTGCTTGAGCCGGCGGTTGGCAGTTTCCAGCGCGAAGCGCAGTCGAGTCAGCTCTTCGTTGCGGGCTTCGAGCAGCTGCGTGCGCCGCGCGAAGCGGCGCCGCAGATCGCGGTGCACGCCTTCGAGCTCGGTCTCGACCTTGTGCCGGCGCTCCAGCTCGGTTTCCAGGTCGCGTGCACGGCGCGCGATCCGGGTATGCAAAATCAGAATGCGCGCGAGCGCGCCTGCGACCGCGGCGACGAGCAAAGCAAGAATCGCGAGTTGCAGGCGCATAAAACGCCGCAATCAAAGCACACCGGTCGCGCCGTCAGGGCGTGACTTGACGAAACGCCCGCGAACGCCGACGAGCGGCGGGCCGTCAAGTTACGACATTCATGATGCAAACATCGCAATGTCCCTCAGCCTCTTGCTTGACGCCTTTGATGCGGCTGAGGAAACTGGGCCCCCATTTCGCTCGACCCGGCCCGCCATGAATCCCGCCGCGCCTTCCGCCTCGCAGGGCCGCTTCCGCAGCTTTGCGGAGTTCTATCCGTTCTATCTGTCCGAACACAGCGAGCCGGTGTGCCGCCGGCTGCATTTCGTCGGCACGGTGCTGGTGATCGCGTCGTTGCTCCTGGCGGTGTTGACGGGACGCGCGCTGTGGCTGCTCGGTGTGCCGCTCGCGGGCTACGGCTTCGCATGGGCCGGTCATTTCTTCTTCGAGCACAATCGTCCCGCGACGTTCTCGCATCCCTGGTACAGCCTCGCGGGCGACTTCGCGATGTTCCGCGACATGCTGCTCGGCCGGATCCGGTTCTGATTCATGAGCAGCTCCGGCATCGATCGCGCCTTCGAGCGGCGTCTCGCCTCCCTGATCAACGCGCGCGAGCCGCGCGTCTTGCAGGGCGGGTTGAAAGGCGTCGAGAAAGAATCGCTGCGCGTCTCGCCGGATGGTCGCATCGAGCAGAGCGAGCACCCGCGCGAGCTCGGTTCCGCGCTCACGCATGAGCACATCACCACTGACTACTCCGAAGCGCTGATCGAGCTGGTCACGCCGGCGTTTCGCGAATCGTGGGAGCTGCTGCAGTACCTGTGCGATCTGCACCAGTTCGTCTATCGCCATCTCGGCGAGCAGTTGCTGTGGGCGACGAGCATGCCGTGCATCATCGACGGCGACCCGAGCATTCCGATCGCACGCTTCGGCCGCTCGAACATCGGCCGCATGAAAGAGGTGTACCGCAACGGGCTCAGCTGGCGTTACGGCCGGATGATGCAGGCGATCTCCGGCGTGCACTACAACTACTCGTTTCCCGCGCACTTCTGGCCGGTGCTGGCTGCGACGCTGCAGGCACAGAACGCGAATCAGGATTTCATCTCCGCGCAGTACTTCGGCCTGCTGCGCAACTATCGCCGCTACGGCTGGCTCGTCCTGTATCTGTTCGGCAATTCGCCGGCGGTGTGCGGATCGTTCGTGCGCGGCCGCGAGCACACGTTGCAGGAGCTAGCGCCGGGTACCTTGTACGAGCCGTACGCGACTTCGCTGCGCATGAGCGATCTCGGCTATCGCAACAAGAGCCAGTCGGGCGTGCAGATCTCGGTGAACAGTCTCGAAGAATACGTGCGCGACCTGACGGCTGCGGTGAGCACGCCGAATCCCGAATACGAGCGCATCGGCGTGAAGGTCGACGGCGAGTATCGCCAGCTCAATACCAATCTGTTGCAGATCGAGAACGAGTACTACAGCTACATCCGTCCGAAACGCGTCGCACGCTCCGGCGAGCGGCCGACGAACGCGTTGCGCCGGGGCGGCGTCGAGTACGTCGAATTCCGCGCACTCGACGTCAGCGCCTTCGATCCGGTCGGCGTGAATCAGAACAAGCTGCGCTTCCTCGAGGCGTTCGCTGCACTGTGCGTGGTGAAGCCGAGCGACCCGATCGGCGCGGAAGAGCTCGACGCGAACCATCAGCTGGTCGCGCATCGGGGACGCGAACCGGGGCTGCAACTCAACCGCAACGGAAGCCCGATAGAGTTGCGCGCATGGGCACTCGAGCTGATCGATTCGATGCGCGGCATCTGCGAGCTGCTGGACTACGGCGACCCGCAGCGTCCGTACGCGGCCGCGCTCGAACTGCAACAGGCCAAGATCGACGATCCGGCCCTCACGCCTTCGGCACGCACGCTGGAAGAGCTGCGCTCGACGGGCGAGTCGTTCGCACAGCTCGCGTTGCGCATGTCACGCGTGCACAAGGCGTACTTCCTCGATCTGTATCCGCCGAACGAGCAGCGTCTCGCGGAGTTCGCGGCCGAAGCGCGCGAGTCGCTGGAGCGACAGCAGGCGGTGGAAGCAGCGGACCGCGTGACTTTCGACCAGTTTCTGGCGAGCTACTTCGGCACGTAGAGTCCACCCAGGTCAGTGGGCCCAGGTCAGTGGAACATTGGGAGCCAGGCACTGGCCATCCGCAGCGACGAGGACTACAGTTGCTCCCGGCCTCAAGCAATGACGCAACTGCTTGAACATAATGGGGCAATTGGGGCCGACCTGGGGCAGCGGATAAACATCCGCCAAGTATCCGAAGGGACGAAAGCGGCATCAGCCGCCGACTGAAACTGATCAAACTGAGAACTGCGCACGCTTCATGTTGCGCTGGTCCATTACGATGAACACCGTTTTCACCCCCGGACCGCCGCCGACTGAACCGTCCGGCAAGCATATGAACAACGTTTCGACCTCTTTGCCCGCCCACGTGATCGCCTCCGGCTCGGCTGCCAACGCCGACCACGTGGTCGAGCGCGCCGCTGTGCCTGTCACGGCCCGTCCCGAAGCCCCTGCCGGGTGGGATTCCTATGAAGTCTGGCGCCGATGCATCAAGGACGCCCGGGACCGGCGCCACCACCAGGATTGATTTGCGCCCGCCTCCCGCAGGCGCTGCTCCGCTGTCTTCTCACGCGCTACAGCTGCAGCGCGGCTTTCCGCGCCTGAAGTTCGCCGGGTCGCTCGAAGCCGAATTCCGCGAAGTCCACCTGGCCGAAACCCTGCCGCAAGTCCGCCGCAATCTGTGGCTGGCGATCGCCTTCGTCGTCGCGTTCTCCGCGCTCACGCACCTCGTGCTCGCAGCGCCGGTGAACAAGCTGCTCGACATAATCCGCGTCGCGCTGTTCACGCCGATCCTCGGCATCGGCCTCGCGGTCGTGTACTCACCCCTGTATCGCCGGCTGTATCCGCTCGTGAGCCAGATTGGTGCGCCGCTGTTCGGCATCGGCGTCACCGTGCTCGCCGTGATCGCGGCGTCGCACGGCGTGAGCCTGATCGCGACCGTCGTGCTGGTGTCGATCTACATCTTCTTCATGCTCGGCATGACGTTCTACTCGGCGCTGGCCTCCTCGCTGCTGGTGTTCGCCTCGTACTTCATCAGCGCAGCGGCGGTCGGGCTGCCGGCCTCCGTGCAGGTCATCGACGGCGGCGTGCTGGTCTTCACCAACGTGATCGGCGCGATGGTCTGCTACACGCTGGAGCGCGCGACGCGCACCAACTATCTCGAAGAGCGCCTGCTGATCGAGACGGCGAGCCGCGACGGACTGACCGGCATTCACAACCGGCGGCTGTTCGACGAGCACGTCGATCGCATCTGGCCGCAGGCGACCCGCGACCGCGCCTGGCTCGGCCTGCTGCTGATCGATATCGACCACTTCAAGGCGTACAACGACTACTACGGGCACCAGGCCGGCGACGAGTGTCTGCGGCAAGTGGCGTGGTGCCTGAACCGCTGCTCGCGCCGACCGCTGGATATCGCTGCGCGCTACGGCGGCGAGGAATTTGCGATCGTGCTGTACGACGCGGACCGCAACCATGTCGATGAAGCGGCGCGGCGCATCCAGGCAGAGATCGAATCGCTGGCCATCGTGCACGCGGCCTCGCCGGCTGCGGTCAAGCAGCTGACGGTCAGTATTGGTGCAGCCTGCATCGTGCCGAAGGCCAGCCGCACGTATTACGGATTCATCCAGCTCGCCGACGAAGCGCTGTACGACGCGAAGGAGCGCGGCCGCAACCGTGTCGTGATCATGGACAAGGAGTACGAGCAGCTCTGCACCGGCGCCTTCCGCAAGGGCGCGCCGATCCCGCGGGAGTGCGATGTAGTCAGCCGGGCCCAGTGAACATCGATTCTGCTCATACGCGGATCGATTTCCTCAATCGATTCCCCGGCTAACTGCCGCTCGCGGCGGGTTATGCTCCGGCCATGCCCGAGCGCATCCGCAGTCTCCTGGTCGCCAACCGCGGTGAGATCGCCATCCGCGTCATGCGTGCGGCGACCGAGCTCGGCATCCGCACGGTCGCCATCTACTCCCAGGAAGACCGTTTCTCGCTGCACCGGATGAAGGCGGACGAGAGCTACCTGGTCGGCGCGGGCCGCACGCCGGTGGACGCCTACCTCGATATCGCCGACATCGTCCGCATCGCGCAGGCGGCGCAGGTCGACGCGATCCATCCCGGCTACGGCTTTCTTTCCGAGAATCCAGCGTTCGCCGAAGCTTGCGCGGACGCAGGCGTGATCTTCGTCGGCCCGACGCCGCAGATCATGCGCCGGCTCGGCAACAAGGTCAGCGCGCGCGACCTGGCCGTCTCGGCGGGCGTTCCGGTGATGCCGGCGACGCCGCCACTGCCGCGCGACGATGCTGCGTCTGCGCGACTTGCGGCCGAAGTCGGCTATCCCGTGATGCTCAAGGCGAGCTGGGGCGGCGGCGGGCGCGGCATGCGCGTGATCGCGAGCGAGTCCGAGCTTGCGGAGAAGGTCGCGGCGGCGCGGCGCGAAGCCAAGGCGGCGTTCGGCAACGACGAGGTCTATCTCGAAAAGCTCGTGGTGCACGCGCGGCACATCGAAGTGCAGCTGCTCGGCGATGCTCACGGCAACCTCGTGCACCTGTTCGAGCGCGACTGCACCGTGCAACGACGCAATCAGAAGGTAGTCGAGCGCGCGCCGGCTACGTTCTTCGACGAGCAGCAGCGGCGCGATCTCTGCGAGCAGGCGCTGAAGATCGGCCGCGCCGTGCAGTATCTCAATGCAGGCACGGTGGAGTTCCTGCAGGACGCCGACACCGGCAAGTTCTACTTCATCGAGGTCAATCCGCGCGTGCAGGTCGAGCACACGGTGACGGAAGCGGTCACCGGCATCGATATCGTGCGCGCGCAGATCCGCATCGCCGAAGGTGCGGCAATCGGTTCGGCGGAAAGCGGCGTGCCGCTGCAGGAAAACATCCGGCTCAACGGCTACGCGATGCAGTGCCGGGTGACTTCGGAAGATCCCGAGAACAATTTCATCCCGGACTACGGGCGCATCTCCGCGTATCGCAGCCCGGCCGGCTTCGGCATCCGGCTCGACGCGGGCACGGCGTACTCCGGCGCGATCATCACGCCTTCGTACGATTCGCTGCTCGTGAAAGTGACCGCGTGGGCCCAGACCCCGCAGGACACGATCATGCGCATGCATCGCGCGTTGTGGGAGTTTCGCGTTCGCGGCGTCGCGACCAACCTGCGCTTTCTCGATCAGCTCATCATGCATCCGCGCTTCGCGAGCGCGGACTACACGACGAAGTTCATCGACGAGACGCCGGAGCTGTTCCGCTTCGCGCGCCGGCGCGACCGCGCGACCCGGCTGCTGACCTTCATTGGCGAGGTCATCGTCAACGGCAACGACGAAGTGAAGGGCCGGCCGCGTCCGCCGCGTGTCGCGAATCCGAAGCTGCCGAAGCTGGATCTCGCGCCGCCGGCGCCCGGCACGAAGCAGAAGCTCGACGAGCTCGGCGCGGAACGCTTCGCCGCATGGATGCTCGAGCAGAAGCAAGTGCTGCTGACGGACACGACGATGCGCGATGCGCACCAGTCGCTGCTGGCCACACGCTTCCGCACTCATGAGCTCGCGGCGATCGCGCCGTACTACGCGAGCCTCGTGCCGAATCTGTTCTCGGTGGAATGCTGGGGCGGCGCGACGTTCGACGTCGCGATGCGCTTCCTCAACGAATGTCCCTGGCAGCGTCTGCACGAGCTGCGTGCGGCGATGCCGAACCTGCTGCTGCAGATGCTGCTGCGCTCGGCGAACGCGGTCGGTTACACGAACTATCCCGACAACGTCGTGCGCTACTTTGTCGACCAGGCGGCGCGCGGCGGTATCGATCTGTTCCGCATCTTCGACTCGCTCAACTGGGTCGAGAACATGCGCGTCGCGATCGATGCGGTGCGCGAGTCGGGCAAGCTGTGCGAGGCCGCGATCTGTTACACCGGCAACCTCACCGATCCGCGCCAGACGAAGTACGACCTCAAGTACTACGTCGCGCTCGCGCGCGACTTGCAGCGCGCCGGCGCACACATCCTTGGCATCAAGGACATGGCTGGCTTGTGTCAGCCGCGCGCTGCCTTCACGCTGGTCAAAGCGCTCAAAGAAGAGACGGGCCTGCCGATTCATTTCCATACGCACGACACCAGCGGTATCGCTGCTGCGAGTGTGCTCGCGGCTATCGACGCTGGTGCGGACGCTGTCGACGGCGCGCTCGATGCGATGAGCGGGCTGACGTCGCAGCCGAACCTCGGTTCGATCGTCGAGGCGCTGCGTCACGGCCCACGTGACAGCGGCGTGAGCGCCGAAAGTCTGCGCATCCTGTCCGGTTACTGGGAACAGGTACGACACTGTTACGCGGCGTTCGAAAGCGACCTGCGTTCCGGCGCGTCCGAGGTGTACGTGCATGGCATGCCCGGCGGCCAGTTCACGAACCTGCGCGAGCAGGCGCGCTCGCTCGGCATCGACGACACTCGCTGGCCGGAAGTCGCGCGCGCGTACGCGCAGGTCAACGAGATGTTCGGCGACATCATCAAGGTGACGCCGACCTCGAAGGTCGTCGGCGACCTGGCGCTGCTGATGGTGACGAGCGGGCTCACCCGGGAGCAGGTGCTCGATCCGCAAACGCAGATCGCGTTTCCGGAATCCGTGGTCTCGCTGTTCCGCGGCGATCTCGGTCAGCCGTACGGCGGCTTTCCACAGGCGCTGCAGAAGAAGGTGCTGAAGGGTGCACAGCCGTTGAAGGTACGGCCGGGCGAGGTGCTGCCGCCGATCGACCTGGCGCAGGCGCGCGCCGAGCTCCATCGCAAGACCTGGCGCGAGACGACCGACGAGGAGTTCGCGTCATATTTAATGTATCCGAAGGTCTTCCTCGACTACATGCAGGCGCGGCAGACCTACGGCCAGGTCACCGTGCTGCCGACGCCGATGTTCTTCTACGGGCTCGAGCCGGGTGACGAGGTCAGTGTCGACATCGAGCGCGGCAAGACGCTGATCGTGCGCTTCGTCGCCGTGAGCGACGGGCAGGAAGACGGCACGCGCACCGTGTTCTTCGAGTTGAACGGCCAGCCTCGCTCCGTGAAGGTGCCGGACCGCAGCCACGTCGCGCTCAAGCCGCCGCGGCGCAAGGCCGATCCGGCCAACGCGAACCACGTGGCGGCGCCGATGCCCGGGACGGTGGCGACAGTGCCGATCAGTCAGGGCGGCCGCGTGTCACGCGGCGACGTGCTCGTGACGATCGAGGCGATGAAGATGGAGACGACGGTGCGCGCGGATCGCGACGCGACGGTGGCGGAAGTCGTGACGCATGCGGGCGAGCCGATCGATTCGAAGGATTTGCTGGTGGTCTTGGCCTAGCCGTACTGGACTGGACCCTACAGGTCGATGTTCGCCAGCGGCCGCGGCGGCCCCAGCGCGAGGCCTTGAGCGTAATCCACGCCGATCTGCTTCAGCCGCTCCAGCACTGCGGCGTTCTCGACCGACTCCGCGACCACCTTCTTGCCCATGACGTGGCCGATGTCGGTGATCGAGCGCACCATCTCGTAGTCGACGCGGTCGTGCACGACGTTGCCGACGAACAAGCCGTCGATCTTCAGCCAGTCGACCGTGAGCGCCTTGAGGTAGGCGAACGACGACACGCCGCTGCCGAAGTCGTCGAGACTGAACGCGCAGCCGAGCCGGCGCAGCTCGGCGATCAGCTGGTTCGCGCGCGTCAGGTTGCCGATCGCGGCTGTTTCCGTGATCTCGAAGCCGATCTTTGCAGGTGCCACGCGCGTCTCGTCGAGCGTCGCGCGGATGAAGTCGTGCAGCTGCGGATCGCCGAGCGAATCGCCGGACAGATTCACGTACACGCGCGCGATCCGTTGCGTCGTTGCCGGATTCGCCGCCAGCCAATGCAATGCCGTCGAGATCACCCAGCGATCCAGGCGCTGCGTCAGGTTGTAGCGTTCCACTGCGGGCAGGAAAGCGCCGGGCGGCACGATGCTGCCATCCTCCTCGCGCATGCGCAGCAGCAGCTCGTACGAGTGCGGGCCGGATGGTGGCGCGTCGCCGGCACCCTGAATCGCCACGATCGGTTGCGCTTCGAGCAGGAAGCGATTCTCGACCAAGGCACGCTTCACGCGCGCGACCCACTGCATCTCGCCGTGACGCTGCGTGAGGACCGCATCGTCCTCCTGGTAGACGTGCACGCGATTGCGACCCTGATCCTTGGCCGCGTAACACGCAGCATCTGCAGCCTGCAGCACCTGGGTGATCCGCCGGAAGCTGGCGTTCAGCGGCACGACGCCGATGCTCGCACCGACGGTGAACGTGCTCGCTCCCCAGACGAACTGATACTGCTCCACGACCTTGAGCAATGCGTTCGCGATGGTCACCGCATCGGACATGGAGCAATCCTCGAGCAGCAGCCCGAACTCGTCGCCGCCGAGCCGCGCGAGGGCGTCGTTGCTTCGCACGCGACTCTGCAGCAGGTGAGCCAGTTGTCGCAGCAGCTCGTCGCCGGCGACGTGTCCGCACGTGTCGTTGATGACCTTGAACTGGTCGAGGTCGAGATAACAAACCGCGTGGCTCGTGCCGGTGGCCTGGGTCGAGTCGAGCGCGCGTTGCAGGCGGAGCTCGAACTCGCGGCGGTTGATCAGGCCGGACAACGCATCGTGGCTCGCTTCGTACGAGAGTTGCCGCGATAGCTCGTGCGCTTCGGTGATGTCGGTGAGCGTGCCCTCGTAATAGAGAATGCGGCCGTGCTCGTCGCGCACCGCGCGCGAATTCTCCAGCACCACGATCTTGCGGCCGTCCTTGCGTCGAAGCACCAGCTCGGCATTGCGGATCTCGCCTGCCGCCGCCATGTTGCGCAGCCAGTTCGCGCGATCCTCGGCGTGTACGTATAAATCCTCACTGATGTTCAGATCGAGCAGCTCGTCCTCCGATGCGTAGCCGAGCAAGCGCACCAGCGCCGGGTTCGCGGCCATGAATTTTCCGTCGGGCGTCGTCTGGAACACGCCGGCGACGACGTTCTCGTACAGCTCGCGATAGCGACTCTCCGACGCCTTCAGCGCCAGCATCGTGTGAGTACGCTCGGTCGCGTAACGCAGTGCCTTGGCGAGCAGCGTGCTGACGATCTGTTGCTTGATCAGGAAGTCGAGCGCGCCTCGCTCGACCGCTTCGGTGCCGACGTCTTCGTCAGCCTGTCCGACAAGTACGATGATCGGCTGCAGCCCCGCCTTCGGCTGCAGGCGCAGGAAGGTCGTCAGCCCGAGGCTGTCCGGCAGGTTGAGATCGAGCAGGATGACGTCGAAGCGCCGCTGGCGCAGTTGCGCGAGGCCTTCCGACAGGCTGCGCGCGACCTCGAGCGCAAACGGCGCGTCGCGCACGAGTGCAAGCTCTTCACGGACCAACTGCTCGTCGTCCGTGCTCGCGTCGATCAGTAGAACTGTCGCATTCGCCATGCGGATCGGGAGTATAAAACCGCGGACGCGAGGATTGTTGGTGCGGCTGCGCTAGAATCTCGCGGCATGACCTTATTGCGAGTCGCGGAGCTTCAGGAGGAGCGGGCGCATCGCCTGGAACGGGAATTCCAGGCCGTACTCGATGCTGCAGTTGACGCAGTCGTACTGTTCGATCACGAAGGGCGCGTCGAGCTGCTGAATCATGCCGGCGAGCGGATGTTCGGCTACAACGAGCAGGAAGTCATCGGCCTGAAGGTCAACATCCTGCTGCCCGAGCCGTACCGCTCGCAGCACGAAGACTACCTGCGGCATTACATCGAAGCCGGCGAGCCGCGCATCATCGGTATCGGCCGCGAGCTGATCGCCAAGCGCCGCGACGGCAGCGAGTTCTCGGCCGAGCTGGCGGTCGGGCGTGTACAAGGTACCGACCCGCCGCGCTTCGTCGGGTTCATCCGCGACATCACGGTGCGCCGCAACGCGGAGGAAGCGCTGCGTCGGAGCGAGGCGCAGCTGACGATCGCGCAGGAGATTGCCAACCTCGGCAACTACGTCGTGCACTTCGACGGCAAATACGAAGACTATTGGTCGCCGCATCTGTACCGCGTGCTCGGCCGCCGCTACGGCGAGCCGTACATCGCGGTATTCGAATACCTAGAACCGATGGTGCACCCGGCGGACCGCGCGCGCTGGCAGCAGGCGCGCACCGAGCTGGACACGAGCGGACGACAGATGGATATCGAGTATCGAGTGATTCACCCCGACGGCTCGCTGCGCTACGTGCATCACCTCGCCCAGACGACGCGCGCGGCGGACGGCCGGCTGCTGCGTCAGGTCGGCACGCTGCACGACATCACCGATCGACGCCGCGCCGAAGACGAAGCGCGGCAGATGCAGGATCGCATCGCGCACTTCGGTCGCATCTCGACGATGGGTGAGATGGCCGCGGGCATCGCGCATGAAGTGAATCAGCCGCTGACTGCGATCGCGACCTACGCACAGGCGTGCCAGCGATTGATCACGCAAGCCGATACCAGCAAGGAAGAGATCGAAGCCGCCCTGAATCACATCGGCACGCAAGCGCTGCGTGCCGGCGAGGTGATCCGCCGCCTGCGCACCTTCGTCAAGAATCGCGAGGTGCGGCGCGAGCTGGTCGAAGCGAATCGTCTGCTCGAAGACGTGCTGACGCTCGCGCAGACCGACGCGCGTCACAACGGCGTGCGCATGTTGCTGGAGCCGGCGCCGCAAGCGCCGCTGGTGCAAGCCGACGCAGTGCAGATCCAGCAGGTCGTGCTCAACCTGGTTCGCAACAGCATCGATGCGATGGTCGAAGTGCCGGAAGCGCGACGCGAGATCGTGCTGCGCACGCTCGTCGACAGCGAGGGCGACGTCGAGTTCATGGTCGCGGATCGCGGTGTCGGCGTCGACGCGACGACGATGGCGGAATTGTTCAATCCGTTCTTCACGACCAAGCCCGGAGGCACCGGCCTGGGTCTGTCGATCAGCCGCTCGATCGTGCGAGCGCACGGCGGCAAGTTGTGGTGCGGCGCCAATCCTGGCGGCGGCGCGCGCTTCTTTTTCACGTTGCCGGCAGTTCCGGCGTCAGCAGGGAGTTGATCAATGAGGGGACCTTCGAACCTGGCACGGCCGACGATCTTCGTAGTGGACGACGACGCCGCAGTGCGCGACGCGCTCAAGCTGCTGCTGCGCTCGGTCGGCCACGCGGTGGAGACTTTCGGTTCCGCGCAGGAGTTTCTCGATGCCTACGGCGAGGATCGCGCCGGCTGCCTGGTGCTCGACATCCGCATGCCCGGCATGTCGGGACTGGAGCTGCAGCAGAAGCTCAACGAGAAGCACTCGATCCTGCCGATCATCTTCATCACCGGCCACGGCGACGTGCCGATGGCAGTGGAGGCGATGCAGGCCGGCGCCGTCGATTTCATTCAAAAGCCATTTCGGGATCAGGACCTGATCGACCGCATCAACCAGGCGCTGGAGAAGGACGGCAGCAACCGCGCCGCGCTCGGCGAGCGCAACGATATACGGCGCCGCCTGGAAACGCTGACGCCGCGCGAGCGCGAAGTGCTCGACCTCGTGGTGCACGGCAAGGCGAACAAGGTGATCGCCGGCGATCTGAAGCTGAGTCAGCGCACCGTGGAGATTCACCGCGCGCGCGTGATGGAGAAAATGCAGGCGTCGTCGCTCGCGCACCTGGTGCGCATGGTGCTCGAAGTCGGACAAGCCTAGCCGCGAACTTTTTGCCGCAAGTTTGTAGTGCGCGGCGGCACCGCGCATTGTTAAGTACAAGTCCGACTTCTAGCCGTGGGCGGGCAGACGAAAGATGCGCCCCATGCGACCACGGCCCACAGGCGAGTCCACCGCCCCCAATCCTCCCTGCGGCTCGGGCTTACCTTGTACAGTGGCCGTGGCCGCTTTTTTCTCGAGCTGCGAATCTACGTGCAAATCACCCGCCCCATCGTCGCAGTGATCGAAGCCGACGCAGCGGCTCGCCGCTTGCTGCGCTCACTGCTCAGCTCCCTCGACGCAGAAATACAGGATTACGACAGCGCCGAAAGCTACCTCGCTGCCGAGCGTGAAACGCTCGGCTGCGTGATCACCGACGTGTGGCTGCCCGGCATGTCGGGACTCGAGTTGCTGCGCAGGCTGCGTGCGGATGAGACGTCACCGCCGGTGATCGTCGTCGGCGAAGAGACGGACGTGCGTGCTGCGGTCGACGCGATGCGCGAAGGCGCAGCGGATTTCATCGAGAAGCAGCACATGGACGTGGCGATCATGCGCCGCGTCGCGTACCTGCTCGACCGCACGCACTAATCACCCGCGTCGGTCGACCATTCCATTCTGGGATCGAACGGTAGCTCGCGCTGCATCTGCTCGTAGAGTTCCTTCGCGCGCGGTGTATCTGCCGGCGGCTGCACGAGCTTGAGCATCACATACTGATCGCCGACCGTCGGACCGGGCAGGCCGCGGCCCTTCAACCGCATCTTCTGTCCTGCCCGCGCGTTCGGCGGAATGCGCAGGTCGACGGGACCGGCGAGCGTCGGCGTCTGCACCGTCGCGCCGAGCGCTGCTTCCCACGGCGCGATCGGCAACGTCAGCGTCAGATCGCGGCCGTCGACGGTGAACAGGCGATGCGGTCGAAAGCCAATTTCCAAATACAGATCACCGGCCGGACCGCCGCCGACGCCGGGGCTGCCTTGCCCGGCCAGGCGAATGCGTTGACCTTCGACGACGCCCGCCGGGATCGTCACCTTGAGCGTGCGCGGTTGCACGGTCACGTGGCCGTCCTCGCCGAGCTGCGGCGTTTTGAGCTCGATGGTCTGCGAGCCGCCGCGGAACGCGTCTTCCAGGTCGATCTGGATCTTCGCGACGTGATCGTCGCCGGCCGCCGCGAAACCGCCGCGGCCGCGACCGCCGCCCTGACCGAAGGACGCACCGCGCTGGCCGAACGGGCTGCGCTGCCCGAACAGCGAGGAGAAGAAATCGCTGAAGTCGCCATCGAGATTGCCTGGGCCGCTGCCGCCGGCGCCACCGAATGACGAAGTGGAAAATTCGAAGTCGCGGCCCCAATCGGGCGGCGGACGGAATTCCTGGCCGGCGCGCCAGTTCGAGCCGAGCTGATCGTAGGCGGCGCGGCGCTGCGGATCTTTCAGGACCTCGTAGGCTTCCTGCAATTCCTTGAACTTGTCTTCGGCATTCGCTTCCTTGCTGACGTCCGGGTGAAATTTACGCGCCAGCCGCCGGTAGGCGCGCTTGATCTCGTCCTGGCTCGCTTCGCGAGCCACGCCCATGATCTGGTAGTAATCCTTGTAGGTAGCCACGTGCACTCTCACGCCTGCGAGAGCGCAAGCATGGAGCGCTAGATGGCGACAGTCGAGTGTGCTTTCAAGCGCGCCGGCGGGCGCGATGCAGAGGAGCCAGCGCCAGCAGCAGCAACAGGCCGATCGAGCCGCCACCCCCACCGCCGCCACCGCCACCAGCCGACGCTGAGGGCTGAACTGCCTGCGAGGCAGCGCCGCTGACGGCGACGACCAGGTCGGCCGTGTCGTTGGCATTGTTCGTGTCGAAGTAATCGCCCGAAACGCCAGCGTGCAAGGCTGCGTTGCCCGCGGCAGACGTGAGTGACAGCGAGCCGCTCGCGGTCGCGCCGGCGGCGAGCGCCGACAGCGTGCATTCGACGCTGTCAGAGCTGCTGGTGCAATTGCCGTTAGGCAGCGAGGCACTGCTGATCGAGGTGCCCGCCGGGATATCGATCTTCACGGTGACGGTTGCCGCGTCGTCCGCGGCGGTGTTCGTCACATCGAAGCCGACTGTGAACCGTTCGTTCGCGGTCGCAGTTGCCGGCCCGCGCAGCGCGACCGATACGTCCGCCGGCGGTTCGACGGCAATCGAGCCTGAGCCGTCATTGTCCGATCGGTCGAGGTCGTGGTCCGCGCTGACGTGCGCGACGATCGAGTGCGAGCCGGCGGAGTTGCCGGTCAATTCCAGCTCGATCGTACGTGTGTTGCCGCCGGCGATTTCGCCCAGCTCGCATTCGACCACGCCGCCGCCGCTCAGGCACGATCCGCCCGCGACGCCTGCGTCGACGATCGTGAGCGTGGCTGGCAGCGTCAGCTCCGCACGCACGTTGCGCGAGGCCAGGCCGCCAGTGTTCGCAATCGGCAGTTGCCAGCTGAACGACGTGCCTAGCCGCCGGCGCGCGATGCCGAGATCGCCGGGGATGCTGACGTTCGCGGGCGGCAGGCTCGTGATGCAGCTTGCCTGCTGCGTGCGCTGGCGCATGCGCGTCACGCTGCACGGCGAGAAATCGTCGGTGCCGCTCACGACCGGCGCCATCAGGAAGCCGGAGGAGGGCGTGTTCGGGCAGCTGCCCTGCGAATCGCCGTCGTGATCCGCGCCGAAGTTGTGGCCGATCTCATGTGCGGCCACCAGCGAGTCCAGCCAGACGTTGCGCGACTCGGTGAGCCCGACGGAATTCTGGGTGTCGCACAGCGAATCGAGGTAGGCGATGCCGATCGTGCTGCCGTCCAGGTTGCGGTCGGTGAACAGGTGCGTCACGCCGTGCGAGTTCAGCTCGGGCGAGCGCCGGCGCAGATTCGCCAGCTCGCGCAGCAGGGTGTTCGGCACGGTGCTTGCGGAGAGCTGATCGCTGGTTGCGTCGGGTAACAGCATCGTGCCGACGCGGATCTCGATCGACAGCTGCGAGCTGAAAATGCCGTCGACGTTGTTCAGGCGGGTCAGGATCGCGTCGCGCGCCTCCTGCTCGTTGGCGTAACGCGCGCGGAAAGCCGCGTCGCCCAGCGCCGAGAGGTCGAGCCGGCGCGTCGCGCCAGCCGCCTGCATCGCCACCGTCGAGCTCTTCAGCTCGTGCGTGAGCGCTGCGAACGCGTCGCTCCCCGTGGCGGGTGCGCTTTCAGCCGCGCATGCGGCAGCGCCCTGCTCGATAGTCACGTCGGCGAGGCGGAACATGATGGTCTGCGGTGCGTCGGCCGGCAGCGGCTGCGCCAGTGCGTCGCGGACTTCCGAGGTCGGCTCGATTGCGTAGAGCTGCGTGCCGTCCCACATCATCCCGTGCAGCACGTCGCCCTTGGTCGCCAGGCGCACCCACGAACCGGCGATACCATCGATCGTGCCGCTGTACAGCTCGAGTCGCGACTGCGCCGGCTTGCTCGCCATGAGCCGGCCGTTGCTGCCGAGCGAAATGTCGAAGCGGCGGCCGAAAGCATCGAAGCGCAATTGCTGCACGGAGCCGGTCTTGCGCTGTGCAGTGCTGGCCGGCGTGGGCAGGGCACGCAAGGGCTCGAAATAGAGAATGTGCGACGCGCGCGCGTCGTCGTTCGCAGCCGCCACGGACGGCGCGAGCGCCGCAACCGCGACGACCCACATCCCGGCGCGCACCATTGCGCCGGCGACCTTGCGAACAACCATGCTTCCTCCCCAGGAAACGTGGCGCCTTTTTGTCATAGGCGGAGCCGGCCCACAAGGAACCAATGGGTCCTTTGCTGACATTCGCGAAGCAGTTCCGCGAGTGTCGGAAATCTTTGCAACTTCCTACAGGGGCTGGCTTAAAACTAAACGCGTGTTTAATATTGCGCCATGAGCACTGGCGCACAGTTGGCACGCCGCAAACGACACCGAGTTCGCACTCCTGGCCGACCCCCTGTAGATGCGGACAGCGACGTGCGTAGCGCGCTGCTGGACGCCGCCAGCAAGCTGTTCCTGAAACACGGCTTCGATCGCGTGACAGCGCGGCAGATCGCCGTCGCTGCCGGCACGACGCCGGCGATGATTCATTACTACTTCGTCAACAAGCTCGGCCTGTTCCGCGCGATGCTGGAACGCGTCATCGGCCCGGTGCGCGACATGATCGCGGGCTCTTTGCAAGGCGGCGCGGTCGATCCTGCTGTGTTGATCCGCATGCACATGCAGACGGCAGCGGCGAACCCGTGGATCGCGACGCTGATCGTCAATGAAGTGCTGGCCGAGAAGGGACGCTTCCGCGGCACGTTCATTCGCGAATTCGCAGGCCGGCAGGCGCCGCTCGTCATCGAGCTGCTGCAGCGTGCACGCGCCAGCGGCAACGTGCGCGAGGATCTCGACGTGCGCCTGGCGGCCTTGTCCCTGATGTCGCTGTGCATGTTCCCCTTTCTTGCACGGCACGTGGCCGGCCCCGTGCTCGGCCTGAAACTCGACGAGGACGAAATCGAGCGTCTCATCGCACACACCGCGCGGCTGTTCGCTGTCGGCACGACGCCGCCGGGACGTGCGACGCGTCCGGAGCATCGAGCATGAATCTTCGAGTCGTTCTGATAGTCGCCGGCTGCTTCGCTCTCGCGGCGTGCAGCGACAAGGCCTACGAAGGGCAGATCCTCGGCACGCTGGAGCGCGATCGCCTCGAACTGGTCGCAGAGTCCAATGAGCCGATCGTCGAAGTCACGGTGCGCGAGGGCGATGCGGTCGCCGCCGGCGCGACGCTCATGAGGCAGGAGCTCGGTGCCATGCAGGCGCGGCTCGACCAGGCCGCCGCGGCACGCAATGTCGCGGAGCGACGGCTCGCCGAGCTGGTGAAAGGTCCGCGAGCGCAGGAAATCACCGAGGCACGCGCAGCGCAGGAATCGGCGCGCAGCATGCTCGACACAGAAACGAGAGAGTTCGAGCGCTTGCAGGATCTCGTGGAGCGCAAGCTTCTCAGTCAGTCCGCTTTGGATCAGCAGCGTGCGCGGCGTGACGGCGCGGCCGGAACTCAAAAGCAGACGGCCGCGCGTCTGCACTTGCTGCTCGAAGGCACGCGCGCCGAGGAAGTCGAGCAAGCCGACGCATCGCTCAAACAGGCTCAGGCCGCCTTGGTGGAATTGCAGACGAGCGCTGCGCGCTACGTCATCAAGGCGCCGCGGGCAGGGCGCATCGAAGCAATTCCATACAAGCTGGGTGAGCGGCCCGCGCCGGGCACGCCGCTGATCGTGATGCTCGCCGACGGCACACCCTATGCGCGTGTGTACGTGCCCGAACCGCTGCGCACGAAATTCCTGCCGGGGACACGCATCCGCGTGCACGTCGACGGTCGCGACGGTGAGCTCACGGGGGTCGTCCGCTTCGTCTCCGCAGAAGCTGCATTTACGCCGTACTACGCGCTGACGCAGGAGGATCGCTCCAGACTTTCGTATCTCGCCGAAATCGACCTGGACGAGACCGCAGCTGCCGAGGTGCCGACCGGCATGCCGGTGCAGGTAGAGCTCGCGACCGCCGAACGATGAGCGCGCGTGCGGAAAGCGGCCCGGCGATCAGCGCTCGCAATCTCACGCGGCGCTTCGGCAAGCTCGTCGCCGTCGATCACGTGAGTCTCGATATCCCGCGCGCGACGATCTACGGCTTTCTCGGACCGAACGGCTCGGGCAAGTCGACCACGATCCGCATGCTGTGCGGACTGCTGCGGCCGAGCGAAGGCGAGTGCGTGGTGCTCGGCCATCCCGTGCCGCGCGAGGCCGAGCAGCTGCGCATGAAGATCGGCTACATGACTCAGCGCTTCTCGCTGTGGGAGGACCTCACAGTGCAGGAGAACCTGGATTTCATGGCGCGCATCTTCGGTCTCGACCGCTCGGTGCGCGCCGCTCGCATCGAGGAGCGACTGCGGCAATACCATCTCGAAGACCGCCGCACGCAACGCGCGGGCACGATGAGCGGCGGCCAGAAGCAACGGCTCGCGCTCGCAGCCGCCACCTTGCACGAGCCCGAGCTGCTGCTGCTCGACGAGCCGACCAGCGCTGTCGACCCGCAGAGCCGGCGCGATTTCTGGGAAAGCCTGTTCGAGCTCGTCGACTGCGGCACCACGATCCTGGTCTCGACGCACTACATGGACGAGGCCGAGCGTTGCCACGGCCTCGCGATTCTCGATCGCGGCCGTCTCGTGGCAGAGGGCTCGCCGCGGCGGCTGATGGACTCCATCGATGCGATCGTCATCGAGATCGAAGCCGACGACGTACGTGCCGCGCGTCACGCGATCGACGGCCAGGACTTCATCAAGAGCGTCGCGCAACTCGGCAATCGCCTGCACGCCCTGCTCGATCCGCAACGTGCCGACCCGGAAGGCAGCATCCGCGCGCTGCTCGACCAGCACCGGGTGCAAGGCAAGGTCGAGCGCGTGCGCGCCAGTCTCGAAGATGTGTTCGTCGCGTCCACGCGCTTCAAAGCCGATGGCGACGCTGCCCCAACGGGCCGGGCGGTCGCATGATCTCGTCGCGCATCTTCGCTATCGCCACCAAGGAAATCCGCCAGCTGCGGCGTGACCGGCTGACCTTCGGCATGATCGTCGGCATTCCGCTGCTGCAGATGCTGTTGTTCGGCTACGCCATCAACTTCGACGTACGCGGACTCAGCGCCGGAGTGGTCGACGAAGCGCGCACGTCGATGTCGCGCGCGCTCGTCGCCGACATGGAAGCGAGCGGAGTCGTGCGCGTGCGCGAGTACGCGGCGTCGATCGGCGATCTGCGGCGCAGCCTGCGTTCGGGCGAGGTTTCGGTCGGCGTCTATATTCCTGCGGATTTCGAACGCCGCCGCCTCGACGGTAACCGGCCGCTCGCACAGCTGCTCGTCGACGGCAGCGAGCCGACGATCGAGAACATCGCGCGGGCGTTCGTGGCAATGCCGCTGCCACAGCGGGCCGGCATGTACCAGTCCGGCCGGCAGGTCTTCGAGGTGCGCACCGAGTACAACCCGGAGAAGCGCACCGCCGTGCAGATCGTGCCGGCGCTGAT
>CADEEJ010000001.1:67786-69551 GCA_902826315.1 uncultured Steroidobacter sp.
CTGATCGCCTCGACGCTCGCGGAAACGCAGATGCAGGCGTTCCAGATGTCGATCTTCGTGCTGCTGCCCTCGATCCTGTTGTCGGGCTTCGTCTTCCCGTTCGACGGCATGCCGCAGGTGGCGCGCTGGATCGCGCAGCTGCTGCCATTGACGCATTTCGTGGAGCTGGTGCGCGGCATCGTCTTGCGCGGCGCCGGCCTGGGGGAGCTGCTGGTGCCGATCTACAAGCTGCTCGCCTTCACGGCGGTGGCGCTCACGGTCGTCACCCTGCGCTTCCGCAAGTCGCTCGACTGAGGTCGGGTCTGAACGCACCAAACACGCGCGCTGCGGCCGTGCGCTCGCGCTAAACTGGTGCAGCGCCGTGCCTGGTTACGCAGCCGCCAGCGACTTCTGACACGGCACAGAACGTGCATTTGCGATTCGAGGCACTCGAAGACAGGAGCCACGGGGAATGAAACTCATCAGCGCAATCATCAAACCCTTCAAACTCGACGACGTCCGTGCCGCCCTGTCGGAGATCGGCGTTTCCGGAATGACGGTCACGGAAGTCAAAGGCTTCGGCCGGCAACGCGGTCACACCGAGCTGTATCGCGGCGCCGAGTACGTGGTCGACTTCGTGCCGAAGACCCGCATCGAGGTCGCGGTCAAGGACGCGCTCGTCGACCAGGTCGTCGAAGCGATCATCGGGGCGGCGAAGACCGGCAAGGTCGGCGACGGCAAGATCTTCATCACCGAGCTGGAGCGCGTGCTGCGCATCCGCACCGGCGAGACGGACGACCAGGCCTTGTAGATCAATTAACATGCACCGCATGACTCATGCGGTGCGTATTCATTCCTACGGCGGCCCGGAAGTCCTGCGCTGGGATGCGGTCGACGTGCCCGAGCCCGGCCCCGGTCAGGCGCGGGTGCGCCATACGGCGATCGGGCTGAACTTCATCGACGTCTACGAGCGCACGGGCCTGTATCCATCGCAGCTCCCGGCTGTGCTCGGTCGCGAGGCGGCCGGCATCGTCGAGGCCGTTGGCCCCGGCGTCAGCCAGCTCAAGGCCGGCGATCGCATCGCGTACGCATTCAACTCTTCCGGCGCGTACAGCGAAGCGCGTGTGCTGCCGGCCGAGCGCCTCGTGCGCATTCCCCAAAGCGTCAGCGACAACCAGGCCGCGGCACTCATGTTGAAGGGCATGACCGCGCAGATGTTGTTGCGGCAGACCTATCGCGTGCGCAAGGGCAACACGCTGCTCGTGCACGCGGCGGTCGGAGGAGTCGGCTCGATTCTCGTGCAGTGGGCCAAGCATCTCGGCGCGAAAGTGATCGCGGTGGTCGGCTCGACACCGAAGGCAGAGCGGGCGCGCGAGCTCGGCGCGGACCACGTCGTGTTGTCGAGCGAGGATTGGGTTGCGCAGACGAAAGCTGCGACGGCGAACCGCGGGGTCGATGTAGTCTACGACTCGGTCGGCAAGGACACGTTCATCGGCTCGCTCGATTGCCTGCGGCCGCGCGGCTTGATGGTGACGTACGGCAATGCTTCGGGGCCGGTACCGCCGATGGCGCCGCTCGAGCTCAGCAAGCGCGGCTCGCTGTTCCTCACGCGACCGACGTTGTTCCACTACATCCCGACGCGTGCATCGCTGGTGCGTGCCGCGAGCGAGATGTTCGACCTCGTCGCCAAGTCCGTGATCAGCGTGCACATCGGGCAGACCTACCCGCTGCAGGACGCAGCACGCGCGCATGTCGATCTGGAAGCGCGCAACACGACCGGCTCGAC
>CADEEJ010000001.1:69651-72364 GCA_902826315.1 uncultured Steroidobacter sp.
TGCCGAGCTTCAGCCAGAAGCGCAGCGTCGCGATGTTCGGCTCGAGGTTGTACTGCTCGAAGCACATCCACTGCCACATGCGGGCGCGCTCGAATGGCTCGGTGGGAATCAGCTGCGAGCCCTCGGCGAGATACGCAATGATCGCGTGACTCTCCGGCAGGAAGCCCTTGCCCGGTATTTCCAGCAGCGGGATGCGGCCGTTGGGATTCTTCGCAAGGAAAGCCGCAGTGCGCGTGGCGCCGGTGCGAATGTCGACTTCGATCAGCTCGTACGGCAGCGCCAGCTGCTTGAGCACGAGGCGGACCTTGTAGCCGTTTCCGGAGGGCAGGTAATCGTATAACCGGTACATCGTCGCTCCACTGTCCATAAATGCCCGCGCGAGCCTCGTGGCTCCGCGCAGCGCACCGCATCACGCGCATCTACGTACACGCGACTGCTGGCGAGCAGTCGCGAGCTGTCGGACACCCTGCCCGATGTCCGGCATCGATAGCCGCTTTGCGGTTTACGAATAGTGACGTCCGCGAGGCTTAGGCGCTCAGCGTCGTTGCTCCTCGCAACATTGCCAGCGCGCCGCTGCGCACGACCTCGAGTACTTCGCCGAGATTCCCCGCTTCGGCGATGAACTTGTTGATCTGGGATTCACTGTCCGTAAGCTCGACGGTAAAGCTTTCCGCTTCATCCGACAATACTTTGCCGCCTGCTTTGTGCACGCACGCCTGCAAGGCGGCGAGTTGCGTGGCGCCCGCGCGCATCTTGATCAGCAATAACTCGCGCTCGACATGTTGGTCGCGCGTCACGTCGTCGACGTTCACGACGTCGATGAGCTTCAGCGATTGATTGACGATCTGCAGGATCACGTCGTCGGTGCCGGTCGTGACGAGTGTCAGGCGCGACACGGTCGGATCGTCGGTCGGCGCGACGTTGAGCGACTCGATGTTGTAGCCGCGCGTGGCGAACAGGCTCGCGACGCGAGTGAGTGCGCCCACTTCGTTCTGCAACAGGATCGAAATGATGTGGCGCTTGCGCGTGCTCATTCCCGCACCTTCCTCGGCAAGCCTGGGAGCATACGGGAAGGCCGCGAGCTTCGTATACATCCCTGGGCGATGCTGCTAGGCTCATTTGCGATTTTTTCGCAGGAATTTCGGGATGGGGGACGTGAAAGAGAATCTCGCCGTGCGCCCCGCGCACGCTGCTCATGCGCTCGCCGGCAAGGTTATGTCGGGCGCCGAGATCATCGTCCAGGTGCTCGCCGACGAGGGTGTCGAAACCGTTTTCGGCTACAGCGGCGGCGCCATCCTGCCGACCTACGACGCCATTTTCGTATACAACCAAGCCAGTGCAGCGCCGGGTGGTCGGCCGATGCCGCTGGTCGTTCCGGCCAACGAGCAAGGCGCAGGCTTCATGGCTGCGGGCTATGCGCGCGCGACCGGCAGAGTCGGCGTGTGCGTCGTCACCTCCGGACCCGGCGCGACCAACACCGTGACGCCCGTGCGCGACTGCATGGCCGACTCGATACCGATCGTCGTGATCTGCGGCCAGGTGCCGACGGCTGCGATCGGCAGCGATGCATTTCAGGAAGCGCCGGTCGCCAGCATCATGGGCTCGGTCGCCAAGCACGTGTTCCTGGTCACCGATCCGAACAAGCTCGAATCGACGCTGCGCACTGCATTCGAGATCGCGCGCACCGGCAGGCCCGGACCTGTAGTCATCGACATTCCGAAAGATGTGCAGAACTGGCGCGGCACGTTCCACGGCACGAGCCGGCTGCCGGTCAGCGGTTATCGGCATCGCATGAATCGGCTGATGCGCAGTGTCGTGGCGGACGAGCATTGCGCGCATTTCTTCTCGATGCTCGGCGAAGCGAAGCGGCCGCTCATCTACGCAGGCGGCGGAGTGGTGCGCTCCGACGGCGCGGCCGCGCTGCGCGAGTTCGCCATCGAGCACGGCGTACCGGTCGTCACGACGCTGATGGGCCTCGGCGCGTTCGACACGACGCATCCGCTGTCGATGAGCATGCTCGGCATGCACGGCGCGGCGTTCGCCAACTACGCAGTCGACGATTGCGATTTTCTGTTCGCGCTCGGCTCGCGCTTCGACGATCGCGTCGCCGGCAACCCGCCGAAGTTCGCGCCGAACGCGCGGCGCATCGCGCAGATCGACATCGACGCTTCCGAGATCAACAAGGTCAAGCCGGTGAGCTGGAGTCACGTCGGCCTGCTTCCCGAAGCGCTGCGCGCGCTGCTCGCGTACGGACGGCGCAGCGGCTTCAAGCGCGACTGGTCCGAATGGCGCGCGCATTGCGCCGAGCTGCGGCGTGCGCATCCGATGAACTACGATCGCGACAGCAAGCTGATCCAGCCGTACCACGTCATCGAAGAGATCAACAAGCTGACGCGCGGCGAGGCGATCATCTCGACCGGCGTCGGCCAGCATCAGATGTGGGCCGCGCAGTACTTCGACTTCCGCACGTCGCGCCTGTGGCTGACGTCCGGCAGCATGGGCACGATGGGCTTCGGCCTGCCCGCGGCGATCGGCGCGCAGCTCGCACATCCAGACAAGCTGGTGATCGATATCGACGGCGATGCGAGCATCCGTATGAATCTCGGCGAGCTCGAAACGGTCACGACCTATCAGCTGCCGGTGAAGATCGTCGTGCTCAACAACTTCGGCGACGGCATGGTCAAGCAGTGGCAGAAGCTGTTCTTCAAGGGCC
>CADEEJ010000002.1:0-2306 GCA_902826315.1 uncultured Steroidobacter sp.
GCGAGGGCAGTCGCAGCCGCCGTGCGGCGGGCCGTGATTTCGATCGAGTCCATCAGCGCCAGAACGCAACCGCATTCGGCATCGAGCAACGCGACGAACCCTTGGATCGTCGGCAGCTGGCGCTGCGCAGCGTTGCCCGGAAAATTGCCGTTGACCTTGATCGCCGCGAGTGGCGGCGCTCCGACCCGCTGCGCCGACTTGATGTGGAACATGCCGCCGACGCCCGGAACGTGCGCGACGGCCGGCACTTCGAAGCGACCCGCCGCAACGTCGGCGAACGCCGCCTGCATCGCCGCCAGGTAGTCGCGTGAGGTGGCGAGTCTGGAGATTGCAGTGCGCGAGAGCAGCAGCACTGGAGGTGCGTTCATGCCGCCATGCTATGCAGTCGCCGCCGAGCTCGCACCGTGAGTTCTCATGCTTGACCTTGCCCTTGGGGCAGGCGCTAGAGTGCACCCGTGACGACGCCCTCACCCCGGCTGCTTTCGATCGGCGAGTTCGCGGCTGCGACGCAGCTCTCGCAAAAGGCGCTGCGTATCTACGATGAGCAGCGTCTGCTGGCGCCGGCACGAATCGACACCGCCACGGGCTACCGCTACTACCGCAGCGACCAGGTGCCGCTCGGGCGGCTCGTGCGGACGCTGCGCGAAATGAACCTGTCGCTCATCGACATCGCCAACGTGGTCGCAGCCAAGGATGGCGGCCACGGCGAGGCGCTGCTCATTCAGCTCGCGCAGCAGATCGACGATCGGTACGCACAGGAGAAACGTGCGTATCACGCAGCCCTGGTGCAATTGTGCGCGCCGTCTCGGACCGAAGTGCCCGAGATCGTCGAACGCACCCGTCCCGATACGACGGTCGCCGTGCGGCCGTTCATGGCGAGCCGCTACGACTTCGTCGAGAAGTTCCGCGCCGAAACTCGCGCGGCCGCCGCGTTGCTGTCGCACACAGGGCTGGTTGCCGACGAGGCCGCGTGCGCACTCATCGATCCCTTGTCCGACGATGAGGGGCGCCTCGAAGTCGTCATTCCGGTGCAGTCGCCCTCGCGCATTCCCGAAGGAATCACGCTGCGCCGGCTGCCAGCTGCATCGTGCGCGACGATTGCGACGAGTGTGCGCCATGCGCATGCGTCGGAGTTGGCCGGAGCGCTCGATGCACTATTCGACTGGTTCGATCGACGCGGTCATCGCGCGATCGAAACACCGCTCGTCTCGATCCGGACCGATACGGCGGGACTGCACACACAAATCGCCTGGGCTTTCGAGCAGGCGCCGCCTGCGAGGTAGTTATGCCCTCCTCGATGTCGACCGCTGCGATCTTTGCCGGCCTCGGCCTGCCGGATTCACCCGTGCTCTTCGACGTGCGCGAGGCTGCCGACTTCGCCGCACGGCCGCGCCTCATTCCAGGCGCGCTGCGCGGCGATCCCAGCCGGGTCGGTGAATGGGGAAAATCCCTGCCGCGAACCCGCGCCGTCGTCGCCTATTGCAAGCACGGCGGCAAGATCAGCAGCCTCGTCGCCGACGCGCTGAACGCCATGGGCTACCCGGCCTTCATTCTGGAGGGAGGCATCGAAGGCTGGATCGACGCGGGCCACTCCACGGTGAAAGCGCGTGCCGATCTGCATGTGCCAGGCGCATCGCGCTGGGTGACGCGCGAGCGGCCGAAGATCGATCGACTCGCGTGCCCCTGGCTCGTGCGGCGCTTCATCGATCCGCGGGCGTCGTTCTTCTACACGCCGGCTCATCAGGTGCGCGCGGAGTCGCAGGCGCTGCATGCCGAACCGTACGACATCGCGGACGTCACGTTCTCTCATCGCGGGGCGCGCTGCAGCTTCGACGCCTTTCTCGAAGAGTTCGACCTTCACGATCCTGTCATCGACCAGGTAGCTAATATCGTGCGCGCGGCCGATACAGGCGAGCTGGGCCAGTCGCGCGAAGCGCCGGGACTGCTGGCGATCTCCTTGGGACTGTCGGCCAACGTGCGCGACGACATCGTGCTGCTGGAACAGGCGATGCCGGTTTACGATGCGCTCTACGCCTGGTGCAAGACCGCACGCAACGAAACGCATTCGTGGCCGCAGAAAGTCGCGACACGCTGAGCGCAGCTGCGCCGATCTCTTTCGGCGAGGCGCTTCGACTGTGGTTGAAGATCGGCTGGCTCAGCTTCGGCGGGCCGGCCGGACAGATCGCGCTCATGCACCGCGAGCTGGTCGAGCGACGGCGCTGGATCAGCGAGACGCGATTCCTGCACGCGCTGAACTACTGCATGCTGTTGCCCGGTCCGGAGGCACAGCAGCTCGCGACGTACAT
>CADEEJ010000002.1:2406-3686 GCA_902826315.1 uncultured Steroidobacter sp.
TTGTCGCGCGGCAAGTCGTGCCGCAGTACTTCGCGGAGCCTTCGTTTGCGGGTTCTCGCGCCGAACAAGACTTCGTTGTCGACCGCATGTATGCCGCTGGACAGCTCGCCCACACGCGACCCAGCACGCGACGCGCGCTGAAACTCACTGCCGTATTCATTGCGATCTGGGTCGCGCCTGTGGTGCTCGTCGCCGCATGGCTTGGCACCGACCATGTACTCACTCGCGAAGGAGCGATCTTCGGACAGACTGCAGTCGTGACGTTCGGCGGCGCCTACGCAGTGCTTGCGTACATCGGACAGCGCGCCGTCGAGGAGCTGCATTGGTTGCGCCCCGGCGAAATGCTCGACGGGCTGGCGATGGCCGAAACCACGCCGGGCCCGCTGATCATGGTGCTGCAGTTCGTCGGCTTCGTGGCGGCCTATCGCTTCGCGACGCCTCTCGATCCGTGGCTGTCCGCCGTGCTCGGTGCGTGCCTGACGACGTGGGTGACTTTCGTGCCGAGCTTCGCATTCATCTTCGTCGGCGCGCCGTACATGGAGTCGCTGCGACAGCACCGCGGCCTGAACGCGGCCCTGTCATGCGTGACGGCCGCGGTCGTCGGCGTCATCGTCAATCTCTCCATGTGGTTCGCGACGCATACGCTGTTCGGCCACGTCGACGCACGAACCTACGGGCTCGTGCATCTCGACGTGCCGGTCTGGTCGACGCTCGAACCGGTTGCGCTGTTGCTCGCGGTCGCCTCGATGATCGCGATGCTGCGATTCAAGGTCGGCATGGGATGGACGCTGGCGGTCAGCGCAGCGTTAGGAATCGCATATCGAATGCTCTAGCGTCACGTTCGCCACAGCACCACCGCGATAGCGAGCGGCACCCACGACGTGACGTACGCAACTACGCCGAACGCACGATCGCCGCTCGTGGCATGCGGCACGGCGAATTGCTTCGCGATCAGGCGTGCGTGCGCCTGACGCACCAGCGATCGCCACTTGGCGTAGCGCGGATTCGCCATGACTTCGATCGCAGCTCGCACCACGCTGGGTTGATCCGTTCTATCACCGACCACCTCGGCGACGGAACGCCGCAGGCGATAGGCAAGCCACTGCTGCGGCAGCAGTACGGCCCAGAAGGTCGCGAGCACGCGCAGTGCGCACGTCAGATACTGTCGCGCACCGAGCAAGTAGCGAACGCCGAGCAACGCGACATAAGCGAACGCGGCCCATAAGAACATTCGGGTGGAGCTCATCGCGCGAAAGTCTAACGAGCATTCACAGAACTGC
>CADEEJ010000002.1:3786-18446 GCA_902826315.1 uncultured Steroidobacter sp.
CTGCGGCTCGGACGCGGATGCCAGCCCATCGAGTACGGGAATGGCACATCGAACACGCGGTCGTACAGGGCGACGATCGACTGCAACAGCTTGGCCAGGCTCTCCTCCTCGGCGGGCTGCAATTCATCGAACGCGGCAATCGGCCGCTGCGGAAGCACGAGCAGCTCGAACGGCCACTCCGCCCAGAACGGCACCAGCGCGACCCAGTGATCGTTCGAGGAGACGACACGCTGTCCGGCTTGCAGTTCCGCTTGCGCGTAGTCGATGAGCAACGGCCGGCCATGAGTCGCCTCGTACTCCCTCTGACTCTGCAGCTCGTGCTCGACTTCATCCGGCACGATGCTGGTCGCCCAGATCTGCCCGTGCGGATGCGGATTGCTCGCGCCCATCATCTCGCCGCGATTCTCGAAGATCAGCACGTAAGCGAGGTCGCGACGCGCATCGAGCTCGGCGAATTGCGCTCGCCAGGCACGCACGACGCCTGCTGCTTCTTGCTGAGGCAGGTCGCCGAGCGACAGATCGTGCCGCGGCGAATAGCACAGCACGCGGCATTCGCCCGAGACCGACTGCGACGCGAACAGTCCCTCGCCTTTCGCGCTTGCATCACCTGCCGCATCGAGTGCCGAAAAGTCGTTCGCGAAAACGTACGGCTGCGTGTACTGCAGATTCACAGCACCGTTCGCGCGCTTGTTGCCGGGACACAGATAGCACTGCGGATCGTACGAGAGTCGTCGCGCCGGCGGCGCTGCTTCGTGCTGCCCTTGCCACGGACGTAATGTCCGATGCGGTGACACGAGCACCCACTCGCCGGTCAATGCATTGCGGCGCCGATGTGACCCGCTCATGCCAGCATGCCTCCCGCCCCGCCGAACTCACATATATATGTAGCGGGCTCCCTGCCCGTGCTTTGTACATAATTCAATCGCAGCTGCGCCAGCAGGGTTTCGACGTGCTGCGCCTCGATGAGCGTCAGCGTACAGCCGCCGAAACCGCCGCCGATCATGCGAGCACCGAGGACGCCGGGTACAGCGCCCGCGATGTCCACGAGAATATCCAGCTCGCGACAACTCACTTCGTAGTCCGTGCGCAAACTGCCATGAGAGGCGAACAACAGCTGTCCTAGCAGCGCGACGTTGCCGGAGTCGAGCGCCGCATACGCTTCGTGCACGCGCCGATTCTCGCCGACGATGTGCCGCAATCTGCTCGCAAGTGTCGCAGGCAAACCGCTCATGAGCTCCTTCGTCTCGGCAATGCTCAGCTCGGCCAAGCGAGTCCGCTGCGGGATACGACGGTGCATGTAAGCGGTCAGCTCCTCCGATTCGGCACGACGCACATTGTATTCGCCGTGAGCAAGTGCGTGCCGAACCATCGTGTTGGCGACCACCCAGCAATGCTTCGCCGGCAGCTGCGCGCTTTTCCAGGAGTAGTCGGCGCAATCGAGCATGAGCGCGCGGCCGCTCTCGCCATGGGTCGCCGCGAACTGATCCATGATGCCGCAGCGGGCGCCGACGAACTCGTTCTCCGCCCGCTGGCACACCCGTGCAATTTGCAGCGGCGACAACGATGCGCCCGCGACGGCGAGCAGCGCATGGGCGACGGAAACTTCGAGGGCGGCGGACGAGCTCAAACCCGAGCCCATCGGCACATCGCTCGCGATCAGCAGATCCGCGCCGCGCAGCTTGCAGCCCGCCTGTTGCAGGGCCCAGGCCACACCCGCGACGTAGTCGCTCCAGCGTTTCGTTGCCGCTGCGGGTGCGATGTCCAGCGCGAACACTTCGGTCTCGTGCTGGCCCTCCGAGAGCACACGCACCTTGCGATCGTCGCGAGCAGCGGCGACTGTCCATGTGCCGAGCGCGAGGCTCGCCGGCAGGACGAAGCCACCGGAATAATCGGTGTGCTCGCCGATGAGATTGATGCGGCCCGGTGCAAACGCGACGCGGCCGGGGCGGCCGGCAAAGGCCTGGAATCGTTGTTGCAGATCGTCGGTGCGGCTCATCGGCGCTCCAGGACACGCGTCGCATACGGCGGCAGCGACACCCGCACGCCGTCGATCTCACGATCGGTGGGCGTGCTGCCCGTATTCAGTAGCGCTGTGAGCACCGTGCCGTCCGGCTTCCGTACTCTCTGCAGTAAGACCGGATCACCCTCGGACATGAGCTTCAGTGCTCCGGTGTGCGACGTGCCGATGCGATGTCGCAAGGGCACGCGGCCGAGCTGCGGGAAATCGCAGACTTGCGGGCGCGACTCGCACGCGAGATCGGCGAACAATCGGCCGCGCTCGTCGGAGATCTCATCGAGCCGATCGCTCGTCATCAGCACGCCGCCCGCCAGTCCCGCGAACAGCGCCAGCGATTTCACCTGCTCGTCGGTGAGATGGTGGAAGCGCTCCCGCAGCAGGATGCAATCCGGATCGGCCTGCCAGAAAATGCCGTTGCCGAAGTTGCGGCTCGCCTGGTCCCGCAGCAGCGATTCGGCGGAATAGTGACCTTCCCAGCTCACGCCGATATCGCGGCCGATGCGCACCGCATCCATGAGGCCGATGCCCGCCCAGATCGGACCGCCGCAACCGAGCCACAGCGCATCGCCGATCTCCGCGCGGATGAGCCGCGCCATCCGCATCCAGATTTCGATGCGTGACAGCCCCTCCACGTGCCAGCGCGCCTGGCGCGGTCCGTATTCGCTGCCGAAGTACATGAAGTCCGTCTTGAAGTAGCCGCAGCCCCAGTCGCGCGCCCAGGTGCGAAAGACTTTACGCACGTACGCTTCCGCGGCGGGATGCGTGATGTCCAGGACGTAGTATTCCTCGCTGCGCTTGTGCCAGCGGAACTCGCCGTAGAACGTCATCGGTGCGATCGGCTTGCCGCTAGTGCGATCGGTCACGACCCAGTCCGGATGCTCCGCGTACAGGCGGCTGCGATTGCCGACCATGAACGGCGCAATCCACAGCCCGGGCATGAAGCCCTTGGCGCGGATGTCGGCGAGCAGCGGCTGCATGCCGCGCGGAAACTGCGGCTTCACTTCGAGCCAGTCGCCCATCTCGGGCGTGAAGCCGTCGTCGATCTGGAAGACGTCGAACGGCACCTGGTAGCGGGCGCGAAACTGCGCCGCCGCCGTCAGATGCTCGAGGATGATCGGTTCGCTGATCGAGGCGTACAAGTTGTACCAGGAACACCAGCCCGCGATGCGCCGCTCGCGGATGCGGGGTCGAAGCGGCGATGCCTGCGCGACTCGGCGCGCCCAATCACGCAGCGTTTCTTCGACATCGACTCCCGACAGTAAGACCAACGGCTCGGCTTCAATGCGATCGCCGCGCACGGACGCGTCGATGAGCGTCTCGACGTCGATCGACAACGGGCCCTCAGCGAACGCGAAGCGAAAACGGCTCTGGAAACGATCATGGCGCAGGAACCCGAGCACCGCCGTTTCACCCGCTTCGGACACGAGCGCTGTCATCGCATGCCCAACGACGGCCGTCGGATCGGCTGCGATGATGCCGCGTGCGTTGTCGAGCTCGACGAAGTAACTGCCGTCCCAGCTCGTGTAGCCGTTGCGCAGATAGCGGACGACGTTGGCTGCGCGGCCGATGCGCAGACCGATGGAGTCGACGGAATCGCCGGCCATCCCTTGCAGCGAGATTCTCAGCGTCAGCGGATCGTTGTCGATCTCAACCACAAAACGCCCGGTGCCGACTGACCACGTCAAAGTCCGTCCGCGGCCGCTCTCTGCAACCTGCGGGCCGACGCAGTCAGGCACGACACCGTCGATCAACGGTGCAAGCTCGGTGAATACGACACCGCCAGCTTTGAGTGCTTGACCCGTCATCGTCGGCCGTCCTCGAACTCGCGAGTTTCGAGGATTGTCCGCCGAGTGGAGCCGCGTGTCGCTATCAACAGCACCGCGGCCGCCAGATACAGGACTGCCAGCGAGGTCATCGCAGCAGCCATGCCGATCCGTTCGCTGGCCTGGGCAACGCCGATCGGAGCCAGGCCGGCGCCGCAGAAGCCGACGAGTGTCATCAAACCGACGGCAGTCGCGCGAGCCGAAGGCGGTACGACGTCATGCATCGCCGCGTAGATCACTCCGTCGAACAGACCTTTCCCTGCGCCAGATGCGAACAGCACCGCACCGACCGCGAACGCCGACGTTGCAAGGGTCAGCGGCAGCAACAGCAGGCCTGCAAGCGCAAGTCCTATCGCGAGCACATAGAAGACCGCGAGCGGAGTGTGTGCGGCCAGGCGATGCGCCAGGAATCCAGCGAGCGGCACGCAGATGATTCCTGCCGCACTCAGCGTCGCCGAACCGTACAGCGCAGAGGCCGCGAGATCGAGGCCGAGCTCGTCATGCAGGAAGGTCGGCGCCCAGACGATGATGCCGCAGACCGCACCGTTGGCGAGGAAGAAGACGAGGCACAGCATCAGAGCCGCCGGTCTCTGTAGGACAGTTCGCAATGGCTCGTTGTTGCCAGCAACGGAAACCGCTGCGTTGTGCGATGGCGGAGCAGGCGCTTCGCGCAGCCACATGAACAGCACGGCGCAGAAGACCAGAGCAATAATTCCGAAGATCAGGAACGGCGAGCGCCAACCGAAGGCATCGGCGAGCGCGCCCGCCGTGACCGCGCCGACACCGGCGCCGGCAAACACTCCAGTCTGATGAATCGCCAGCGCGCGGCTGCGGGTCCCGCTGCGATGCCAGTCGCTGATCAGTGCGGCAGCAGTCGGATAGTAAGTCCCCTCGCCCGCCGCAACGAGACCGCGCACCACGATCAGCGTGATGAAGCCCGTCGACAGCGACACCATCCCGGTCGCAATGGCCCAGAACATGAGACCGGCCACGATCAGGCGCGAGCGACGCGTCGAGTCGCCCAGGCGGCCGAAGATCAGCGCGCACACGGCATACACCCAGAAGCCGACGGAATTGATCAACGCCAACTGCGTCGCGGTCAGCCCGAACTCGGCACGAACCTGCGGCAGTACCGTGATGAGGATCTGCCGGCCGGCGGAGTTGAGAAATGCCGCAGCCCACAGCAGGACGACCAGCCGCCACGCAGCGCTCATGCGGTGCCGATCACAACGAGATCTCGCGACCTTCTGCTGCCGATTGCCGAGCGGCCAGCACAATGCGCAGCGTGCCAGCCCCCTCGCTGAGCGGGACTGCCGGCGGCCGCCGCTCGCGAATGGCGGCCGCGACGTCGGCCAGCTGCGCGACGAAAACATCAATCTGCTCGTCGATTTCCTCGGTGCGCGGTGCGCCGATGGTGTGGGTCAGTGTGGCCGTGTTCCAGCCGGTGAAGCGCCCGGTCATGCGCTCTGCAACGATCTGCCACAGCTTGGTCCACTGCCCCGGCACCGCGCCGTTCGTCGCGTTGAGCACGCCGACACGTCCGTCCGCGTAACCGAGCACGATCGCACTGACGTCATCGCTGTCGTAACCGGCGACGTCGCGATGAAAGAAATTCGCGGTGCGCGCGTATACCGTTTGCGGCTCGCCGAGCTGATGGCGCGCGAGATCGACGATGTGGATCAGCTGCTCGACCATCTGGCCGCCGGATTTCGCGCGCTCGCGCCACCAGTCAGCGTGCAGCGCGTTGCAATGGAACTGCCCCGTGAACAACCCCACGCGCCCGGCTTCGCCGGCCTTCACGGCCGCGTCCCAGCGCTTCACTGCAGCCCCGAAGCGATACATGAAGCCGCAAGCCGCGACGACACCCGCCTTGGCTGCAGCATCGACCATCGACCGTGCACGAGTCATGTCGAGCGCAATCGGCTTCTCTACGAGCACATGCGTGCCCGCAGCCACCGCTTGTTCGACTTGACCTGTATGAGCAAATGGCGGGAGTGCGACGATCAACAGATCGATCTGCGAGTCCAGCATCCGACGCAGCTCGGTGAATGGCTCGGCGCCGAAGCGTGCAGCGAACTCGCGAACCTTGCTCTCATTGCGTCCGCAGCAGCCGACGAGCTGCATCTCGTCTTTCAGCACGCCGACTGCCGTGGCATGACGCGCGCCGATGCCGCCGCAGCCGAGCAGGCCCACACGCAGTCGCTTCACACTCAGGCTCCGAATGTCAGGACTGACTGCAACATGCCCGGCTCGCCTGCATCGATGCGTGCGAACAATGCAGGCGCCTCGGCGAACGCAACCGTGTGCGTGATGAGCGGCAACAGGTTCAGGCGCTTCTCATGCTGGAGACGGACCGCCGTCTGCCACAGACGCGGCTTGCTCCAGCGGTGACTGGCAGCCGGGCTCACGCCGGAGATCTGCGAGCAGATCAGCTCGATGCGGTTGTGATGAAACTCCTCGCCCAGCGACAAGCCGCGCGCTTCGCCCTGGAAAAAGCCCATCGCGACGACGCGGCTCGAATACGCGACCGTGCGGATCGCTTCGGCGAGCGCCGGCGCGGCACCTGAAACTTCGATACAAACGTCCGCGCCACGCCCGCCGGTCTCGGATTTGATGCGTTCGGCGACAGACCCCGCGGTGGGATCGAGCACGCGATCCGCACCGAGCTTCAGCGCGACATCGCGACGTGCTTGCACCGGATCGACGCCCACGACGGTCGCACCCGAAGCACGTGCTGCCTGCGCGACGATCTGCCCCGGCACGCCGAGACCGAACACGACCACGAGGTCGCCCATGCGAATGGCAGCATCGTGCACGCCATTCAGCGCGACCGCTCCGATGTGCGAAAAGATCCCGATACGCGGATCGGCATCGGCAGGCAGCAGCCGATCCCGAGCGTAATCCTGGCGCGCGACGTGATGAGTGCGATGTCCCCACGTGCCGAACACATGTTGGCCGACGCGCACGTCGGTCACTGCGCTGCCGACTTCCACGATCTTGCCGGATTCTTCATACCCCAGGTTGCGGACCGGATAGCTCCAGCTCGGCTCCGCGGACGCGACGAACAGGCGCGAGGTTTCGTCCCAGCGCCGATTCATGAACGGATTCGTACCGCGATACTGCGACAGCTCGGTGCCAGCGCTCACGCCCGAGAACAACGTGCGGATACGTACTTCATCCGGACGCAACGGCGCCAGTTCGAGCGGCTCGAACGCGAGTTCGCGCGGAGCCTTGAGCAGCAATGCAGCGGGCTGCAGCACACTCATGCGGCTGCGGCCTCTTCTGCACGGCGCGTCTCCAGGACGACGCGCCGCGTGGTACCGCGGATGGCAAGCAGGATGATCACGGCGATGAAATATAGCGCGGCGAGCGACGTCAGTCCGGCCGCCATACCCCAGACCCTGGATGCCATCGCGACGAACAGCGGCGTCAAGCCCGCACCGATGAAGCCCGACATGGTCATGAGCCCTACCGCGCTCGCGCGTGCCTCGCTCGGGACGACATCGTGCATCGTCGAGTAGATACAGCCGTCGAAGATCCCTTTGCCGGCGCTCGATGCGAGCAACACCATGCCGATTGCCATGGCGGAGCGAGCACCCATCAGCGGCAATAGCAGAATGCCCGCCAAGCCGAGCCCGATCGCCAGCGTATAGAAGCGCCCGATCGGCGTGCGTGCTGCGAGCCAGTCGGCGAGCAGACCGCCGAAGGGCACTGCGATGAGTCCGGCGACGCTGATCGTCGCCGCGCCATACAACGCCGAGTCGGCCAGGTCGAGACCCAGCGCGTCGTGCACATACGTCGGCGCCCACACCGCGACGCCGGTCGATGCGCCGGTGCCGAGGAAGAACACGCTGCAGAGGAACAGAGCCGGCGGGCGTCGCACGACGACGCGCAGCGGTCCAAGCAACGACTTTCGAGCGTCACTCGTATCGCGCACGGCGCGGGTTGGTGCGTCCTTCAATACCTTGTAGAGAATTGCGCACCAGACAATGCCAGCGGCGCCGAAGATGACGAACGGCGCCTGCCAACCGAGCCGATCCGCGATCAGTCCAGCCGCGTATGCGCCGAATCCAGTGCCGGCAAGCACAGCGGTCTGATGGATCGACAGCGCACGGCTGCGCATCGCGGGACGATGCCAGTCGCTGATCAGCGCGGTCCCGGTCGGGTAGTAAGTCGCTTCACCGAGCGCTACCAGGCCGCGCAGAGCGAGCAACATCGAGAATCCAGTGGCTAGCGAAACGAGCCCGGTCGCGACGCTCCAGAACGCGAGCCCGCCGACGATGACCCACGAGCGGCGCGTGCTGTCGCCGAGGCGGCCCGAAAGGAACGCGGCGAATGCATAGATCCAGAAGAACACCGAGTTGATGAGCGCGAGCCGCTCGGGTGTGAGCCCGAACTCGTCGCGCAGTTTCGGCATGACCGCGACCAGAATCGAGCGATCCGCCGCGTTCAGGAAAGCAACCATCCACAGCAGGCCGATGAGGATCCACGGGTAGTGCCTGGAAAGCGCGGGTCGCGCGGGCGCTGCGTAAACCTCGGCAGAGTTCATGGCTCCCCCATCTTGTACGGATGCAGCACCTGCGCCGCCTCGACGATGCGCTCGGGCACTCTGCCCTGCTCCACCCACGCCTCCAGCGCGCGGCGGATATCGTGCTCGGGATCGTCTCGCAGCCCCGGCGACACGTACGCCTGGCCGAACGCATGCGGTTCCGTACCGCCCTGACAGTGCCCCATGCCGGGCACCATGAACAGCCGGAAGAACGCCTGCGTGCGCTCCGGACCGCCCATGCGCGCGAGGACGCGCTCGTAGTAGTCGACGCCCATCCGCGGCGCAAGCAGATCATCGGCCCAGCCGAAATACATCAGCAACTTCCCGCGGCGCCGCTCGAAGCGCGTCAGGTCGGGATCGGTCGCGTCGAGCACCTGGCTCAGCGTGGCGTTGCCGATCTGCCGTCGTCTCGCGTGCTCGAAGTCGCGCTGCTCGAATTGGCCGAGATTCCAGGCCGGATCGTCGTGGACCATGTAGCGGAAGAACTGCTCGGCAAACGTGAGCTGCAAGCGCACGTCGCCCGCGGGCTGAGCTGCGAAGGTTGCGAGCTGTCGAGTCCAGTCGAGGGCAGGCGCACCTGCGAGGATGCCGTCCCACTCGTCCGGAAAACGCTGCGCGACCATGAGTGCCTGGCGGCCGCCGTTCGAGCAGCCGGTGAAGTATCTGAAGCGTGGCGGCGTCCCGTAGTACTCGCGCACCAGCGCCGTTGCAGCACGGGCGGTTTCGCTCAGCGAGCGATAACCGTAGTCGACGATCTTCTCGGGATGGCCGAGCGCCCAGGACGCATCGAAGGCACTGGCACGGTGCCCCGTGTCGGTCGCAGCGACGGCGTTGCCACGTCGCAGCTCCGCCGCGAGCGCGGGTTGGTGAATGTTGCCTGCGAAGCCGCCGTTGCCCAGCTGGTAGTAGCGCCCGTTCCATCCCGACGCAGGCAGCCACAGTTCGAAGCCGATCTGCGAATCGATTGTGGGCCGTGCTTCACCCTGCACGCGGCAGAATTCGGGAACGTCCGCTGCCGCGGGAACGAGCTGCGCGATAGCGATGCGAACGTTGGTTAGCTCGTGCCTGGCGAGCGCGGCGCAATCGCCGGCGTGGACAGCAAACGCCGCGAGAACGGACGTAGATGCGACGGCGGCTCGCGCCCATCGCATCATTCAGCTTTGCGCTCCCAGGCGAACTCGTGATCGGGCCGCTGCGGATCGATGCCCGCGAGCATCATCCCCTGGCCCCGCGAAGAGTGCTTGTTGTTGAGCGGCACGTCCGCGGGGTCGCGCATCTGCACGAGGATCGTGGTCCGCGGCTCGTTCGAGCGATTCAGGCCGGAGCCGTGCACCAGCAGGTACGACATGAAGATCGCATCGCCGGCCTTCGCTGGAATCGCCAGCGCGCCGTCGATCGGATACTGGTCCTCGGGCAGGTGATGATCCTGGCCGATCGCTTCCAGCGGCCCGAGCTTGTGCGAGCCCGGCACGACGCGCAGACAGCCCTTCTCCACCGGCGCGTCGTCGAAGTGGATGATCGCCGCGATCATCGAATGATGCTTGTGCGGGAAGTAGGGATAGTCCTGGTGCATCGGGAACGGCGAGCCGTTCTCCGGCGGCTTGATGAACATCTTCGTGTGGTGCAGCTGCACGTTCGGGCCGACGATGCCCTGCGCGATGCGCGTGAAGCGCGGATCGACCAGCAGGCTGGTGAACGCCGCCGAATAGAACTGCACGTCGTGACAATGCATCAGGCGCGTGCGCTTCGCCGGCTCTGCCGATTTCACGCTGCTCCAGGTCGCATCGCGCTCGCCGAGCCGCTCCGCGAGATCGTGCAGCTCCTGCCGATAAAACGCCGCTTCTGCCGCGGTCAACATGCCGCGCACGTGCAGGTAGCCGTTCTTCTGATAGAACTCGTTCTGTTCTGTGCTCAGCATCTTCACTAACCGCCAACCGCCAACCGCTAACCGCTTCTTGCCCAGTGCAGCCAAATCGCCGACGTCCACGAGAAGTCGCCGCCGCCGCTGCCACGCCCGCTCACCGGACAATACGACTCATACAATCCCGCGCCTTCCATCAGCGCACGCGTGTCCGACCGCACGCGTTGCGCGGGTCCGGAGTGACCGGCTTCGCTCAGCCCCGTGCCGATCATGTAGTTGACGACCGCCCACACGGGTCCACGCCAATAGCGGATCGAATCGAATCCGGGATCGTCGGGATCGAGGCTCGGCATGACGTAGCGCACACGCTTCGAGATGCGCTCGAAGTGCTGCAACGTGCTGCTGTCGTGTTTGTCGTGTTTCAGGCCGGCATAGAAGGACAGGAACGACGCGCTCGTGACCAATCCGGAAAAGCGGCCGTTGATCGAATCGCGCGAACAGTAGGCGCCGATCGAGTCATCCCACAAGTAGTCGAGGCCGGCTTCGGCGCGCTTCACGTAGCCGCGCAGCTCTTCCGCTTCTGCCTTACGACCGAGATCGTCCGCCAACGCGGCCAAGTCGCGATTCGCACGCAGCAGCATCATCGACATGCCGACGTCCGCCACACGAAACGGATGCTCGCGCGCGATGCGCCGCTGGTCCCAGCCCATGTCCCGGCCGGCCTGCACGAGCGCAAGGTAACGGTCGTACTCGATCTTCGTCGGCCGCATGCTCTGATCGAGATGCGTCGTGTCGCGCCGCTTGTATTCGCCGACTCGCGACGTATCGATCACTTGCGACGGAGCGTCCCACTCGGGTGAGTTGTCGCGACCCGTCTCCCACGGATGCACGGCAATCACGACGCCCTTGCCGAGCGGATCGCGAACTTCCGCGAACCAGCGGTGCCACGCCAACAGCTTCGGAAACAGCTGCTCGAGCCGCGGCCGGAACGTCGCGCTGCGCTCGGCACGCAGCCACAGCGAGCGCACGACACTGGAAGCGACCGGCGGCTGGGTAATGCCCGAGGTCAGGGGGGATCGCCCGGTGCCCCAGACCGCCGGTCCAGGAAAGTAGCCGGCGTCGTCCTTCCAGAACACGATGTGCGGCACGAAGCCATCCGGCCACTGTGCCTCGAACAGCGTCTCGACCTCGCGCCAGGCGCGGTCCTGGTCGAACGTCGCGAAACCGAGCGCGACGAACGCGGAGTCCCAGTTCCACTGGAACGGATACACGCGCCCGTTCGGCACCGTGTAACCGCCGCGATCGTTGGCGCGCAGGATGTCCCGCGCGCGCTCGTCCAGCTGCGTCGTCATCTACAACCTTTGCTCAGAAGTCCACCGTGAAGCGCAGCGTGTAACGCCGCGGCAGCACCGGCCTGCCGATGAAAAAAGCACCGCCGGTAGTCTGCGCCGTGTCCTGGCGCGGCGAGCCTTCGGTGATGCCGTCGTCGTCGAGCAGGTTGTAGACGTCGATACCGACGCGGGCAGTCAGGTCCGCCCAGTCGAACGTGTAGCCGGCGTTGAGGCGCACGATGTTGTAGGCGTCGAGCTTGATGTTGTTCAGCTCGGTCGTGAACGTATCGCCGGTGTACGTGTTGTAGAGGGCGGCGTCGAAGCGGCCGTCGTCGTAGTAGAAGCCTGCGTTCCACAGTACGTTCGGCTGTCGCAGCAGCTCGTTGCCGATGATCGCGGGATTCGGCTGGAAGTTCGTGAAGAACTGCGTGAACTCGTGCTCCTGCCAGGTGACGTTGCCCTCGAAGCTGAGGTTGTCGAGCACGCGGAAATTGAAGTCGGCCTCCAGGCCGTACGACTCCGTCGACACGAGGTTGACTCGCTCGACCACGTTGCCGGTCCCGTCGTTCACGAAGCTCACGGCACGCCGATCGTTCAGCTCCGTGTACAGCGCCGAAACCGTGCCGGACAAGCGCTCGCCGATGTACTTCACGCCGACTTCAGCCTGCTTGATGATCTCGGCGCTGTAGGTCTGCGGGCGATTCGTGGTGCTGTCGATCGCGACCGCGCGCATCTCGGGGAAGAAGAAGCCGCGCGCCGCATTGGCGTACAGGTTCACCGAATCGGTGAGCTTGTACAACGTGCCGAGCGCCACGGCCCACTCGTCCGTATCGACGCTGGCGCGACGGAACTGCCCGGTGCCCCAGACCACGTCGCGCAAGGCCTGCGACAGGTTGGGCGTGTTGTCGGTGACGACTGCGGTCGGTGTCGGAATCTCGCGGCTGATGTCGCCGTCGATGGATTCGAAGCGCGCGCCGATGTCGAAGATGAATTTCTCGCTCTCCAGCTGGTCGGCGAGGTAGATCGCCTGCCGCTGGGCTTCGTGCTTGTTGTTCACGTAGCCGATACCGGCGTCGCGCAGGCCGTTGCGCGAAATGATGGTGCCGTTGGCCAGCGTCAGGTTGACCAGCCGCGCCCGGTTCTGGAAGTCCGCGAGATACCCGGTGGTGACGTTGAAGTCCTTCGCTTGCGCATCGGCGTAGAACGCACCGACCGTGAAGTTGTGCTCGAACGAGCCCAGCGTCATGCCCTTGGTGACGTTGAGCTCGATGCTCATGTCGTCGGCCGGGCGGTCGCGGTCGATGAAGCGATTCGAGAACAGCAGGAAGTCGGCGGGCACGGCCTCGCCGGTGTCGGCGTAGGTGAACGTGCCGGCTGTCAGCCCGCTATTCGCCAGGAACGTCGCCGGCGTCTCGGGCTTGTTGCGGCCGGCCAGGCCGTCGCCGTCGAGGAAGAAGTCGAAGCTGTGATCGTAGCTCGCATAGCGCGCCTTGCCGTTTACGCCCCAGTCGTTGCCGAGGTCCTTCTCGAAGGCCAGGCCGATCGAGCCGTCCTTCGTGACCACGCCATCGCCGATCGAGGAGCGGAACACGCCGCCCGGGATGTTGAAGCTCATGCCGTCGACCTGGTCGGTCTCGACCTGCTCCACCTCGTCGCCGTCGTTGCCGCGGATGCGCTCGCGCGTGGTGCCGTTCAACGGGAACGGCAGGTAGAACTGCGCCTGGTCGTCGATGTACTGCGCGAACAGGGTGATCGAGCCGGAGTCGTCCGCGAATTCCTTCTTGATGTTGCCGCGGAGCTGGAAGCCCTCGGTTTCGTTGCCGGTTTTGATCGGGCCTTCGTCATAGCGATAGAAGCCGGACAGCGCGTAGTAGAGCCCGGCGTCGGTGCTCAACGGTCCGCTCACTGCGAAGTCGCTGCGCACGCGGCTCTCGTCCGCGACTTCGAGCTGCACTTTCGCTTCCGGCGTGTCGCTGCCGGTCTTCGAGATGTAGTTGATCATGCCGGCGACCGAGCCGGGTCCGAACAGGTTCGAGACGCCGCCGCGTACGAACTCCAGGCGCTCGATGCCGAGGTCGTTGCGGTAGTAGACGTCGAACGCCGAGGAGTTCAGGCCGAACGAGCTGAACACCGGCATGCCGTCGTACATGAGCGGCGTGAACTGATACTGGCCGCCCGACGGCAGGCCTTTGATGAATACGTTGGCCGCGACTTCGCCGCCGCCGCCTTCGGCCTTGATGGTCGGCACGGAATTCAGGATGTCCGCCTGGCTGTTCGAAGTGAGCTTCAGCAACCGGTCTTCATCGAGGCTGGTCACCGCGAGCGGCGTGTCGAGGGCGGAGCGCGCCAGGCTGGTGCCGGTCACGACGATCTCTTCCAATGCATTGCCCTCGCCTTCAGGGGTCGCCTCCTGCGCAGTAACCGTCAAAGGTGTGGCGAGCAGCGCGGCGATCGGCAGCAGCCGCGTACGGCGAACGGAAAGGCAGGTCTTGCTCAACATCGAAGTCCCCCTCCTGCATGAATTTTTGCGCGGCAGCGCGTGCGTTGCCGCATGCCTTGATATCGGTTTCGGGCCAAGAGTAGGCCTTCAAAAACGTTTTTGTCAACGAAATACCGGAATCGCGCCGGCTCGACCGCATTGCATTAGACTTGCGCGCAAGCGCCGCTACTGACGGAGATGTATGTCGATCGTGCTGCTCGCCCGCGATCTCGGCCTGTCGATCTCGACGGTGTCCAGAGCGCTGAACGGCTACGAGGACGTCTCGCCGGCGACCCGTGAGCGCATCGTCAAGCGCGCGCGGGAGCTGGGGTACAAGCCGAACCCCGGCGCGCGCCGGCTGAAGTCCGGCCGCAGCTCGATGTGCGGTGTCATCCTGCCTTCGGCGGGCGACGGCGTGCGCTTCGTCGACTCCGTCTATTCCAGCCTGCTCGGCGGTGTCGAAGCGGAGCTCGAAAACGGCGGCTACTCGCTCATCGCAACGATGCAGACGCGCAACGACCCGGTGCGCGAGACGGCGCTGTACGAGAACTTCATCAAGGGCGGCTGGATCGATGCACTGCTGATCGTGCGTACCCGCGT
>CADEEJ010000002.1:18546-28532 GCA_902826315.1 uncultured Steroidobacter sp.
CTCAGCGAAGTCAGCGGCTTCGCGATGTGCCGGCAACTGCTGGCGTTGCCCGCGCCGCCGACTGCAATCGTCTGCGCGACCGATGCGATGGCAATCGGCGCCCTCGCCGCCTGCCGCGAGCGCGGCATCGAAGTCGGCAAGAACATTTCCATCGTCGGCTACGGCAACTCCAGTCATTCGGCGTTCGCCGATCCGCCGCTCACCACGATCGACCACGCAGTGTTCGAGAACGGCCGGCACATCGGCCAGAGCCTGCTACGGCTGTTGCGCGGCGACGCGAAGCCGGCGGACATCCACTATCTCGAACCCGTGGTGCTCGTGCCCCGCAAGTCCGACGGTCCCTGTATCAAGTGACGGCGGCTATGTCAGCGCAGGAGTACATCTACGGGGCGGTCGAAGCAGGCGGAACGAAGTTCATCTGTGCCGTCGGACGCAGCGTGCACGAGATGCTCGAGGAGAAGCGCATCGCGACGCGCCAGCCGGCTGAGACGCTCGCGGAGGTGCTGCAGTTCTTCCACGCGATGCAGCTCAAGTACGGACGGATGCGCGGCTTCGGCATCGCGTCGTTCGGGCCGATCCAACTCGACCGGCGCGCGCAGGACTGGGGACGAATGCTCGCGACGCCGAAACCCGGCTGGGCGAACGCAAATCTGGTCACTGCTCTGCAGCCCGTCGCCGATTGCGGAATCGAGCTCGACACCGATGTGAATGCCGCTGCGCTCGCGGAGGCTGAATTGGGCGCGGGCCAAGGCTGCAGCAGCGTCGCGTACGTCACGGTCGGTACCGGCATCGGTGCCGGCGTGGCAATCAACAATCAGACGCTGCGTGGGCGCATGCATCCGGAGATGGGACACATTCAGGTGCGCCGCGATCCGCGCGACGCATCGTTCCCGGGCGTGTGCCCGTTTCACGGCGATTGCCTGGAAGGTGTCGCGAGCGGCCCGGCAATCCAGCGGCGCTGGCAAGTCGATCTGTCTGCCCTGCCCGAGGATCATGTGGCCTACAGCATCATCGGCGGCTATCTGGGCCAACTCGCGGCAACGATCGCCTTGGTCACGTCGGCGGAGCGGATCGTATTCAGCGGCGGCGTGCTGGAGAACGGGCTGCTATTGCCGCACATTCGCAACGCGACGCGCGATGTGCTCGCCGGCTATCTGCCGCCGCACGAGCCTGATGGCTGTGTTGAAAACTCAGTGTGTATCTCAGCGCTGCACGGACGCGCGGGCGTGCTCGGTGCGATGCTTCTCGCGCGCCGAGCGAGCGAGTCGCAAGCGGTCCCAGCGTGACCGCGGCCGAAGGTCTGTCGAGCTGGCTCATCGAGCACGCTTATCCATGTTGGTGGTCGCACGGTGTCGATCATGCTCGCGGCGGCTTCCACGAAAGCCTGCGGCAAGACGGCGAGCCGTCGGGCGAGACGCGGCGTGCGCGACTGTATCCGCGACAGATCTATGCGTTTGCGGCTGCCCGCGAGCTCGGCTGGACAGGACCGGCGGCGGACGCAGTTCGGCAGGGAACCGCAGCGCTGCTCGCCGACTATCGCCGTCCGGATGGACTCTTCCGCGGCCTGATTGCACCCAGCGGTGCCCCGCTCGTGGAACGTGCCGTTCTATACGATCAGGCATTCGTGCTGCTCGGCTTCGCCGGCGTGCACAAGACGCTCGGTGGAACCACTGCGCGCGATAGCGCGCGCGAGCTGCTCGCGCGCATCGAGGCAACGCTGCGCAATCCGAACGGCGGATTCGAAGAGAGCGCGCCGCGCAGCCTGCCGCTGCTTTCGAACTCGCACATGCATTTGCTGGAAGCGTGCCTCGAATGGGTGGATCTGGACGACGACCGCAGGTGGAGCGAGTTGGCCGAGGAGATCGTCGAGCTGGCGTTACGACGGTTCCACGATTCTGCGAGCGGATTCATTCGCGAGTTCTTCGACGGCGACTGGATGCTCGTGCCTGGCGCCGACGCGGATGTCGTCGAGCCGGGCCATCAATATGAGTGGGCGTGGTTGCTGCTGCGCTGGTCGCAGCGCGTCCACAATCCGCGCGCATCTCAACTCGCCATCGAGCTGATCGATCGAACGGAAGAGCGCGGCGTCGATCCTGCACGCGGCGTCGCGGTGAATGCATTGTTCGGCGACGGCAGAATTCGCGATGCGCGAGCGCGCTTGTGGCCGCAGACCGAGCGCATCAAGGCCGCGTGTCTCGCCGGCACGATCACCGGTCGACCGGGCTACAGGGACACCGCGGCGGCAGCCACTCGGTCGTTGATGAAGTATCTCGATACGCCGACACCGGGCTTGTGGAAGGACGCGATGGACGAGCGCGGCGCGTTCGTCGAACAGCTCGTTCCAGCCAGCTCCTTCTATCACATCGTCAGCGCGGCACTTCAGCTGCAACGAAGCTGACCGGGCGCCGAAACGCGATGCGGTAGAGACCAGGCAGCACGACCAGCGTCAACAGCGTCGACGAAATGATCCCGCCGATGACGACGGTCGCGAGCGGCCGTTGCACTTCGGCGCCGGTGCCGGTGTTCAAGGCCATCGGCAGAAATCCCAAGGCAGCGACCAGCGCCACCATCAGGATCGGCCGAAGTCGCAGCATCGCGCCCTCGCGGATCGCGTCGTCGATGGCAGCCCCGCCGGCCAGCCGGTCGCGAATCGCCGCGACCATCATCACTCCAGTGAGCACGGCGACACCGGACAGCGTGATAAATCCGACACCCGCGGTGATCGAGAGCGGGATTCCACGCAGCCACAGGAAAACCACGCCACCGGTCAGGGCCAGCGGCACGCCGCTGAAGACGAGCGCCGCGTCCCTCGCTGAGCCGAACGTCATCATCAGCAAGGCGAAGATCAACACGAGCGTGACCGGCACCAGCACCGTCAGGCGCTGAGTCGCCGATTCCAATTGCTCGAACGTGCCGCCATAGTCGAGCCAGTAGCCGGGCGGCAATTTCACCTGTGCAGCGATCTGTTTACGGGCGTCGGCCACGAAGCCGCCAAGATCGCGGCCGCGCACGTTCGCACTCACGACGAGTCGTCGCTTGCCGTTCTCGCGGCTGATCTGATTCGGGCCGGGCGCGATATTCAGCGTGGCGACTTCGACCAGCGGCACGTAGCCGCCTTGCGGCAGCGGCACGGGCAATCGCTCCAGCGACCGCAGGTCGCTGCGCAGATGCTCGGGCAAGCGCACCACCAGCGCGAAGCGTTGATCGCCGTCGAACAGTTGTCCGGCTTCCTCGCCTCCGGTCGCCGCGGCGAGCACGTCCTGCACGTCGGCGACGTTGAGGCCGTAACGATAGAGTGCTGCGCGATTTGCCTCGACCGATAGCACCGGCAAGCCTGCGATCTGCTCGACTTTTACGCCCTCTGCGCCCGGCACGCCGTTCAACACGCCGGCGATCGCATTGCCGGTCTGCAGCAGTCGGTTGAGGTCGTCGCCGTTGACCTTGATGCCGAGGTCGGAGCGCACACCCGAAATGAGCTCGTTGAAGCGCAACTGAATGGGCTGACTGATTTCGAAAGCGTTGCCGGGCAAGCTCTCGAGGCGTTCGCGCATCTGCGCCAGCAGCAGCTCCTTGCTCTTGTGCGGATCGGGCCACTCTGCGCGATCCTTGAACATGATGAAGCCATCCGCGATGTTCGGCGGCATCGGATCCGTTGCGACTTCGGCCGTACCGACACGTGAGAAGGCGGTCTGCACTTCCGGCACATCCGCGAGCGAGCGCTCGATCTGCAGCTGCATTTCGAGCGACTGGCTCAGGCTCGTCCCGGGAATACGCAACGCCTGCACCGCGATGTCGCCTTCATCGAGGCTCGGAACGAACTCCGATCCCAGGCGCGCTGCCAGCCACCCGCAGGCAACAACCAGCACGGCCGCGCCGACGATGAAGGCGGTGCGAAAACGCAGTGCTGCGTCGAGTACCGGCAGGTATGCGCGCCGGGCACCGCGAATGATCGCGTTCTCCCTTTCCTCGATCTTGCCCGTGAGCCCCAGCGCGACTGCAGCCGGAACGAACGTCAGCGACAGCACGAGCGCAGCGAGCAGCGCCATGATCACGGTCAGCGCCATCGGCCGGAACATTTTTCCTTCGACACCGGTGAGCGCGAGGATCGGCAGATTGACCAGGATGACGACGAGCACGCTCACCAGGCTCGGCGTGAACACCTCGCGCGTAGCAGCGAATACCGTGCGCAGCCGCTCTTCCAGCGCAAGCAGCCGACCTTCGCGATGCTGAGCTTGCGACAGCCGCAGGATGCAGTTCTCGACGATGATCACCGCGCCGTCGACGATCAGCCCGAAATCCAGCGCGCCCAGGCTCATGAGATTCGCACTGACCCGGGTCTGCGCCATGCTCGTCACGAGCAGCAGCATCGACAGGGGAATGACCGCGGCGGTCAGCAATGCAGCGCGAACGTTGCCGAGCATGAGCAGCAGCACGACGACGACCAGCACTGCGCCTTCGAGCAGATTCGTCTGCACCGTGCCGATCGTCTTCTCGACGAGCACGGTGCGATCGTAGACAGCTTCGGCGCGAACGCCTTGCGGCAGCGTCGCGTTGATCTCGCCGAGCTTGGCGGCGACTGCCTTCGCGACAGTGCGGCTGTTCTCGCCGATCAACATCACGGCGGTACCGAGCACGGTTTCCTTGCCGTCGCGGGTCGCAGCACCTGTGCGCAGCTGCTTGCCGAAGCCGACGTCGGCGATGTCGCGGATCGTTATGGGAACGCCCTGTCGATGCGCGACGATGATGCGCTCGATCGCCGAGATGTCGCTCACTTGACCCGGCGAGCGGATCAGGTACTGCTCGCCGTTGCGCTCGATGTAGCCGGCGCCGATGCTGGTATTGTTCCGTTCGAGCGCCTGCACGATGTTGTCGAACGTAAGCCCGAATGCCAGCAGACGCGCAGGATCGGGAGTGACGTGAAACTGGCGCTCGTAGCCGCCGATGGTGTTGACCTCCGTCACGCCCGGCACTTGGCGCAGCTGCGGGCGGATCACCCAGTCCTGCAGTGTTCGCAGTGCCGTCGCATCGTACGGCTCGCCGCTCGGCTGACGCGCGCCGTCGTCCGCGTGCACCGTGTACAGAAATATCTCGCCGAGCCCCGTCGCGATGGGTCCCATCGTCGGTTCCAGATTCGCGGGCAACTGTCCCTTCGCCTGCTGCAGCCGTTCGTTCACCAGGTTGCGCGCGAAGTAGATGTCCGTCCCGTCGTCGAATACGACCGTGACTTGCGACAGCCCGTAGCGCGACAGGGATCGCGTGTACTCCAGGTGCGGCACGCCGGCGATCGCAGTCTCGACCACATAGGTGATCCGCTGCTCGACTTCGAGCGGCGAATAGCCGGGCGCCTGCGTGTTGATCTGGACCTGCACGTTCGTGATGTCGGGCACCGCGTCGATCGGCAGGCGTTGATAGCTCCAGATGCCCGCAGCCGCTGCCGCCAGCGTGAGGAACATCACGAGCCAGCGACGCGCGATCGAGAATTGCAGCAGACCGTCAGTCATGGCCGTGCTCCGCTTCCCCTTTGCCGAGCTCCGCTTTCAGGATGAAGCTGTTGCCTGCGACGTACGCGTCGTCCGCGCTCAACCCCTCGACGACTTCCGATTGCTCGCTGTCCATGCGTCCCACACGAATGGGCCGGGCCTGGAAGCCGTCGTCTGTGCGTACGAAGACGACCGTACGTCCGTCGAGTGTCTGGATCGCCGCATTGCGAACTGCGACGTTCACGCGGACCTCGGAGAGCACGACCTCCGCCGTGACGTAGAGCCCAGGCGCCCAGCGTCGCTCGGCATTTTCGAGCAGCACGCGCGCGGCCAGTGTCTGGCTCGCGGCCGTGCCGACGGGTGCGACGTAGGTGATCTTGCCCGCCGCTGCGATTCCAGCGTCGGCGTTCGCGACGCGCACTTGCTGGCCGACACGCACCTTTGCCAGGTCACGCGGAAACAGCGATAGTTCCACCCAGACGCTGGAGAGATCGGCGACAGTGAACAGCACCTTGTCGGCAGTTTGCTCGCCGGGATTGGCATTGCGCGCGGTCACGACACCGGCGATCGGTGCGACGACCGAGTAGGTTTCCAGGCTTTCGTCGCTCTCGACGGTCGCGAGTCTCTCGCCTTGGCGAACCGTGTCGCCGACCTGCTTCGTCACGTCGCGTATCACGCCGGGATAGCGCGCGATAACTTCACGCATGCGCTCCGCGTTCGGCGTGATCACGCCGTATAAGGGAAGCGTCTCGCGAATGTTCGCCGCTCCCGCGTGAACGATCTCGATGCCGGCGGCCGCAATTTGCTCTGTCGACAGCTCGATGTGCCCGTCGCCGGTTCTCGCAGGTTCGGCTGCATGTTCCTCGGCGTGCGATTGCGGAGCGTCATCCTTGCCGCATGCAGCGAGGACCAGCAGGCATGCAATTATTGAGAGTGAGTGAGTCTTCATGGCACGTTCACCAGCCTTTCGATCTCGGTGTTCAGGCCGTGAGCGTTCGCGCTCACTTCGATCAGCTCGGCCTGGAGCGACAGGAATTCGCGCTGCGCATCGACCAGCTCGATGTAGCTGTAGCGTCCGCGCGTGTACGCGTACTCGACTTCTTTGAGCGCCTCCGCAGTTCTCGGCAGGATGTCGCTCTTCAGCGTTCGGGCTTCGACGACCGCCCGCTCCAATTCGCGATGCAGCTCGTAGAGCATCGCTCGCGCTTTGGTTTCCGCTATGCGCCGCTCAGCATCGACGAGACCACGGCTTGCCTGAGCCTCGGCTACATAGCTGCGCGCGCGGCGGCCACTCGACAGAGGAATCGAGAACGAGGCGACGAGTGCAGTGTCATCGCTCGCCTGCAGGCGACGCACGCCGGCGCTCAGTTGCACATCGGGCCTGCGCAATGTTGCGGCCAGCCGCAGCTCTGCATCGCGCAAGCGAGCTTCGGACACGAAACGCAGGAAATCCGGGTTGGCGTCGAGCCGCCTCAGCAACTCGGCGAACTCGCGCGGCGCGGGTGTCGTATACAGGTCTGCCTGGACTTCGGTGAACGGCTGTCCATCGATGACCGCCTCCGACTCGCCCCACGTCGCAGCGAGCTGCTTGCGTGCAGTCTCGATTCCGACGAGCGCGCGCGCTTCATCGAGCTTGGCGCGGTCGTAGGCGACGCGTGCGCGATCCAGCTCCGCGTGCGGTGACTTCGCCGCGTTCACACGCCGCTCCGAGCCAGCAACAGTCCGTTGCGCCAGATCGAGCGCGTTGCGTGCCAGATTCAACTGCTCCTGGCGCGCCGCGAGCGTGATGAAGCGTCGCGTAACCTCGGCCAACACATCCAGCTGTCGCGCCTGACGCTCGACATCGATGACGTCGCGACCGGCCTGCTCTGCTTCGACGCGAGCAGTGCGCTTGCCGCCGAGCTCGATGATCTGCGACAGCGCGAACGTCGCTTCGAGCGAGTCGGCGCCGCGCGCTTCGCCGGTTCCGGCGAAGTTCTCGAGCTCTACGGAAGCCTCGGGCACAGGCCGCAGCCGTGCCTGCTCGATGCGCGCGTCCTGCGCGCGCAAGCGAAATGCAAATGTCTGCAGCTCCGGATTGCGGGCCAGGGCCGCATCGATCGCGCGGCGCAAGGTGATCGGTGCTCCTTGCGCGACGCTGAGGTTCGACCACGCAAGCAGGCCGAACACGAAACACGCACGCAACATGCGTGCGAACAGGCAACTCATGGATTTCTCCCGATGACATGCCGCCGGCAGCAGAGCCGGCGTCAGGAAATGTCAGTGGTCAGAGGGAGTCGAGAGAGGGAGGTCCGCGCAGCGGCGGACGCAGGAAGAACAACAGCGCTCGCACCGGTACCGCGGACGCGACCGGCACGACATCGCGCGTGCGCGGGGCGAACAAGCCCCAAAGCGCAAATGCGCCTAGCAGCAGGAGGGGAAGATCGTTGGAATCGAGCTTGCCGGCCTTGAGCAGGACGAGGACGCTCAGCGAGACATCCGTATCCACATGGTTCGCTTCATTGGTCGAGTCGTGGTGCTGCCCCGAATCGCTTACATGCAAGCTGCTGCGCGGCTCCTGACCGTCGAAGCACATGTGCAGATGCGCATCCGTCATGCGTACCGCGAGGAGCGCAATGAGAACGACCCAGAGAACACGGGTCATGGCGGGGGACGGACTACGCACGCCGGAAGTATGCCGAATAGCGTGCCGGGCTGCACCCGCGGCCCTGTGACCGTGTTATCTTTTCCGCCAAGTCGTCATGCTGCGCGCCCTCTTACACGCCTGCGTCCTCGTCATGCTCATCCTGCAAGGGGTGGCGCAGGCCAGTGTCGACGTTCAGCCGCACTCTTCGAGCGTGCATTGCGCGGCCCACGATGCTGCCAAGGCCGATTGCCCGTGTTGCGGTGACAGCTGGTTGGGAATGGCAGCAGGCTGCGCCACGTCATGCGCAGCGTCCGTCGCGATGACGCAGCAATCCTTCGACGTTCCCCCGGTGCTTACGCAAACGCATCGAGCGGCCTCCTTTGAATGGCAGGCCGGCCCCAACTACTTGCCGTTGAATCCGCCTCCCATCTCCTGATCGGTCGTTCCGGGTTTCCTTACCCAACACCGACAGGAGAATTCCATGTCTCTCAATATCCGGCGCGTCGCGCAAGCGATTGCGTCGATCGCAACCTGTGCAGTAGCCGTCGCTGCACAGGCGAAGCCTATTGCATTCGCGCACGGCACGACTGTGATGGGCGAATACGGCGCGGGCACGATGACGGAAGTGCAGGCTTTCTACGCGCCGACCTTCCGCTATTCGCTCGGCGTCAGTCATCTGACACTCGACGGCGCCATCGAACGTGCGACACGCGATGTCAGCTACGTCCGCGCGAACTACTTGCCGAAGCGCTGGAACCTGGAGAGCGCCCAGGCGAACGTGTTCGTGTGGGGCGGCGTCGGCCGCGCGCACATCGGCGAGACGAGCGACGACCAGTTCGCGTGGAACGTCGGCGGGCAGTTCGACTATGAGACGCGACGCGTCTACGCATCGTTGCGGACCGATCTGCACGAAGCGAGCGCGTACAGCCATCGCATCGACACGCTGCAACTCGGCGTCGCACCTTACGAGCACGATTACCAGACGCTCGCTGTCTGGGTCGTGATCCAAGCACGACAGTACACAGGCGAGCTGTTCCGCGGCACCGAGTACGCGGCCTTGCTGCGACTGTTCAAGCGCAACGCCTGGCTGGAAGCGGGCGCCACGCAGGACGGCAAGCTCCAGGCCATGCTCATGTTCAACTTCTGAAGGCACTCATCATGATTTCGCAACGAATCGTTTTGCTGTTGCTGGCCGTGCTCGCCGCGAGCGGTGCGCACGCTGCAACCATCGAGCTCACTGTGAACGGATTGGTCTGCGGCTTCTGCGCGCAGGGCATCGAGAAGACGCTGCGCCGGAACGCGGCGACCGACGACGTGTTCGTCAGTCTGGAAAACCGCCTCGTCGCTGTCGCGACCAAGCCTGACGCCGACATCCCGGACGATATCCTGCGCAAGGCACTGAAAGACGCGGGCTACGACGTCAAGGCAATCGCACGAACGCAGAGGTCGCTGCAGTCGCTGCGTGAGCAAGTGAAGGCGAAGAAATGAGCACCGCTCACAATCGCAACGTCGGTATCGCGGCGACAGCGTTGCTCGCCAGCTCGGCAACGCTGGTCTGCTGTGTATTGCCCGCCGTGCTGGTGTCGCTGGGCGCCGGTGCCGCACTCGTCGGGCTCGTCAGTGCAGTTCCACAGCTGATCTGGCTGAGCGAGCACAAGGCTCTGGTGTTCGGCGTGGCCGGTGCGATGCTGTTGTTGAGCGGAGTCGTGCTGTGGAACGCTCGTCGACTGCCCTGCCCGACCGATCCACAGCTGGCGCGCAGCTGCATGCGGCTGCGCGCACTCAGCAATCGCTTGTGGATAGTCGCTGCGATCGCCTACGCCGTAGGCGCGGTGTTCGCGTTCGTGCTGCCGATGTTCGGCTAGTCAGCGCTCGTTGAT
>CADEEJ010000002.1:28632-29838 GCA_902826315.1 uncultured Steroidobacter sp.
GCGATGGCTACAATAGGAGCGCGTGACCACTAGCTCCCCGACTCCCCCACTGAGCCTCGCGAACGAGCACGCGTTCATTCGATACCTGCTGGCGCGCACCTTCGGCACGCTCGCCGTGCAGATGCAGACCGTCGCCGTCGGCTGGCAGATCTACGCAGCGACCAACGATCCGCTGGACCTCGGCCTGATCGGCCTCTCGCAGTTCCTGCCGTTCATCGTATTGATCCTGCCCGCCGGGCACGCGGCGGATCACTACGACCGGCGCAAGATCCTCACGGGCTGCTACTTCCTCAACATGACGAGCGCGCTCGCATTGCTCGCGTTCGCCGTGTTCGGAGTGCACTCGGCCGAGCCAGTCTTCGCCGTGATGACACTCTTCGGCGTGACGCGCGCGTTCGCGATGCCCGCCGCGCAAGCGCTGATACCCAATCTCGTGCGGCCCGAATTGTTCGCGAAGGCGACCGCAGTCAACTCGACGGTGTTCCAGGTCTGCACGATCGCCGGCCCGACGTTGGGCGGCCTGCTCTATCTCGCCGGCGCAGGCATTGTGTACGGGACGGTGGCGACGCTGCTCGCCATCTCTACTCTTCTAATGATGAGAGTGCGCATCGGCGGCAGGAGCGCGAGCGCACCACCGGCAGTCTCGTTGCGCTCGCTGCTCTCCGGCCTGACGTTCGTGCGCTCGAAGCCCGTGGTCCTGGGCGCAATCTCGCTCGACTTGTTCGCGGTGCTGTTCGGCGGAGCCACTGCGCTGTTACCGATCTATGCGCGCGACATCTTGCACACGACGTCGGTCGGGCTCGGCGTGCTGCGCACTGCGCCAGGCTTCGGCGCCGCGGTTTGCGCGCTCGTGCTCAGTCTTTCGCCTCTGGACCGGCACGTCGGACGCTGGCTGTTCGCCGGTGTCGCCGTGTTCGGCGTCGCAACGGTCGTGTTCGGGTTGTCGACGAACATCGTCGTCTCGGTGATCGCGCTCGTGTTGCTCGGTGCCGGCGACATGGTGAGCGTCTACCTGCGCCATCTGCTCGTGCAGCTCGAAACGCCCGACGAGATTCGCGGCCGCGTCAGCGCCGTGAATGCCGTGTTCATCGGTGCGTCGAACGAGCTCGGCGAGTTCGAGTCCGGCATCACGGCCGCGTGGTTCGGCACGGTGCGCGCCGTGGTGCTCGGCGGCATCGCGACGGTGCTGGTCGCGGCGAGTTGGGC
>CADEEJ010000002.1:29938-37092 GCA_902826315.1 uncultured Steroidobacter sp.
CCGATCTTGACGCAGCCCGCGGTTGATCTTCGGCTGGCGTAGCGACACGATGCCCTGCAAACGACAGGGAGATCGACCATGCGCACCCTGCTGGCCATCGGCGTGATCGCAGTCCTCGGCGCCGCCACCGCCCACGCGGCCGAGCCCGCGAAGCCCACAGCGAAGCAATACGTCGTCCCGCGCACCGAGTCCGGCCAGCCCGACCTGCGCGGTGTCTGGAACTACGGCTCCGACACGCCGTTCGAGCGGCCGGCGCAGTTCAAGGATCGCGAGTTCCTCACGCCCGAGGAAGCGGCCGCGATCAGCAAGCGGATTCGCGACACCTCGGCGCAGATCGAAGCCGGCGACGGCGGCACGCCGATCGATCCGACCGGCGGCTACAACCAGTTCTGGATGGACTACTTCGGGCAGGGCGCGAACCTGCGCACTTCGCTCGTCATCGATCCGCCCGACGGCCGCATGCCGCCGGTGCAGCCCGGCGTGAAGGTCGAGAATGGCGGCCTCGGTCCCGACACCAACGGCGTGCGGCCGGTGCGCTTCCGCGTCGGCGGCGTGCGCAAGGATGGCCCCGAAGATCGCGGCCTGTCGGAGCGCTGCCTGATGGGCTACAGCTCCGGCCCGCCGTTCGTGCCGAGCTTGTACAACAACATCGTCCAGATATTTCAGACGAAGACGCACGCCGTAATCATGACGGAGATGATCCACGACGCGCGCGTCGTGCCGCTCGACGGCCGGCCCGCGCTCGATCCCGAATTGACTCAGTGGTCCGGCGATGCGCGCGGCCGCTGGGAAGGCGACACGCTCGTCGTCGAGACGCGCAACTTCACCGACAAGACCACCAGCTTCCGTGGCGCCGGCACGGCGACGAGCCTGCACCTCACCGAGCGCTTCACGCGCGTCGGGCCGAACCGCGTCGACTATCAGTTCACGGTCGACGATCCGGCGACATGGACCAAGCCGTTCACCGTGCTCGTGCCGATGGTGCGCGCCGACGGCGATCTCTATGAATATGCGTGCCACGAAGGCAACTACGGCCTGGCGAACATTCTCTCCGGCGCGCGCCAGGACGAGCGCGATGCCGAGGCCAAGAAAGGCGGCTCACCGAAATGAAAGTCGTTGCATGGATTTATTCGTTCGCGGCACCTGCGATCGCCGGACTGGCGCTCGCCGGCAGTGCCGCGGCGGCCGACAAGAGTGGACGCACAGCGGATGGTAAGCCGGATCTCAACGGCATCTGGCAAGCGATGGGCTCGGCGCACTGGAACCTGGAGCCGCACAACGCAGCAGCTGGACCGGTCGTTGCGATGGGTGCGCTCGGCGCGATCACGGGCGGGCTCGGCGTCGTCGAAGGCGGCCGCATTCCATACAAGCCCGCAGCCGCGCAGCAGCGCGCCGCGAACAAGGCGAACTGGCTCGAGCTCGATCCGCTGGTGAAGTGCTATCTGCCCGGCGTGCCGCGTGCGACTTACCTGCCGCATCCATTTCAGATCGTGCAAGAGCCGAAGACGCTGCTGATCACCTACGAGTTCGCAGGTGCGGACCGCATCGTCTATATGAATCGGCCGGGCACGCAGGCACAGGTCGACTCGTGGATGGGCTACAACCTCGGCCGCTGGGAAGGCGACACGCTGGTGATCGACGTCACCGGGCAGATGCCGGAGAGCTGGCTCGACAGCTCCGGCAATTTCCACGGCCCGAATCTGCGAGTGCAGGAGCGCTATACGCCGGCCGGTGTCAATGTACTGATGTACGAGGCGACGATCACCGACCCCGACGTGTTCACGCGGCCGTGGAAGATCAGCATGCCGCTGTACCGCCGTCTCGATAAGAACATGCAGCTGCTCGACTTCAAATGCGTCGAATTCGTAGAAGAATTGCTGTACGGCAAGTACCGCCGATCCGGTACGACACGGGGCGCTGCGCAGTAGTCGCCGGGTCAGGCTGAACACGAACCCGCAGTAATCCCGGCGCAATCCCGGAACTCACCCAGGATCCGCGTGCGCGCGGCTCCTAGTCTATGAGCCTGTTCCAATCCCGCAGGAGACCAGGCTCATGAAAGACCGATCGACTCTTTACCTGGCGTGCGCTGCCCTCGGCACGCTCGCCCTCGCGGCCGCCCCGGCGCCGCAGGCTCACGATGACGGCGCCCACGCACAGGGCGCGACCAACCAGCATTACGGCAACGGCAACCAGAGCAAGCGCAACGAGCTGGTCAAGATCGTCAAGCGCGTGACGAACAAGTACCAGTACGTCGGCAATGCCGAGAACGACGGCTTCCAGCTGCTGTTCGGCTGCGTCAGCGACGAGTATTCCGGCGCGATGGGCCTGCACTACGTGAAGCTGGACCGGTACATGCCGTCACCGGGCGTGTTCGACGCCGAGATCAATGCCGAAGAGCCGGAGATCCTGCTGTACGAGCCGACGCCGTATGGCCCGAGGCTCACCGGCGCCGACTATCTCATCGACGCTGCGACGTGGAACAAGACGCACGCGCACGCGCCAGAGCTGAACGGGCAGATCTTCCACTTCTTCGACGCGCCGAACCGCTTCGGACTGCCGGCGTTCTACACGCTGCACGTGTGGGCGTGGAAGGACAGCCCGACCGGCACGTTCGTGAATTGGCACGCGGACGTGCGCTGCGACGCGCACAGCGGTCCGACGCAGTGATCGAGTTGGCAGCGGCGACCGCGGAGGTCGCCGCTCGCCAGGCACGGTGCGGAAAGATCAGGAGCGGAAAGGCCTGGCGGCCCAGTGCGCGTGCGTGCCGCTGCAGATCTTGTGCGGTAGTCCTATCCGGCATACCGGCCCGTCGGCGAAACGCTTTGCATCGATCAGGATGCACTCCGACGTCCCGGTGTTTTCGTCCGTCACGAAGCTGACGAGATAACCGTCGTCCTCATCGCGCGCTCCGACGCGCGGCGCGAACGGTGCTTCGCTCGCGTAGCGATTCGCGCCGAGCTCGATCTCCCACGACCGGCCGGTCTGCAGGTCGTGCTTGACGAAGCCGACGAACAGGAACCAGCCGGGCTTGGCCTTCGAGCTGTACACGTAGCGATTCGGCACGCCGGTGTATTGCTGATTGATCATGCCGAACTCGAGGATGCGATCGTCGAGCGGCTCCTCGCGCGTGCGGCCGGTGCGCAGATCGAAGCGCCAGCGATGCAGTCGCGAGCGGAAGCTGTGCTCGTCCAGGTACGCCATCATGTGTGCATAGCTCGACGCTGCATCCTTGCGCGGACGCGGCGTCGGATTTTCCTGGAAGTAGCCGTCCATGACGATCTCGTGCTCGCGCTCGTACGCGTTGAGGAAGTGCAGGACGTAAGTCGGTGCAGCCTCGAACCAACGCAACTGCTCGGCGCTGCCGTGGCGCGGGATCACGCCGAAGCGCGACGGCAGATCGTGCATGCGCACGGCGTGCACGTTCTGCGCGAGCAAGTCGCGGTCCCAGAACGCCGGCAGATCATTCAGGATCGAATGACGCGCGGTGATCGCCATGTCGTGCGGCAGACGCGGGCCCGGCAGCGGTATCGGCGTGTACGAAGTGAGCCGGCCGTTGCGATCGACGACACCGTAATGCATGTACGGCGCGTGCTTCGAGTAATTGAAGAACATCAGCTCGCCGGTCGCGGAATCCACTTTCGGATGCGCCGATACGCCTTCGAGCGGCGCCCAGTCCGCAATGCCGAGCGTGTCCAGCGTTTCAGGGTCGAGGCGGTAAGCCTCGCCGCACTGATAGAAGGTCGATAGCGCAACGCCCGCGTGCAGCGTGATGTCGGTGCTGGACGAATCTTTCAGGCTGCCGTGCGCGCCGAAGCCGGCTCGCAGCGACGTGCCGGGCGGATCCATGAGCCCGCCCCAAAGCGAGCCGCCCGCTTCCTGCTCGGCTGCGAGACAGCGCGTGCGGACGTAGCGATTGCGATAGCTGACCTGGCCGCGGCGGAAATCCAGCTGGTGGATCATCGCGTCGCCGTCGAACGGGTGGTAACGGCCGAGCGGCTGGTGAATCTGATTCTCGGTGTTGCGCAGGTACACGCCGTCGAGATCGGCCGGCACGGCGCCTTCGAGCACGGGCAGGTCGTGCGCGGTGACTTCTTCGTGCAGCGGCGTCCAGGCGCCGGTCAAATAGGGATGATCGCTGTCCCGCAGCGTGGTCCTGATCGGCGGGAGCTTGTCGATGCGCATCACGCGGCGATTCTATGCCCCCACAGTCTCGTTGTGCAAGCTTGTGGGCCGCCCTACACTACGGCCCAGGCGACCGGACCTTAGAGAAACCGAGAAGTGGGGGACGATTCCATGCGACAGCGGATTCTTGCAGTGCTCGGCGTGGTTCTGCTCGCCGCCGCGGCGCCCTCGGCGTCGGCCGATACGGACGCGCAGAAGCTCGCGACCGTTCGCCAGATGATCGAAGCGTGGAATACGCGCAACTGGGAGCAGGTGTACGAGCTGTTCGCCGCCGACGGCGTCCTGCAGAGCATGATGCTGTCCGAACAGACGGTCGGCCGCGAGGCGATCAGCAAGCGCATCGGCGCGCTGGCGAAAGACATTTCGAAGATCGAGCTGCGCATTCGTCACATCGGCGTCGCCGATGGCGTCGTGTTCATCGAGCGTGTCGACGACTTCGTGTATCGCGGCCATCACGGCCAGGTTCCGGTCGTCGGCGTCGTGGAAGTCGAGCAAGGGCGCGTCAAGGCCTGGCGCGAGTACTACGATCGCGCGCAGATGATCGAAGCGATGGGATTGAAGCAGGACTTCGACGCCGCGCAGCGGCGCGAATGAGCGAGCCACTAACCAGCAGCGGCACCACGCCGGGCAGCCGCCTCGCCCGCCACGGGCGGGAAAGTGACATCGTGCGGATCGATCGTCTTGTGGCAATGACTGCAGGCCACCACGGCGCTGAGCCGCGCGCCGCAGGGCTTGTGAAAGACGCGCAGGTTCGGACCGGAAGCCGGCGCCAGCCAGCGATCGCCCCATTGCATCAGCATCAGCGCGTGCGGGAACAGGTCGCGGCCCTTCGGCGTCAGCCGATATTCGAAGCGCGGCGGCCGCTCGGAGTACTGCCGGCGCTCGAGGATGCGATGATCGACCAGGTAGTTCAGCCGGTGCGTGAGGATGTTGGTCGCGATCTCGAGCCCGCTCTGGATCTCGTCGAAGCGGCGCAGGCCGAGAAATGCCGCGCACAGCACGAGTGGAGTCCAACGGTCGCCGAGGATGTCGGTGATGTGCACGAAAGCCGTGCTGGCGCCACGATGACTTTCGGCGTTGACCGACGACAGGCGCCGGAAGCGCGGCGTAGCGGCGCGCGAGCGACCGGCAGTGGGCGCGACTTCGTAGCCGACGTCGCGCACTTCGATGAGCTTGCCGCAACCGGAACACAGCGTCTCCGGCTGCATCGCGTGCTTGCAGACGTTGTGCCGCAGGTAGCGCGGGATGCCGGCGCCGCTCGGCGCCCAATTGTGCTCCCAGCGCCAGGTCACGAGCGTCACGCCGTACAACGCCAGTCCCATCGCGGTGAGCCGGTATTCGAAGCGCGGCGGCGCATCCGAGTAGCGAACGCGCTCCAGCAGGCCGCTCTCGACCAGCCCGTTCAGCCGGCTGGTGAGCGTCGAGCGGGCCGCGCCACTGAGGTTGCGGAACTCCTCGAAGCGGTGTGCACCCTGGAATGCGTCGCGCAGGATCAGCAGAGTCCAACGGTCGCCGATGACGCTCAGTGCACGCGTAACGCTGCTGGCGGCGATTATCTTGGCGTTCGAAGGCATCGCGCGAACTGTAGGCGTAGCAGAGCGAGCATGCAATGATCCGCTTCGACGAAAGAGTGGCGATCGTCACCGGCGCCGGCAAAGGACTGGGCCGCGCGTATGCGATGTACCTGGCCGCGCGAGGCGCTCGCGTACTGGTCAACAACCGCCGGCGCTCGCCAACCGAGCCGTCGAGCGCAGACGACGCCGTGCAGGCCATCCGGCAAGCCGGCGGTCAGGCGATTGCGAACTACGACAGCGTGGAAGATCCGGCTGCGGGCGAGCGGATCGTGCAGCAGGCGCTGGACACTTGGGGCCGGCTCGACGTGCTGATCAACAATGCGGGCGTCGATCAGCGCTCGACGTTCCACAAGGTGAGCGTCGAGCAGTTCCGGCAGATCTTCGACATCAACTTCTATGGCTCGCTGTACGTGACGCACGCGGCTTATGCCCGCATGCGCGCGGCAGGGTACGGACGCATCGTCGTGTCGACGTCCGTCGCGGGCCTTTACGGGCTGCACGGCCTGACAGCCTATGCGGCGTCGAAGGCGGCGCTGATTGGCTTCATGCGCACGCTCGCGATGGAAGGAAAATCCCACAACGTGCTGACCAACGCGATTGCGCCCTACGCGGCCACGCCGATGACCGCGCGGCAGGGAAACATGCCGGAAGAGTTCCTGACGACCATGCGCCCGGAGTTCGTGGCGCCGGCCGTTGCGCTGATGGTCAGCGAGCAGACGAGCCTGAACGGCCAGGTGATCATCGCCGGCCGAGGCGTGTTTCGCCGCGCAGCCAACGCCGAGGGCCGCGGACTGCGCTATGCGGAACCGGGCGAGGTGACGCCCGAAGCGCTCGAGCGCGACGTCGCGCAGCTCCTCGACATGCAGGATGCGAGCGAGTTCGCCGATGCGATGGCGGCGTTCCAGCAGCTTTTCGGCCAGGGTTCCGGAGCGAAGTGATGCAGCAACTCGGCGACGCCCCCGACGCACCCCTCGCCTGGCCCAGCCCGGGGCGCGCCTGGTGGACCGTCGCGGTGCTCACGTTCACGTACATCATTTCGTTCGTCGATCGCACGATCCTCGGGCTGCTGATCGAGCCGATCAAGGCCGACCTGGCGCTCAACGACACGCAGATCGGGCTCGTGCAGGGCATGGCGTTCGGCGTGTTCTACGCGGTGATGGGCCTGCCGCTCGGCTGGCTCGCCGATCGCACTTCGCGTCGTGGCTTGATTGCAGCCGGTGCAGCGCTGTGGTGCGCGGCGACCGCTGCGTGCGGACTTGCAGGCAGTTTCGTGCAGCTGTTCCTGGCGCGCATTGCCGTGGGTGTCGGCGAGGCAGCGCTCTCCCCTGCCGCGATGTCGATCATCAGCGATTCGTTTCCCAAGGAACGGCGTGCCGTGCCGATCGGTGTGTACGCGGC
>CADEEJ010000002.1:37192-44426 GCA_902826315.1 uncultured Steroidobacter sp.
GTTGCGCCGAGCTGCTTCGCGAAGCGGCGCGCCAGCGCCTCGGGCTCGCGGATCGTCTGCGCACGCACTTCGATCGCCATCGTATCCGTATCGACTTCCTCGGTGCCGCGACGAATCGCAGCGAGTCCGACAGCGGCTATCGTCTCCGGCTTCTCCTTCGCACCCTTGACGTGGCTCGCCATGCGCGTGTCGACCGAGCCCACGAACAGCGCCGTAACGGTCGTGCCCTGCGCAGCCAGCTCAGCGCGCAGACACGTCGACATCGCACGCGCCGCGAACTTGGAAGGGCTGTAGCCGCCCATGATCGGAACGGCGACCAGGCCGCCTGCCGACAGAACATTCGCGACTGCACTCTGCTTGCCCTTCGCCATGATCGGCGCGAACGCGCGGCACATGCCGAGCGGGCCGAAGTAGTTCACTTCCATCTCGGCGCGCGCTGCGGTCAGGTCCGGTGCAGTCAACAGCGTCTGCTTGAGGAATTGTCCGGCGTTGTTCACGAGGATCGTGACGTCCGGGCACTCGCGCGCGGCGCGCTTGATCGACGCTTCATCGGCAACGTCGAGCTCGACGGCGACGACGCGGTCCGGTGCTTCTGCGACGAGGTGCGCGGCAGCCTCGCGTTGCCGTGTGCCTACGTAGACGCGACGCGCACCGGCCGCGACGAATGCGCGCACGAATGCCTCGCCGATGCCGCGATTGCCGCCCGTGACGAACGCTACCGAGTCCGCGATTTCCATCGTATGAGCCCCCACTCCGGTCGATCAGTTCAGCTGGATCACATCTGCAGCCGGCGCCGCGGCGTAGAGCCGCTCGACGTCCGCTGCGCGGCGCATCAGCACCGCGCTTCGATTCACTGTGCCCTTGTCCGACAGCTCGTGCGCGGCTGCATTGGGCGGTTCCTGCAATAACAGCAAGCGGCGCACGCTCGTGCTCGCGCCGGGATTCGCAGCGTTGTGCGCGGCCAGTCGTTCGCGAATCGCGGTGTGCAGACCTGAGGCACCCGCATTCTCCAAGGCTGCGCGGTTCGGCCATGCGAGTACGCCGATGCTCGTTTGTCCTTCGCCGCACAGAACCAGCTCGTCGACGAGCGGCGCGAGTTGCCGCAGCAACTCGGCCCGCAGCTGTCCGCCGCTCACCCAGGTGCCGCTGCCGAGCTTGAATTCCTCCGCGAGCCGTCCCGCAAACGCCAACCCGTGCTCGGGCCGCTCGGGATCGTGAAACACCGCGAGATCGCCCATGCGGTAAAAGCCTTCCTCGTCGCGGCTCTCCGCCGTGCGTTGCGGATCGTGCAGGTAGCAAGGCGTCACGACTGGCCCGGCGATGCGCACCTCGTAACGAGTGTCGACGGGCACGAGCTTCACGCGGATGCCAGGCATCGGTACACCGAGGCCGACTTTGTCTGTTTCGAAGTGGATCGCGAGACAGCCAGACGTCGTCTCTGTCGATCCGTACGCGGAGATCAGCATGAGCCGCTTCCCGATCGTCTCCACTGCGAGGCGCTGCAGCCGCTCGTAAAGCGGTTGCGGCAGGCCCGCGCCGCCGTACAGCAGGACTTTCAGATCGCGGAAGAACGTGCGACGCAGATCCTCGTCGGCTTCGAGCGCTTCCACCAGCAGCTGATAGCCGAGCGGCACGTTCACGTAGTAGCTGCCGGGCACCTCGCGCAAGTTGCGCAGCGACTCCTGCCAGAGCGGACCGGGAACGGGCTTGCCTTCGTCGATATACAAAGTGCCGCCCGCAACGAGCGTGAGCATTTTGCCGAACGCGCCGGACACGTGGTTCCACGGCAGCCAGTCCATCGTCGTGCCGCGCCAGCCCGCGGCTTCACCGATCGTCTGCAGCGCCTGCGCGATATTCGCGGCGATGTTCGCGTACGTTTGCACCACTGCCTTCGGCAGACCGGTCGAGCCTGAAGTCAGCATGTACGCGGCGTGATCCTCGCCACGCAACGCGGCGATTCGCTCGGCCACTGCACTCGTCACCGGCGTCTGCAGGACGCTTGCGAGCGATTCGGCGCCGCGCGGCGCATCTTGCGGTGTCGCCGTGAGCACGATGGCATCGCCGAAATCGACTTGTTCGAGCGCTCGTGCAAATGGCTTCGCATTCTCGACGAACACGACGCTCGGACGCGTCAGCTGCACGACGTGCCGCAGCCGCGTGAAGTTCGCGTCCATGAGACCGTAGTTGGCGCTCACCGGGCAGGCCGGCACACCGACTGCCATGCCGCCGAACTTGACCAGCGCGTGAGCAATCGAGTTGCCGGACAACAGCAGGATCGGGCGTGCCCCCTCCCTGCCCTCCCCCGCATGCGGGGGAGGGTTGGGGTGGCGCAATCGATTCAGCAACCACTGGGCGATGGCGTCGGTGTCGCGTTTCGTATCTGCGTACGAGTGCGGTGTCCAGGCGCGCTCCGGGCCCTGGCGCTGCACGAGATAGGGCTTGTCGCCCAGCAGCCGGGCCTGCGCTGCGAGCACGCGCGGCAGGCACGGCTCGAACTCCCGCAGCGGAATGCGCGAGCGCAGCATGATCGCGCCGTCGCCGCGCCGCTCGACCGCAAGGTCCACCGGCAGGAAGTCCGTCTGCCGGAAAGGAATGGAGCCGAGCCTTGTCAGTTGCATAACGAGACTTATAATCCAAGGCGCCCAGGTCAGCAACAATAGCGCCGGCAGCCGCAAGGGGGCTCATGGATCTCGTCAGGCTCAAGAAAGTGGTCGGCTTCTACGGCCGGTTCCTCGTCAGCTTTTCCGCCGTCGGCTACCGCGCCCGCGCGCTGACCTGGCCGCCATTGGGCGCCGACTTCACCGGCCAGACCTGGGTCGTGACGGGCGCGACCGGCGGTATCGGCCGGGCAATCGTCGAAGGTGCGACCAGTCGCGGCGCAACTGTGCTCGCGCTCGCGCGCAGCAACGAAAAACTCGACGCGCTGGCACGTGGAGCGCCCGGCCCGGGCCGCGTGATTCCGCTCCTGACCGATCTCTCGCTCGTCGCCGATACGCGGCGCGCAGCGGACGCCATTCTCGCGCGAGGTGCACGCGTCGATGTGCTCGTCAACAACGTCGGCTTGCTGCTCGACGATCTGTCGGTGACCGCGGAAGGGTATGAAACTTCCTACGCGACGAACCTGCTGACGCACTGGGTGTTGACCGACGCTCTGTTGCAGAGCTCGGCGCTCGCGCCGCAGGCGACGATCATCGAGATGTCCTCCGGCGGCATGTACAACGCGCCGCTGACGCTGGACTACATGGGCATGAAGGATCCCAAGAAGTACAACGGCGTGTATGCCTACGCCGTGCACAAGCGTGGCCAGGCTGAGCTGGTGAAATACTGGCAGGCACGACATGGCGCCGGCGGCCTGCGGTGCTACGTGATGCATCCGGGCTGGGCGGATACCGACGGCGTGAAGACAGCGATGCCGAATTTTCGCCGGCGACTGCGCAGTGTGCTGCGCGACGCCGCGCAAGGCGCAGATACGGCGCTATGGCTCGCAGCTACGCGTCCAAGCAGCGCAGGACCGGAAGCTTTCTGGTTCGATCGCAAGCCGCGCGATGCGCATGCGTTCCCGCACACGATGAAGAGCAAGTACTCGCCGGAAGACCTGGCGAAGTTCCTGGAGAAGCAAGCGGACGCGGTTGCAGGCCGGGCTGCTGCCTGACCTGCCGGCCGGGCTTCAGCCTGACAGCCGCTCGCGTTTCAGCACGATTCCCGCGGCGACGCGATCCCACGTGTCCGGCGTCACGCCGGCGTCGCGGAACGGAAATTTGCGCTGCTTGTTGGTCTCGGTCTTCGGGATCGCGTCGACGATGCGCACGAAGCGCGGCACCGCGAAGTACGGCATGCGCGGCGTCAGGTACTCGATCAGGGCACTCGGCTCCAGTGTCTGCCCGGGCTTCGCGACGATGACGACCATCACCTCTTCTTCCGATTCCACCGGAATGCCGACGGCGATCACTTCGTCGACCGGCGGATACGAGCGCACGGCTGCTTCGACTTCGAGCGACGACACGTTCTCGCCGCGGCGGCGGATCGCGTCCTTCAAGCGGTCGACGAAGTAATAGTTGCCGTCGGCGTCCTTGCGCAGGATATCGCCGGTGTGAAACCAACCGTTGCGCCACGCGCGTGCAGTCGCGTCGGGCAAACCGTCGTAGCCGAGGTTGAACGTCCAGGGCATGTCGCTGCGCACGGTCAGCTCGCCGGGCGTGCCGTCCGGTACTTCCATGTCGTGCTCGTCGACGAGGCGGCACTCGACGCCGCTGCGAGGCCGGCCGCACGCACCGAACACGCGCGTGTTCAGGTCGCTGACCAGCGGCGCCGACAGCTCCGTCATGTTGAAACCGGTGAGATAGTCGATGCCGAAGCGCTCGCGGATCTGCACCGTCAGCTCGTTGATCGGGAAGCCCGTCATGCAGCGGATCGGATGCTCGCGGTCGTCGGGGCGCGCCGGCGACTTGATCAGGAACTGGCCCATGATGCCGATGAGTCCCGACGTCGTCGCGCAGTTGCCGCGCCGGACCTGGTCCCAGAAGCGATCGGTGCTGAAGCCGTCGACCAGGTGGAACGAGCCCGAGCGGATCAGCGCGATCATCAGCGAGCTCGTGCCGCCGACGTGGAACATCGGCAGGTTCACGAGGATGCCCTCGCCTTCCCGCAGATAGCCGTAGACGATAGTGGCCGTCGTGTAGAGCTGCAGATACGGCGACAGCACGCCTTTCGACAGTCCCGTCGTTCCCGATGTGTAGATGATGGACTGTGCGTCCCATGGCTGCGGCTGCGCCGAGTCATCCAGTCGCCGCGCGTCGCCCGCCAACCCTGCAGGACCTACCGTAATCACGCGCTCGACGTGCTGCAGCGACAGGCCGTCCAATCGCTCGATGAGCGCCGGGTGAGCGAGCACGAGCTTGGCGCGGCACGCATTGATCGTGTGCTCGAGCGTCGCGCCGCGATACGCCGTGTTCAGCGGTACGAAGACTGCGCCGAGATAGTTGATGGAAAACCAGGCGCGCACCAGCGCGGGCCCGTTCGGCAACCACGCGACGACGCGATCGCCGGCACGCACGCCGAGCTCTTGCAGAGCTGCCGCTTGCGCACGCACGTGCTCGCGGCACTCACCCCACGTCCATTCCGTTCCATCTTCGAATAGCGCGATGCGCCGGTCGGGCACGCGTGCGGCACGATCGTCGAGGATTGCCTTGAGCACGCAGTCCTCGCGCCGCGGCATGCGCGGATCGAACCACGGCGGATGCACAGGCTGCGCTGTCGACATGCGCGTGCTTTACGCGGCCGCCGCCTTCTCTTGCCACAGCAGGCGCCCGGGAATCCACGCGGCGTGAAAGCCGATCGGCACGCGGCCCGGAAGCGTGACGCGCGCGATCGGACCTTTGCCGATGCGCTGCGCATCGAAGATCCAGGCCTCGGACGCGTAGTCCTTGCCGCGCGTCGCGAGCGTGACCACGTATCCGCGATCCTCTGCGCCACCGCGCGTGCTCTTGGCGAACGGCGCTTCGTTGCCGTACCAGCCCTGCGGATACTCGTACACCTCGTGCGAGCCGTTCTCGTGGTCGTACTTCACGAGACCGTCGAACACCAGCGTCTGCACGTCCAGCGGAATGCGCTGGTGATACGAGTACCGCGTCTTCACGCCGTACAGCTGCGTGTCGGGCAAGCAGAACTCCACGTTGAGATCGTCGAGCTGCTGCTCGCGCTTCTCGCCGGTGCGCACGTTCATGCGCCAGCGCCGCAGGTGACCGCGATAACGCAGGTACGCGAGCATCGAGCCGAGCGCGCCTTCGGACGGATCGCGGCGGATCGTCGGGTCCGGCTGGAAGCAGCCGTCCATCGTGATCCAGTCGCCCTCCTCCCACGCGTTCACCATGTGCAGCACATAACCGGGCTCGAATTCGAACCACTTGATCTGCTCCTGCGTGCCATAGCGCGGGATCACGCCGAAGCGCGACGGCAGCTCGCGATGGAATTCGACGACGCGATGGCCGGTGTTACGCAGCACGTCGACGTCGTGATACAGCGGGAAATCGTGCAGGATCGTGTAGTTCGGCGTGATCGTCGTGTCGTGCGGCAGCCGCGGCCCGGCCAGGTCGACGCGCGTCTTGTGCTTCAGCTTGCCGTCGGCGCCGATGACGTAATAGGTCAGGTACGACTTGAAGTCGCCGTAGTCGTAGTTGAGCAGCTCGCCCGTGCGCGGATCGCACTTCGCGTGCGCGTTCAACGTCGCGTCGACGGCACCGCCGAAGGTTTCGTCGGCGACGGTATCGAGTGTCAGCGGATCGAGCGAATACGTGCGGCCGGCGTTGTACCAATTCGAGAGCACGCGGCCGTTGTGCCACGTCAGCGTCGTGTTGCTCGTGTCCTTGCAGTAGTCGGGATTCGTCGCTTGCGAGCCGTCGCCCTGCGGCAGATCGAACGGTCCCATGATGCCCGACAGCGTCACGCGGCCGTCCTCGATCTCGCTGCGCAGCGCTCGTGTGCGCACCCAGCGGCGGATATAGCTGGCGCGGCCGTCGCGGAAATACACGGCGTGCACCATGCCGTCGCCGTCGAACCAGTGATACGCGCCCTTCGGCTCCAACACCGGGTTCGGACCGTTGCGCATGTACGCGCCGTACAGGTCCGCCGGGATCTCGCCGGCAGCTACCTGCAGGTCGACCGCAGTAATCTCGGAGATGACGGGCGTGTAGGGCCCGTGCAGGTAGGGATTGTCGATGCCGTCCACCCAGGTCGGGCGGTCAGCCGGATCGACAGTGGCTTCCTCGCGATACGTTCGCATGGCCCTGTTCCTATGTCAGATTGGTCGGTATTCTGTAGACGGTTGCACTACGAGACTGACTATACATGGTACTGCCGATGAGCCTGGACGCCAACAAGAGACTGGTTCGCGACTTCCTCGACCACTATGCGAGCGGCCGCTACGAGGCTGCACTGGCCATGCTGGCGCCCGACTCGCGCTGGTGGCTGCCCGGGCATCCGCAGGAATTTCCCGCGGCCGGCTGGGTCGACAAGGCGACCGTGGAGCGCCGGCTCGCGGCGAATCTCAAGCTGCTGCCGCACGGGCTGGAAATCATCGTCGGCGCGATGACCGCCGAAGGCGATCGGGTCGCCGTCGAGGCGGAGAGCAAAGGCAAGCTCGTGAACGGCACCCTGTACCACAATCGTTACCACTTCCTGTTCGAGCTGCGCGACGGCCGCATCATGGCCGTCAAGGAATACCTCGACACGCTGCACG
>CADEEJ010000002.1:44526-50584 GCA_902826315.1 uncultured Steroidobacter sp.
TCCGGCCACTTGAACTTCGCCAGCTCGCGCGCCTGGAAATGGCTCTGCAGCGTTTCCACGGTCACGCTCTGCCCTGCCTTCGGCACGACGACGGCACAGATGCGCTCGCCGAGCACTTCGTCCGGATAGCCGACGACGGCGCCCTCGGCGATGTGCGGATGCTCTGCGAGCACGGCGTCGATCTCGTCCGGCGAGATTTTCACGCCGCCGCGGTTGATCAGCTGCTTCCAGCGCCCGACGAACTGATAGTAGCGGCCGGTCGCGTCGATCTCGAACAGGTCGCCGGTGCGGAACCAGCCATCCGCCGTGAAAGCGCGCGCCGTGATCTCGGGCGCGCCAAAGTAGCCGTCGAACACGACCGGCCCGCGGATCTGCATCTCGCCGGGCCGATGCGGCTCGACGATCTCGCCGCCGTTTTCCGGATCGACGAGGCGCGTGTGCGTGATCTTGGCGATGCGCTGTTGCCAATCGAGCTCCGGCCGGCCGAAGCGCGGGAACAGTCGCGAGCGTGCTTCCGCGTCCGGCGCCTCGGCGGGTCCGGTACACAGCGCGACACCTTCGTTCGAGCCGAAGTTGTTGATGATCTCGATGCCGTACCGCTCCTTGTAGGCCCGGATCATCACCGGCGGCAGCGGCGCCGAACCCGAGCCAATACAGCGCAGGCACGACAGGTCGACGCCGTTCAGCAGCGATTCGTTCTGGAGCAGCAGCATCAATACCGCGGGCGGCGCAATCGCATACTCGGGTTGCTCGGTCGCGATCTGCTGCAAGTAGACCGGCAGCTCGAACGGGTGATGGAGGATGAGCGTGCCGGCAGCGCGCAGCCAGCTCATGAAGCAGCCGCCGAGCGCCGCCATGTTGACGAGCGGAAACGGATTCAGCAGCCGGTCGCCGCGACGGATCTGTGCGCCGTCGTAGTGACACAGGCTGCCGGCGATCCAGTGATTGTGTGAGCGCGGGACGCCCTTGGGCATGCCTTCAGTGCCCGACGTCCAGCAGACGGTGAAAATGTCGTCGGCGTTGACGTTCGCTGCGCGCTCAAACTCGGCGACGAGCGAGGCGTCGCCCGAATTCGGCGCTGGAACGAACGGTCGGGTCCCTGGAGGCGCGTTGCGACCGAGCACCAGCACCAGCGGCCCATCGGGAATCGTCGTTGCCAGACGCGCATGCTCCGTCCCCTTGAACTCGCGCACGGTGAGCAGCGCGCGAGCACGCGTCAGCCGGCACAGCGGCTCCAGCTCGCCACGGCGGAATTGCATCGGTACCGGGCTGATGACGACGCCGAGCCGCGCGCACGCCAGGTATACGGCTACATATTCGACGACGTTGGGCAGCTGAGTGACGAGCACGTCGTCGCGGCGCAAGCCGGCATCGGCCAGCGCTACGATCGTCGCGTCGACGAGTGCCGACAGCGAGCGCCAATCCAGGCGCCGCGGTGAGGCGCCGTCGAGCGCGGCACGATTGGGGGGGTCTGCTATCGCAATACGCGCCGGCTCGACGGCAGCGGAACTGGCGAACAGGTCGCCGATGCGCTGCTCCGACCACGCACCGCTCGCGCGATACTCGGCCGCGAGATGCTGCGGAGTCGTGCGCATCTACCCTCCGCTGGCGTCAGCTCAAGCGGCGGGCGGCCGGTTCAACTGGAAGTAGTCGCGCCAGCCCGCGATCTTGCCGTCGCGAAATTCCATCACGCCCATGTAAAGGTTCTTCACGCGCTGGCCGGTGGCGATCTCGGTCAGCTCCTCCCAACCTTCCATCAGCAGCTTGTCCCCATCCTGCGCGAACGACGTGATCTGCCACACGCCGTCCTTGTAGCGACTCCAGTAGCTGTCGAGAAAGCGACCGAGGCCTTCCGGACCTTTCACCGGCTTCGAGCCCACGTGATAGTGGTATTCGAGGTCCGGCGTCACCATCGCCAGGATCGCCGCGCGGTCGCGGCGATCTGCGGCGGACTGCAGCTGCTTTACCGTATCGATGTACTTGGACATGGTCAGAACTTCCAGCTGAAGTCGGCGCCGTAGGTGCGCGGCGCGGCGAACTGCGACACCTCCTCGCCGAAGAACGAGATGATGTTCACGCGGTACAGCTCGTCCGTCACGTTCTTGCCCCACAGAGCGACGCTCCACGGCGAGCTCGGCGGCGACAGCGCGACGCGCACGTCGAGCAGGCCGTAGGCGTCTTCCTTCGCGATGTTGTCCGTCGCCCAGAACATGTCGCCCTGGTACGTGTAGCTCACGCGGAAGTTGAGCGCTTCGCCGAGCTGGCCGACCGCCATCGAGTAGTCGATGCCGCCGGTCAGCTGCGTCTCAGGCGTGCGCTGCAGGCGGTTGCCCGAGCTGTCGAGGCGCGTGCCCGTCGACGGGTTGATCGCCGACTCGAGGAAGTCCTCGTAGGTGGCATCGACGTACGAGCCGGAGAGTGAGAAGCGCAGCTGCTCGCTTGCGGCGAACTGGAACTCCGCTTCGACGCCCTTGATCTCGGCGCTCGCGGCGTTGTCGGTGATGTTGCACAAGCAAGCTGCGTTGGTCTGCGTGACCTGCAGGTCCTTGTAGTCCATGTAGAACACGTCGGCGTTCAACCGCATGCGGTTGTCGAGGAAGTCCGCCTTGACGCCGATCTCGTAGTTGCGCGCCGTTTCCGGATCGAACGGCGTGGTCGCTTGCGCGACGTTCGCGGGCGTGTCGTCGAAGCCGCCGCCCTTGAAGCCTTCGGCCACCGTTGCGTACAGGAACAGCGTATCGGTCGCGGCCCACTCGAGGGTCGCCTGCGGCGTGACTTCGCTCCAGGTCTCGGAGTAATCCGTCTGGAAGCCGGTGCCGGCGGAGAAGATCCACTGGTTCGGCGGCAGGCACGCGGCAGGCGTCGGGCTGACGACGCCACCGGTCGGCGTCCGGCATAGGCTCTCGATCGTCACGTTAGCCCGCGGATCGTTCGGGCTGAAGCGATCGCCGGTCGCGACGACCAGGCCGCTGACGTGGCCTTCCTTCTTGTCGTGCGTGTAGCGCGCGCCGACGCTGAGCTTCAGAGTGTCGGTGAACTTGAAGCCGAACTGCGCGAAGCCGGCGTAGTTCTCGATCTTGCCGTCGTTGACCCAGCGGTTCTCGCCGGACAGCGTCGACAGCGGGTTGTTGCCGCCGGGGATGACGCTGCCGAGGAAGTTCTCGCCGATGAAGCGGTCGACCTTGCTGATGTCGTCGCTCTTCACGTACACGCCCGCGATCCAGTCGAAGCGGCTGTCCGGCATGTCGGAGGTGAAGCGGAACTCCTGGCTGAACTGCTGGACGTCCGCGTCTTCGCCGACCGGTTGCGCGAACAGGAACTGACCGTTGTTCGAAGTCGCGGGCCGCGTGCCGAAGCGGGCGTTGATGAAGGCGATGTATTGCGCCCACTGCGCCGTGTCCCAACCCAGCGCTTCCGGCCCGGCGCCGGTCTGGTCGTACACCTGCTGGCCTTCGCCATCCTTGTAGCCGGTCAGCGAGTTGAAGGTGAAGGCGCCCGCGTCGAGCTCCAGGTCGAGCACCACGCCGAAGCCGTCGCGCTCCATGAACTGGTTGATGCGCGGCTGGCCTGCGTACTGGATGCTCTGCGCGACGTTCTTGCGCGGATCGGTCAGACCGAGATACGCGCGCAGATTGCTCCACGGACGCGTGCAGTTCGTGCGCAGGTACGAGGTCTCGCACGAGGTCGTGCCGCCTGCGACCGCAATCGTGTTGAGGCCGTTGGTCTCGTCGTGGTTGTAGTCGAACGCGATGCGGCCACGGAATCGCGAGCCGTCCGGGCCGTAGAGGAATTGCACACGGGCCTGGTACGACTCGAGGTCCTCGACGTCGCGATGATGCAGGATGTCTTCGGCGTAGCCATCGTGCTGGCGCCCCTGGAACGACGCGCGCGCCGCCCACGAGTCGTTGAGTCCGCCGTTCACGTAGCCGGATATGAGGGCCGAGTTGTAGTTGCCGTAGCTCAGCAGCACGTTGCCGGACGGCTCGAAGGTCGGCTTCGCAGTGATGACGCTGAGTGCGCCACCCACCACGTTCTTACCGAGCAGCACGCCTTGCGGGCCGCGGATGACTTCGATGCGCTCCAGGTCGTAGAAATCGTAGTTCAGGTCGCCCGTGCGGCCCATGTACACGCCGTCGACGAACGTGCCGACCGACGGGTCGGCCGTCGGCGAGTCCAGACGTGTGTTGGTGATGCCGCGGATGTTCAGCTCGGCATCGAGCGGCGTCAGCGCCGTGAGCGAGAACGCCGGCACGCTGTTCGCCAGGTCGTTCACGGTGAAGATCTTGTTCTCGACCAGCGTTTCACCGCCGTACGCGCTGATGGCGACCGGCGTGGTCTGCAGGTCCGTCTCGCGCCGCTGCGCCGTGACGGTCACTGTTTCCAGTGTCGGCTGCGTCTGGGCGTACACCTGGGGCACCGCTGCGGTAATCGCAGCCGTGCCGAGCAGACCGGAGATGACTGCGCGCAGCGTGCGTGCGCGATGGATATCGAAGCTCATCATTTGCCCCCTTGAAGTCTCTCTAGCGTTCCGCTTCTTCGTGCGGTCTGAACTAACTTGCATAACGAGACGTGGTCAGTCTACCCGCCCCCGCGCCGCAGTTGCAAGGCGCCGGGAACGGCAAAAAAGCCGGGCGGGGCCGCGGCCACCGTCGGGATCGCATGCAATGCGACTGCCACGGTGGCGTCTACGGCCGCGCGCATGTGCGGTGCGGCAGGGTCCGGGTCTTCCAGTGCAATGGTCGCTTTGACATTCGGACGTCCACCGATCTCGATGCGCCAGGCTGCCGCCTCCCGGTGACTGGCGCCGTGTAATGCAGGGTCGGCAGTCCAGGTGACCGAGTGCAACACCTCGACGCCCGATTCGAGCCGCGCGCGCCAGCGCCATTGTGTCGCAGCGACCGTTCCCTGCGGGATCGTGCCAGCACGAATGCTCATCTCGCGAGGCGCTAGCGTGACAGCATGTTCCGGCGTTAGCGAGGCGACGCGTGAGCCGAGTACGTCGGCAACCGCGTGCAGGACCTCCATGAACAGCTCGCCGTACATGGTGGCGAGCGGCTCCCGCGTAACGTCGCGTTGCGCCGGGTCCGCGCCGAAGCCCATGAGTCCGAACACGAATTCCGGCGCTGGCATGCTGGATGCGTCCGCCACCTCGTAGCACGCGATGGACTCGAGCTGGGCGCACAGGCCGGTCAGAAGCGTAGCGACATGCTCGGCGATGAAGCCGGGATTCAGCCCGACGCCGGCGAGCGTGCTGCCGCCGCGCTTGCAGGCTTCGAGCAGCGGACCGGCATAGGCAAGTCCATGACACGCCGGATAGTGGAAACCAGCAGTCGAGATCACATCGATGCCAGCGGCGAGCAGCGCGGCGACCTCGGCGTTCTGCTTCTCATACGGCAGCGTGATGCGCGACATGTGCAGCACCACGTCCGGCTGCAAAGCGAGCACGTCCTCGAGCCGATTGGTGGCACGCACGCCGGTCGGCGGGCGTCGCGCGATCTCGCCGGCATCGACGCCGACCTTGCGCGGGTCGTACACGTAGACGCCCGCCAGTTCGAGCTGCGGATGGTCGATCACGCGTCGCAGGGCCGTGCGGCCCATCGAACCGGTTGCCCACTGCACGACTCGATACATGAATATGGCTTCAGGAGCGGCGCGGGAACCACGGGAAGAAGCCCGGTGTGCGGGCGACGTAGGCGGCGTACTCCGGGCGTGCGCGCGACATGCGTTTTTCGAGCAGCTTCTTGCCGGTGACGTTGAGCAGGAAGTGGGTCATCAGGATCGGCGAGAACACCGTGGCGAAGCCGACCGGGTGATCGCACGCGATCAGCCAAAGTCCCCACCACAGGCAGGCGTTGCCGAAATAGTTCGGGTGGCGGCTGTAGCGCCACAACCCGTCGTCGAGCACGCGGCCTTTGTTCGCGGGATCGCCTTTGAAACGCGCGAGCTGCCAGTCGGCAACTGCCTCGAACAGGAAGCCGATCGTCCACAGTCCGACGCCGGCGATCGCCGCGGGACCGAGCTTGGGCGGTAGCGCGAGATACTGCGCGAGCTGGACCGG
>CADEEJ010000002.1:50684-54604 GCA_902826315.1 uncultured Steroidobacter sp.
AGCCGACCAGTGCCGCGATGCCGAAGGCCGGCCCCCAGAAAATGTCGATGATGCTGATGTCGCGCAGGCGAATGCTCAGCAGCCACAGCAGCAGCACGCACCCGAGCAGCACCGCAGCGGTGACCCACAGGTTGTGCGCGAGACCCGGCGCGATCGCCCCCATCGTCGCTCCTCTCAAGCTTTTCGCCGTTGTCAGTCTTATAATGCCAGTGACCCGCAGCGCGCAACCCCGGAGCCCCAGCCCATGACCGACACCGAACGAGCCCGCGCCACGGCATTGGACCGCATGCTTGCACGAGATGCGATCCGTGAAATCCTCGCGCGTTACGCGCGCGGCATCGATCGCGCCGACGGCCCATTGCTGAAGTCCTGCTACTTCGCCGACGCCATCGAGGAGCATGGCAGCACGTTTACCGGGCGAGCGCACGATTATGTCGACGGCGCCATCCCCAAGGTCCGCGCGATGGGCGTCATGCAGCACCTGCTCGGCAACAGTTACATCGAGCTCGACGGCGATCGCGCATACGTCGAGACATATGTATGGACCTTCCTGCGCATGGAGCGCGACGGCCGCAGCTGGGACACATTCACCGGCGGCCGGCTGCACGACAAGTTCGAGCGCCGCGACGGCGAGTGGAAGATCGCACACCGGCGCACGGTGTTCGACTGGAATCGCGACACGCCCGCGAACGAAGGCTGGTGCCTGGGGTATTTCGACCCGAGCGCGCCGGGCATGCGGCGCGGACGCAAGGACGCGTCGGACCCGACGTACGAGAAGTTCTAGGCGCCGATAATCAAGCTGACGGTCGTCGTGGCGCTGCCGCCGATGTTCAGCGTCGCGAACGTCTTCGCGCCCTCCACCTGGTAATCGCCCGCGGTTCCGGTCGTCTGCTTGAAGCAGTCGAGCGCCATGCGCACGCCGGTCGCGCCGACAGGATGGCCCGCGCCGATCAGGCCGCCGCTCGCATTCACGGGGATGCGGCCGCCGATCTCGATCGCGCCCTCTTCGATCGCGCGCCAGCTCTGGCCCGGCTCGCTGATGCCGAAATGATCGATCGCCATGTATTCGGTGCTGGTGAAGCAGTCGTGCGTTTCGATTCCGTCCAGCTGCTCGACGCCCGCGATACCGGCACGCTTGAATGCATCGGTGATGGCGCCGCGCACGTGCGGGAACACGTACGGCTCGCCCGCGCTCGCACGAACTTTCGCCGCGTAAGTGATCGGCGCGGTTCGATGTCCCCAACCCTTGATGTACGGGAGCACGTTGAGATCGATGCCGAGACGCTTGGCGTGCTCGCGGGCACGCGCTTCGCTCGCCAGGAACACCACTGCGGCGCCGTCGGTGATCTGGCCGCAGTCCTGCTTGCGCATGCGTCCTTCGATCGTCGGGTTCGCGCCTTCGTCCTGCGTGAAGCTGCGCTCGTTGAACTGCCAGCGACGCGTCTGCGCGTTGCGATTGCGGCGGCCATTCGCGAAGTTGATCTCGGCGATGCGCGCGAGATGCTCGGACTTCAGCCCGAAGCGACGGTCGTACTCGTCCGCGACATCGCTGAACACGCGCGGCCATGGGTAGCGCGCTTCCTTATATTCGTGCCCGCTCCACATCGCGGGACCGCCGATGTATTGCGCCGCCTGCTCGCCCGGCACGTTGCGCATCTGCTCGACGCCGAGCACCGCGGCGAGTCCATACCGGCCTGCTTCGATATCGGCTGAGGCCGCGAGCATCGCGAGACTCCCCGACGCGCACGCGCCTTCGTGCCGGGAGGCGGGCAGACCCGCAAACGCCGGATCGCAGGCCGCGAACAAACCGCCGAGGTGGCCCTGATTGCAGAACAGCTCCGCGGCGAAGTTGCCGACGTGCGCCACTTCGACGTCCTTCGGCTCGAGCTTGGTCTCGGCCAGCCCCTGCAGCACCGTGTGGCGCATCATGTCGGCGATCTCCATGCCGTTGCGCGCCCAGTTGTCGGCGAAATCGGTCTGATAGCCGCCGAGCAGATATACCCGTGTCGTCATGTCGCTTCTCCCGCGAGCGCGCGAAAGCGCGTGCTCGCTCGTACATATTCCTCTTCGAGCCGCTGCACGATGGTCGCGACCGGCTCGATCGCGCGAATCACCTGCAGCCCTTGACCGCATGCCCACAGATCGCGCCAGCGTTTGTAGGCGTCGCCCCCGCGCGTGTCGTAGTTGCGCGCAGCGGCGCTGTCGAGCATGCGCGGATCCATCCCGCAGGCCTGCAGACTCGGCGCCAACCACGACGCCGCGGTTCCAGTGATCGCGGCGCTGACGACCAGGTCGTCCGGGCCGCAATCGACGACCATCTGCTTGTACTGTTGCACGGCGCGGCTTTCCAAGGACGGCAGAAAGCGCGTGCCCATGTAGACGAAGTCTGCGCCGGCAGCGATCGCGCCGGCAACGCCCGCGCCGTCTGCAATGCCGCCGCCGACCACGATCCAGCCGTCGAAGAACTCACGCACGGCGGAGATGAAGGCGAAGGCGCTCAAATGGCCCGTGTGCCCGCCCGCTCCGGCCGAAATGCAGGCGAGACCGTCGACTCCCGCCGCGGCCGCCTTGCGGGCCAGGTTCAAATTGACGACATCGGCGAACACCAAGCCGCCGTAGTCGTGCACGACCTGCAGCGCGGGCTTCGGCGAGCCGAGCGCCGTGATCACGATCGGCGGCTGATGCCGGCGCACCAATTCCAGGTCGTCGCCGAAGCGCGTGTTGGTCGAGTGAGTGATGAGGTTCGCGACCCACGGCCCTATCGGGCCCTTGGCTGTGGCACGCGCGCGGTCGAGCTGCTGCGTGATCGTGGTCATCCACTCATCGAGCTCCTGGCTCGTGCGGCAGTTCGGCGTCGGGAACGCACCGGCGATGCCGGCTTCGCACGCAGCGACGACGAGCTCGGGCCCTGAAACCAGAAACATCGGCGCCGCGAATACCGGCAGGCGCATCGGGAACGGCCAGGGACGACGAGGCGTGTCAGCGGGAGCAGCGCTCATTGCAAAGAGAGCCTAGCAGCGCTCGATCAACATTGCCGCACCGACTCCGGCGGCACCGCTTGCAACCACGAGACCCGTGGTTCCACCGCGTGCTTCGAGTACGTCGAGAAGTGTCGAGAGCAGGATTCCGCCGCTCGCGCCCATCGGGTGGCCCTTTGCGAGGTGCCCGCCCGCGATGTTCACGCGTTCGGGATCGACCTGGCGATCGCGCTGGAACTTGGCGATCGTCACGGCGAAGGCTTCCATGAATTCGATGCAGTCGACGTCGCGCAGCTGCATGCCGGCTTGCTGGAGCACGCGGTCCATCGCACCCATTCCCGCGAGCAGCGACGCGTACGGATCGCCGCCACACTCGGCATAACCAATGATGCGGGCGCGCGGCCGACGCGAGCTGTCACTACCGCCGACGAGTGCCAGCGAGGCGCCATCGCAAATCGGCGGTGCATGAGCGATCGTGTGACGGTGATCGACACGACGGCCGAGCGCGTCGGCGTAAGTATTCGCCAGCTCCGCGAAGGCGGGCTGCATTGCTGCGAGACTCGCGGCTGAGGTCTGAGGGCGAATGCACTCTTCTACCGCCAACGAAGTGCCGTCCGGTCGCGTCATCGAGATGCGCGAGCGCGTGAGTGCTGCATTCGTCTCGGCCGCTGCGGCACGTTGCTGCGAACGCAAGGCACAAGCGTCGAGAGCTGCCCGGTCGATGCCCTCGTCCTCCGCCAGGCGATCTGCGGCGAGCACTACCGGAATGTATCGGCTGCGCGCCGGCATCGTTGCATCGGTGTAGTAGTCGGCACGGTCCGCCATGAACGGCACGCGCGACATCATCTCTACGCCGCCGGCCAACGCGTTACGTACTTGACCCGCGTTGACCATTGCAGCGGCCTGGCCGATCGCCGTCAGCGCCGACACGCAATAGTTATT
>CADEEJ010000002.1:54704-63293 GCA_902826315.1 uncultured Steroidobacter sp.
TGACCATTGCAGCGGCCTGGCCGATCGCCGTCAGCGCCGACACGCAATAGTTATTCAATGTGTAGGCGGATGCGCTATCGGCAAGGCCGCTGTGCAGCTTCGAAACCAGTGCGATGTTGCCGCCTTGGGCGCCGATCTGTCCGACGCAGCCGAGCAGCAACGCTTCCGCACGTCCGCACGCCTGGTCGTCGAGGCGGGTATCGAGCGATGAGCAAAGCTGGCGAATGAGCTCTTGCGGTTTGATCGCGGCCAGCCCGCCGTCGGCGCGGGCCTTGCCGCGCGGCGAGCGCACGACGTCGAATAAATACGCGGTGCCGGCGGAATTCATGGGTGCCGGCGAGCCTAGCATTCGAAAGTCTCGTAACGCAAGTTACACGGTCGGGCGCTCCTGCGACCGATTCCGGCCGCCGGCAACGTCCAACTGTGCGCCCATCGATTCGTTGCAGGAGGAGATCATGCGTACCGTGAATTTCTTGCTCCCCGCGCTGGCTGCCGCACCCATCGCCGTCGCCCAGCCGACTGTCAACGAGCTCATCGCCCAAGGCAGGTTCTGCTCGGCCACCGCGCAGGCGGTGTTTCGCGCGTGCAGCAATCAGACGCTCGACGATTACTGGATCGGCGTCGGTATCTGCATCAACGAGTCCGACGGACGCGACCGGGCCGAATGCTTCGACGACCTCAAGGACAGCCGCGACGAAGCAACCGACGAGTGCGCCGCGCAGCGCAAGGCACGCGCAGCGCTGTGCAAGGAAGTCGGCGAGGACCGCTACGACCCGCGGTTCGAGGAAACCGACTTCGACACCGACTTCCGCAACCTGACGAACCCGAACGCCTACTTCCCGCTCGGCATCGGCAACCGCTGGGAATTTCGCAGCGAGGACGAAACGTCGGTGGTGCAGGTGCTGAACCGGACCAAGCTGATCGACGACGTGCGTTGCATCGTCGTGCGCGACGAAGTCTTTCAGGACGGCGTGCTGCACGAAGGCACCAACGACTGGTTCGCGCAGGCCAAGGACGGCACGGTCTGGTATTGCGGCGAGGAAACCGCTTCCTACGAGACCTTCAAGGGCGACCGCCCGAAGCTGCCCGAGGTCGTCGGCATCGACGGCTCGTTCAAGGCCGGCCGCGACGGCGACAAGCCCGGCATCATTTTTCTCGCGAACCCGCTGCCCGGCCAGTTCTATGTGGAGGAGTCGTCGCTCGGCAACGCGGAAGACGCAACGGAGGTTCTCGCGATCGACTATTCGTTCGGTAAGAACGCCAAGCTCGATCAGCTGGTGCCGCCGCGGCTGGCGCGGCTGCTGTGCAAGAACAACTGCGTCGTCACGCGGAACTTCTCGCAGCTGGAGCCCGGCGTCTTCGAGCGCAAGTACTACGCGCCGGGCATCGGCGTGTTTCTCGAGACCGCACCACAGACGGGCGAGGTCGTGCGCTTGGTGAAGTGCAACGTCGATCCGCGCTGCGCGCAGTTACCGCCGTAGGTCAGGCCGACAAGGCGTTGCTCAACGCGCGCAGCAATTGAGCTCCGTTGCCGCGCCACGCACTGCCGTGCATGACGGCCATCGTCGTCGGCTCGTGGCGCGCCAACGCGTCGAGCACTTCGCGCGTCTGCGGTGCATGCGCGAAATAGTCGAGCGGTTTTCGGAAGGCCTCGCTCGGGCCCAGGATGTCCGATTCGGTGACGGCGACAGCGCCGTCGCCGCCCTGCGTGAACAGGTCGCCGCAGAAGAACGTACGCGTCGTCATGTCCATCGCCAGACCGCACTCCCACGCGTGCGGCACATGCGGCGTGTCGAACCAGCGAATGCGATGGTGCCCGAGGTCGAGCTCTTCCTTGTCAGCGAGCACTCGCGGCCGTCGATCTGCAAAGTCGTTGACCGACGTCATCGCCGCCACGCGGCCGCACAGCGGCACAGCGTGCGGCGCGACCGCCAGAAATTCATTGATCGCGCCGCACTCGTCGGCCTCGAAGTGCGACAGCCCGACGTATTTCAGTCGTGCGAGCGGCATGACTGCGGCGATTGCCTCGCTCACGACGGGAAACAAACCACGCAGCCCCGTGTGAAACAGCAACGGCTCGTCATCGACGACCAGATACTGATTGAAGCTGAAGCCCGGCGTACCGGGGATCGCGACCGGCGTGTTGATGCGGTAGATGTCTGCCGCAATCTCGTGGATGTTCGTGCCGGAAGGGCCGTTCGTGATCATGTGCAACCACCTGCCGAGTCGCTGGAGACTCGGCAGATATTACGCAGCTGCCCGCTCGTTGACACTGGCCAGCTGCAACCGACTCCTCTCGACCTGCAGCCGGGTCAGGGACGCCGGCCCGATCTCGAAGCGGCCGTAGTCGTCGATCGACGCCTGCAATGCGAGCAGCACGACCGAGCGGATGACCTCGGCATGCGTGACGATCGCGATCGTCTCGCGGTCGAACATCTGTTCCAGCTTGCGAAAGTGCGCGAACGCCCGTTGCTGTGCGTCGCGGATGCTGTCGCCGGCTGGCGTGCGCGACACGGCGCGGTGCTTGTTCCAGCGCTGCCATTGCGGGTCGGTCGCCAGGGTCTCGAACGTTTGACCCGACCAGCTGCCGAAATCGAGCTCGTCCACCTGCGGCGCGATCCGCACGGCCGTGTCGCAGCGCGAAGCGATGATCCCGGCCGTGTGCCGTGCTCGCTGGCGCGGACTGGATTCGACGACCACCTCAGGAAAGGCCAGCAGTCGCTTGGCGACGACACGCGCCTGTCCTTCGCCGCGCTCGTCGAGCGGCCCATCGACGCTACGGCCGAGAAGCACGCTATCTATTTGAGCGCACGTGGCATGACAGACCAGCACGATCTCCATTTGTCGAAGAAACTCGCCGGCGGCAGGGGGCGTTCCCGGGTCGAGCGGTCGCAAGCGCTTCGTCAACCGGGAATGAGAATCGGCCGCCCGAGCGCTTTCTACAAAATTGGTGTTGTGCGAGCCCGGCCGGAGTACTAGGCTAATTCCCCGCGCACGTTCGCTTCCTGGGGGCAGAGGGGAATGGCGACACAATCAGCGGTGCATGCGGCACTTCGTGGGCGAAGCATCTTCATCGTCGAGGACGATTGCGTCACGGCGATGGACCTTGCTGAAACGCTCGCGGCCGCGGGTGCACAGATCGTCGGACCGGCCGGCAACATTGCAGCCGCGCTCGAGCTGCTGGAGCGGCGACCGCAAGTCGACATCGCGCTGCTCGACGTCGAAGTCGAGGGCACGTCCGTGTTCGAAGTGGCCGACGAGCTGGTGAAGCGCCGGGTGCCGATCGTGTTCACGACCGGCTACGAGCGCAGCGAAATCCCTGCGCGCTTCAATACCGCCCGGCATTGCGAGAAGCCGGTAGGCATCGCCGCTATCGCGCGCGCCCTCACCGACGAGCTCAACCGACACGCGTAGTCGTTGACAGTTCGCGCGATCTGCAGTTGACTGTTCCGCGTGCGCCGCAGGCGCCCGCGGGTTCGCGCGAAGGGCCAAGCCCACTGCTCCATACCGATTCATTTGCACGTCAACCCCGTGCTGCCTGATGCGAACCCAGGCGTAAGCATGGAGGTCCTATGACGTCGCAGATCCCCTCGCCGCTGCCCGAGCGGCCGAATCTCGAGCATCTCAAGAAGGTCGCCAAGTCGTTGCTGCACGCTGCGCGTGACGGTGATACGGGCGCACTCGAACGTTTTCGCCTGTTGCCCGCGTTCAGCCGCAAATCCGTCGCCGAGCTGCGCAGCGCTGGGCTCGCATTGCATGACGCGCAATCGGTGATTGCACGCGAACACGGCTTCGATTCCTGGAATGCGTTGCGCGAGCACGTGGAAGAACGCTCGCTGTCTTTCGCCGCAGCTGTCGATGAATTCGTCCGCTGCGCAACCGGCAGTGCCGCAGCTCGCGCGATGCGACTCCTCGCACTGCATCCCGGTATCGCGCATGCGAATTTGCAGACGGAACTCGTGCTCGGCGATGCGGATGCAGTCAAAGCGCGGCTGCGGTCGCATCCGGCACTGGCGAACCAATCCGGCGGAATCCAGGCTTGGGAGCCTCTCTTGTATGTATGTCACACCTGCCTGAGTCGCGAGGAACCGGCGCGCGCGGGCGGACTGGTCGCGATCGCGACGGAATTGCTCGATCGCGGCGCGAACCCGAACGCCGAGTATCACTGGCAGTGGCATCCGGAGCTGCCGCGCACGGCGCTTTGGGGCGCGTTGTTCGGGACGGGGCATCTGCCGCTCGCGGAACTGCTGCTGCAACGTGGAGCGAATCCGACCGACGGCGTGTCTCTGCACATTGCGGCCGGTGGCGCTCACCTCCCGACGCTGGAACTGCTGGAGCGTTTCAAAGTCGATCCGAACGGCATTCCCGGCGGCGTGCCGCCGCTGCGCTACATCCTGAGTTGGGCAGATACTCCGGTTGGAGTCCGTTGGCTGCTGGAGCACGGCGCAGATCCGAACCTTGCATGGAGCGAGCGCGGCGATGCTCCGATCCACATCGCAGCGCTGCGATGGGATGTGCCGATGATGGAGCTGCTCGCGAAGCATGGCGCCGATATGCATCGACGCCGCAACGACGGGCGCACCGCGCTCACCGTCGCCGAGTTGCACGGCAACGAAGCAATCGCGGAGTGGCTGCGAGCACACGGCGCGAAGGATGAGCTCACCGAACTGGAACGCTTCGTCGCGGCTTGCGCGCGCGGCGACCGTGCACGCGCCGACGCGATGCTCGGAAGCAATCCAGATCTGCGCAAGCAGCTGCGTACCGAGCACCATCTGATGATGCAAGTGCCCGCCGAACGCGGCGACGCTGCGATCCTCGAAACAATGCTCACTAGCGGCTTCGATCCAAACGCACGAGACCATGACGGCGTGACCGCTTTGCATCGAGCCGCGATGGGTGGCCGTGTCGAAGCCACACGAGTTCTGATTGCTCACGGTGCCGCGGTCGATGCGCTGGATGGCATGTTTGCAGCGACCCCACTCTTGTGGGCGGCAGAAGGATGGGGTCACGCATCGCGCCCAGGCGTCGACTTTCTTGCGGTCGCGCGATTGCTGATCGCGGCAGGCTCGCCGACGACGTGGACACCACCGGAGAAGGCCCCTGATCCAGAGCGCACGCAGGAAGCTTTGATTGAGCTGTGCCGCGCGGCCGCAGCGCCGGACTAGCCGTCCTCGGGCCAGCGTTCGAGCGGCTCTTCGAGGGATTCGCCGTTTAGAAAGCGCGGCAACAGCGTCGGCAGCGAGCGTGGATAGAGACGCTCGCTGCTGGTCATGATCTGCTGCATCGACCACCAGCGGGCCTCGATGACGTCCTCACGTTCGTTGCCGACGCGCAGCGAATCGTCGATGCCCGGCGACGCTTCGCTGAGCCGGACGAGCGTGACGAGCTCACGTTGATGCCGGCACACGCCGCGATACACGTACTCGATCTGCCGCCGCCACCGCGGCTCCTCGATGCATTCGATGGGCACATCGATCCCGGTCTCTTCGCGCAACTCGCGCAGCGCTGCCTGACTGAACGTCTCGCCCGCTTCGATGCCGCCGCCGGGCAACTCCCACGCCGTACCGAATTGCGGAGCGCTCAAGTCCTGGACGTGCAGCAGCAGGACCCGGTCCGCGGCATCGAGCACGACGAGTCGCGCAGCCGTGCGCTCGACGACAGGTAGATCGCCACGAGTCTCGGAAGCCATGTCACATGGTAACCGCAACCAGCGCCCAGCATCTGTTCTCACGGCCCATCCGTAGCGTGTGGAACTAGAATGCGCATAGAAGAAACACTCACCGAGGGAGGAATCTCATGACGAAGCGATGGTTGCTGGCCGGCGTGGCTTCGCTGACGACAACTGCTGCCTGGTCTGCAGGCAACGTCGTCGCGGGAATGAATGCGAGCACACCGTGCCAGGCCTGTCACGGCGCAGACGGCGTCGGTATCAGCGAGGAAATTCCCAATCTCGCCGGGCAGAAGGTCGCCTATCTGCAGGCGCAGCTGCGTGCGTTCAAAAGCGGCGATCGCAAACACGACGTCATGAGCCCCATCGCCAAACAGCTGAGCGATGCCGACGTCGAGAACCTCGCGGCGTATTGGAACAGCCTGCCCGTCGGTGGCCCGCCCAAGGAAGCCGCAGCGGCGGCGCTTGCGGCACGCCGTCCGCAGATGACGTTCCCAACCGATTTTCCGGCTGCGTTCGTCAACTACTACACGCAGGAAGATGCGCCGACGAAAAGCTCGACGCGCTACTACGCGAATGCCGTCGCCTTGCAGGCAGCGCGTGCGGGCAAGCCGCTGCCGAACGGTTCGATCATCATGGTCGAGGGCACCACCGGCGGCGCGACGACCTACTACTCCGGCATGGAGCTGCGCGAGGGCTGGGGCCAAAACGTGCCCGAGGTGCTGCGCAACGGCGATTGGAGCTATGCGCTATTCAACGCGCAGAAGGTGCGCGGGGAACGGAACAACTACGCGATGTGCCTGGCGTGTCACAAGAGCGTCGCGAGCGACAGTTTCGTCTTTACGCTCGGCAAGATGACGCAGTGACTTGGCATCGGGGATCGCGAGGTACACCGTGCTCCACAACTGCGCGGCGTTCGATTCGTCGGCATCGCCGCTGCTCTGACCGAAGGGCACCGGCTCGAAGCGACCGTCGACGTAGCGCCACGACCAGAGCTCCGAAGCGCGCAGCTCACGCGTCTTCTCGATCACCGACAACAGTCGCTGATGTGCGGCGCGCAGGCGATTGGCCGTCGCGGCCGGCAAATCGCGGCGCGCGAGCTGTCGTTCGAGCCCGGCGACCAGCAGTGCCTGCTGCCACGACCATGTGACCGTTCCGTGATACGCGGTGCGCCCGAGCTGACGCTGTCGCGTGGCATCGGCGAACGCCGGATTCGCGACGAGCAGACCGGCATCGGTCAACAGGCCTGCAGGAAACGGCCGCAGCATGCTGTCGACGAGCTGCTCGACCATGGCTGCCGGCGGGTTCTGCAGAAGCAATGCGAATCCGCCGTCCGAGTGCAGGACTGGAATCGGCTGGAACTGCGCATCCAGCGCGAGAGCGCTCGCGACCAGATCGCCTTTGGGCAGCGAGTCGAGCGCGAACTCCGGACTCACGCCGAGCTCCGCGGCATATGCGGTGATCCGCCGACGCGCGTCCGCTGCGTCGATGCTCACGCGAAACAAAGCCAGTGCTTCGCGCGCCCAGACATCGGCAACGTCACCGGCATTGGCCAAGTTGCGGCGCTGCTCCGGCGACACATAGGGCTCCAGCAGCCCGCTGAGCACGAACTTTTCGATTGCCGTCATCGCAGCCGGCACGAATGCAACGTTGACGTCGAACGGATAGCGCCCGCCCGCGAGTCCATCCTGACTGTCGCGCCACTGGCCGAAGTTGAGGCCGGGCTTCAATGAGATGAGGTTGGCGGGCTGCGGCTTCTGCGCGAAGGCGCGCGTCGAGTTCGCGACCCAGGTGAAATTGCGTGCCAGCGCTTCGCCGGCCCGCTCGCCGTTCGCCATGCGGCGCGCCAGAAACGCCTTGGCACGCGCGCGGCCTCGCTCGTTGTCGAGCAGATACGCCGCCGCCAACGGCGCGAGCATGAAGTCGTCGTCGATCATGTTGTAGTCGTAGATCGGCGCATCGCCCAGGCCGTCGCCCTGCTTGCGATGACGCATTACCGCGAACTCGCCGATGTCCTCTTCGTGCGCGACTTCGCCGGTCGGAGTCAGCCGTTGCAGTACCGCCGTGAGCCCGCCTTCCAGCGCTTCCGGCTCGAGGACGGGTAACAGCAGGCGCAGCGACAGCAACGTGTCGCGGCCGAAATAGGTATTGAAGCGCCACGAGCCAGCGAGGAACTTCTCCTCGTAGCTGAGGAACGTCAGAACTTCGCGACTGCGCGCATCGTCGTTGGCGTTCGAGCTGAGCAAGTGACTGCCGAGCGGAGTGAGCGGCTGCTCGCCGGTCAAAGCGGTGATCCGCAACCGCAGCGGCTCGCCGGCGCGCGACGACGACAGCGTATTGCCATGTGCTTCGCCGTTATCGAGCGCGATCTTCAGCACATAGCCTGCAGCGCCGTCGAGTCGAGGACGGGACCACTCGACGGATTTCGCTGTGATCTTCGGAACGCTCTTGACCTCCGGAGGATACGTTGCGTTGATCTGGTAGTCGCGCAACACGCGCACGCTGCTCAGCACTGCGTCGCGCACGACGAGCGATCCGTCGACCGTCGCTTCGGCCTCGATGCCGTGCAGGACTCTGCCGCTCGCATCGGGCCGACTGATGCCTTTCATCGCGCCCAGCGTCCACTGCACCGGCTTCTGCGCCGCTTCGAACCAGACGCCGACGCCGCTATTGCCCGCTGGAAATGCAACGAGCACACGCGGCTGAGTGCCCGCACTCAACAGCAAGTGGGCCGCGACGGGTCCCTGTTGGTGGAAGGCATTGAGGACGCGGCCCTCGCTGATCCGGAACTGCAGCGGCGCGGGCGGCGCCGCTGCGTTGGCGGACGCCGCTAGGAGCAGGAGAACGAGCGCAAGCCGCAAACGATTACCACCGATATTTCGCCTGGAAGTTGATTTCGCTGCCCTCGAGCGGGCGCGCCA
>CADEEJ010000003.1:0-5810 GCA_902826315.1 uncultured Steroidobacter sp.
CGCTAGCGAATTGCGAAGACGATTGCTTTGGACAGCGAAGGATCCTGCAAGCCCTGGACTTCCCAGGTCCACCGCACCGTCTGCGGTTGCGTGCCGGGCGAGAGTCGCCAGCACGCCTCGCCGCCAATGTTTTTCTTCGTGTCCTGTCGCGAACCGATGTCGTTCCAGCCGGGCGGCGTCGAGTAACGGGTACCGTCGGGAAGCGGAGTCGGACTTGGCTCGCCCCCTTCCTCCTCGAACGAGAAAGCAACCAGCAGATCGTTCGCCTGCAAGCCTGCGCCGGTAGTCACGTCGATGCTCGTGAGCCACGGCGGTTGGAAGGCATCGAGCTGTGCGGTTGCATCCGCCTCAACCGTAGTGGACGGCGCGCCGTTGTCGCGACGGAACTCCATGAAGAACAGCATGCCGTCGCCGCCGTTACCCAGATGGGGCAGGTTCGTCCACGTGTGGACGCCTGGCTCGGCATCGTGCAGGACCCACGCCACAGCAGGCACGGATCTGTCCGCTCCGGCGTCGGCAGCAACTTCGACCACACCGCGCGAGTCGCTCGGTGGCGCGAAGGCCCCAGGCAGCATGGGGAAGACATAGCCATACGCCAGCATGACCAGCGTCGAGCCCGCCTCGACGTTTTGGAACGTCACCGAATTCGTGCCGGCGTCATCCCAATCATCGAAGCCGCTGTCCCATTTCATGATGACCTTTTGCACCAAGTGCCACGCGCCTTCAGCCGGCGGCTCGGGTTGCGGAGCGGGGGGCGGAACCGGGGTCGGCGGCGGCGCCGGTGTTGGATCTGGCGTCGGCTGCGGAGCCGGTGCGGGTGGCGGCGGCGTCGGTTGCGGCGTCGGATCTGCAGGCGGAGCCGGCGGCTGCGGTTGTGGCTGCGGGTTCGGCTGTGGCTGTGGTTGAGGAAGTGGCTGTTGAGGCGGTGGATTACCGGTAGGCGGTGCTGTCGTGCCGGCCGTGCCGCCGCCACCGCCGCCACACGCGCTGAGCGCGACTGCGACCAGAAGCATCGCGACTACCGGCAGATTCCGTCGAGTCATGCAGCGCCTTCCTCTCGAACAACCGAGGGGCACTTTCGAATGAGAGGGTGCGAATGGCGACGGAGATTAGTGAGGAGCAGGACCTATGTTTCGTCAGTCGTCTGCGTTTGCCTGCGACGCATCCTGGCGACAGCGATTCCGGCAGTGCGAAAATCAGCAGCGGCGGCGTCAGGGTGAGACTGATTTGTGTCACGGTGATGCTCGCTGCAGTCACATCACCGAGCTGCAGAAAGGACTGTGGGAAGAAAAGTGGAATCGGCACGAGCAAACGCAGCGACTGCCAGAAAGGATAGGAGCAGGCAAATTCCGAGGACACGCGTGCTGGGCCTCGAAGCCGACGAAAGCGCATTCGTTCAATCCGTCGCATGCTTTGTTCAAGCGATCGCGGCGGCGCCGGCCTACCTTGCGGCAAGGTTTTCCGCTGAATCTACGAGGTAACGATGCGAACTCTTCTCGCCGCTGTGGCGTGTCTCGTGGTTGCGCCTGCAGCGCTGGCTCAAGCGCTGGTTTTTCCCAGGGAGTTCCGGGCGCAAATCGTATCCACCAATGGCACGTCTCTGCACGTGCGAGTCGGCGGCAAAGGCCCGGCCGTAGTGCTGTTGCACGGCTACGGTGAGACGGGTGACATGTGGGTGCCGATGGCAATCGATCTCGCGCGTGACCACACGGTCATCGTCCCGGATCTGAGGGGGATGGGATTGTCCGCGCAAGCCACGACCGGCTTCGAGAAAAAGAATCAGGCCAAGGACCTGGCAGGCGTGCTCACCTCGCTGAAAGTCGCCAAGATCGACCTCGTCGCTCATGACATCGGCAACATGGTCGCATTTGCATTCGCGGCGGCGAATCCGCAGCAGGTCATGCGTCTGGTGTTGATCGATGCGCCGGTTCCTGGCGTCGGGCCGTGGGAGGAAATCCTCAAGAATCCGCTCTTGTGGCATTTTCGCTTCGGCGGCCCGGACATGGAGCGACTCGTCGCGGGGCGCGAGCGCGTCTATCTGGATCGCTTCTGGAATGAATTCTCGGCCACACCCAGCCGCTTCACCGAGGCCGCGCGCGTTCACTATGCTGAGCTGTACGCCAGGCCTGGCAACATGCACGCCGGCTTCTCGCAGTTCGCCGCATTCGATCAGGATGCCGTCGACAACCGCGCCTGGCTGGCGGCGGGTGGCAAGCTGCAAATGCCCGTGTTCGCGCTGGGTGGCGAGAAATCTTTTGGCCTGACAATGGCTGCCGTCATGCGCGCTGCCGCGACGAATGTGAAAGAAGGCGTGGTGCCCGAATCGGGCCACTGGATCATGGAAGAGAATCCGCAGGCTACTGTGACGCTGGTTCGCGCATTTCTGGACAGCGCTGCACATACCCGGCTGACGTCCAGCGACATCAGCGCGATGAAGCATACGGGTGCATCCGAAGGCACCTCCGGCGTCTCCGGGATTCAGACCCGCATACTCAAAGGCGATCCGACGCAAAGTGGCCTGTACACCATTCAGCTCACCGTGCCGGCGAACACAAGCATTCAGGCGCATGACCACCCTGACGATCGGATGGCTACGGTCGTGGCCGGCACGTGGTATTTCGGCTACGGAGAGAAATTCGATCAGCAGGCGCTCAAGGCGTTGCCGCCTGGCAGCTTTTACCTCGAGCCGCCGCATGAACCGCACTTCGCCCGCACTGGAGATACACCGGTGATCCTGCAGATCTCCGGATACGGCCCGACCGGCACGCACTATATGCAATGACCCTCAGCGGCGCCGGTCTCTTCTCCAAGCGGCCGGCGTCGCTCCGGTCGCTCGCGAAAATGCGCGGGTGAGATGAGCCTGATCTGCGAATCCTGCCATCGCAGCGATCTCAGCCACCGGCGCTGTCTGCTTCAATAACAACTGTTGTGCTCGCAGGATGCGTGCGTTCAAGAACCACCGATACGGAGCTACTCCGGTGGATGCCTTGAACGCACGGCTAAAATGCGATTGCGACAATCCCGTCGCCATCGCCAGATCACGTAGCGTGATTTGGGAGCTCACTCGCGCATCCATGTATTCCATGGCTGCGCGCAGTTGCCAGGGCGCCAGTCGATACCGTTGCCGCGTGGCTTCCGCCGGGCTACCCAGCCTCATCAGCCCAACCAAGATCGCAACTATCAAGCTGTCGGCGTAAAGAGTGCCGAACATTCCGGGCGCTTTGCATTCCGCTGCCAGCATCTCCGCCAACGAGCACAGCTGCGGATGTACAAAGTTGAGACGCGGCGAGGAGTGCCGCTCCAGGTCGAACGCTTCATCAATCCGATCGCTAAGCGTCGTCTTGTCGAACGTCAGCGAGATAGAGCGCGTGTACTGGATGTCGTCACTGCAGGCCCAGACCTGCATGTCGGGCGGGGAGAAATTGCAGAACGGACGTCCGTGATGGCGATACCCATCGCGGGCGCCGGGATGGGTTCTGGTCTCACAGTAGCCGCCGCCCTGCTCGAGTACAAAGCCAAGGCGATAGCGGCCGGACGTCAGATCGAACGCCGACTCATTCGCGCAGCGCCAGTCGACCGCCTCGGCGCTGACTCCGCCCCACTGACCCTGGCAAGCGGTTCGGGAGAGCACCCCCTTGGAGACGGGCGCTCCTGAAGGCCGTCTACTGAAGCTCTCTTTCGCCTGCATTCGTAAATCGTCCGGGAAGGCGCGCTGGTAACCACTACGTTAACGTGTGCTGGGCGCCGTGACTAGGAACCGCATGCGTTCTTGTTGGCGCAATCTTTCTATGGACTAGTCGGCCAGAGAGGATTTGAACCTGCGACCGGTATGGCGCCAGAATGCCCGCCTCATGACTCCCGACCAGCGCCCCTCGGCGCTCTCGCCCTTCCGTTATCCCGTCTTCCGCGGCGTCTGGACCGCGAGCCTGCTTTCCAACTTCGGCTCCCTGATCCAATCCGTCGGCGCCTCCTGGATGATGCTTTCGATCGCGCCATCTCCCGACATGGTCGCGCTCGTCCAAGCCTCGACCTCGCTGCCCATCATGCTGCTCTCGCTCGTCGCCGGCGCGATGGCGGACAACATGGATCGCCGCAAGGTCATGGTCTTCGCGCAGATCTTCATGCTCCTGATCTCCGCAGCTCTCTCGCTCTGCGCCTGGTTCGGGCTGGTCGGTCCGTGGACGCTGCTGCTCTTCACTTTCATGATCGGCTGCGGCTCGGCGTTCTTCGCACCGGCGTGGCAAGCATCCGTGGGTGACATGGTGCCGCGTACAGAAGTGCCCGGCGCCGTCGCCCTCAACAGCATGGGTTTCAACATCGCGCGCAGCGTTGGTCCTGCGATCGGCGGCGCAATCGTCGCGGCCGCCGGCGCCGCTGCGGCGTTCGCAGTCAACGCCCTGAGCTACATCTCCTTGCTCGTCGTACTCGCACGCTGGCGACTGCCACCTAAGACCCACTCATTGCCGAGCGAAACTCTCGGCATCGCGATGGCCGCGGGCCTTCGCTACGTCGCGATGTCGCCGCACATCCGCAAGGTTCTGCTTCGTGCCACCGTCTTCGGCTTCGGTGCGATATCGATCCTTGCCTTGTTGCCGTTGGTGGCAAAGCACCTCGTCTCCGGCGGCCCGCTGACCTACGGGCTCTTGCTGGGCGCCTTCGGCGTGGGTGCGGTGAGCAGCGCATTCAGCGCCGCACGATTGCGCGACAGGCTGTCGACCGAAGCCATCGCCCGCTGGGCTGGTTGCATGTTTGCGCTTGCGGCTGCCATCGTCGCTGTCAGCACAGTCCTCGCGCTCACGATGGTCGCGTTGCTGCTTGCAGGCGCTGGCTGGGTGTTGAGCCTTTCGACCTTCAATGTCTCCGTGCAGTTGTCGGCACCGCGCTGGGTGGTCGCCCGTGCGCTATCGCTCTATCAGATGGCTGCGTTCGGCGGCATGGCGACCGGAAGCTGGCTGTGGGGCGAAGCTGCTGCCGACGTTGGGATCAATGCCGCGCTGTTGATTTCAGCCGCCGTCGTCCTGGCCGGCGTCGTGCTCGGCCGCTGGGCGCCGCTGTCGCAAGCGGGCGAGCTCAATCTCGATCCGCTGCGCGCATCGATGTGGAATGCACCGGAGACGGCGGTTCCTGTCGACGCGCGAACCGGCCCGGTCGTGATCGGCGTCGAGTACATCATCGACGAAACCGATGTCGAGGAATTTCTCCGCCGCATGAACGAACGGCGTCGCATTCGCCGCCGCGACGGTGCGCGCAACTGGCGACTGCTACGCGATCTCTCCGATCCGCGACTCTGGATCGAGCGCTACGAGACGCCGACCTGGAACGACTACATCCGCTTGAACAATCGGCTCACGCAAGACGACGCGTCGATCTCATCGCGTTTGCGCGAGCTGCATCGTGGCACCGAGCCGCCGCGAGTTCGCCGCAGGCTCGAGCGCCAGACCAGCTCGCTGCCGACTGCGAGCCCGGGGACGGGAGACGACGCCGCAACAACAGATCTCTAATCAGATGCTCCGCAGCGTGATCCGCTGCAAAGCTGGCCACGCGCGCTGGTGATGCGCCTTCAAGATCCGTGGCAGCCATCGTTTCAACGCAAGCTCGATCGCCACACAGTATTGGTCGAAGTCCTGGGACTTCACGAGATAACCGTCGGGCGCGAATTCGTTCTCCTCGGCGAAGCGGGGCCGGGTGTCGGTGGTGAGCATGGCGATGCGCGCGCCGCTCGTCGCAGGGTGTCCACGGATGATGTCCAGGATGCAAGGACCACTGGTCACCGGCAGATCCACGTCCAGCAGTATCAGTCCCGGCAGTCC
>CADEEJ010000003.1:5910-16914 GCA_902826315.1 uncultured Steroidobacter sp.
CCGCGTGGCATCCTGACGCCGAATAAGCAACACCAAATAGGGAGCGGCAGTGAGTTCATGCGAACCTTTCTCGCATTGGTCTTGCTTTAGCTAAGCGGCGCGCAGTGCCGCAGCCGTTCGACCTGCCTTTGCTGCTCGCCGGGCCCATCGTCCGGCGCGTCGAGCCCACGCTCGCGTCCGTCTGGGTCGCGCTCAGCGAGCCCGCCACCGTCACGCTCAAGATCTGGGAAGGTCGCGCCACCGCGGGCAGCGGCAATGTTCTGAACAGCAGCGAGCCGCCGGGCGCGAACACGCTGCGCGTCGGCGACAAGCTTCACATCGCGCTGCCGCTCATCAAGATCCTGCCGACGTCGCCGCGTCTGCTCGAACCCGGCAAGATTTACTCGTACGACCTCGAAATCAGAACCGCGACCGCAACCCACACCCTCAAGTCGCTCGGCCTGCTGACGACCGGCACCGTGAACCTGCGCCGCGTCGAGGCGCTCGGCTTCGAGGAGAACTTCCTGCCGAGCTTCGTGTTGCCGCCGGCCGAGCTCACGGATCTGCACGTCATCTTCGGCTCCTGCCGCCGCGTCGCCAACGAGCACCTGGATGCGATGGTGTGGATCGACGACCTCATGGCCGACAACCCGGCCTACTCATATAAAGAGGCGAACAAGCGGCCCCATCAGCTGTTCCTCGGCGGCGACCAGATCTACGCGGATGACGTCGGCCGCTGCCACATGCACATGCTGATCGACCTCAGCAAGCGGCTCATCGGCGAGAAGCCGCGCGCCGGGGCGACCGTCGGCGACGCGCAGGAGCATCTGCCCGTCGACAACATCCGCAAGAAGCGCGTAGCGAATCCGCTGACGTTCGACGACGACTACGGCGAGAACCTCACGCGCGCCAGCCCGGGCGTGGATCCGAACGACTTCGTGCTGCCCGCAGATCATCAGTGCTTCCCCGCGGGCCGGCGCTTGTTGCAGTCGATGGTCGACGCGCAGATGACGTCGACGGACGGAAAAAGCCACCTGTTCGCGTTCGGCGAATTCGCTGCAATGTATCTATCGGTGTGGAGCAACGCGGTCTGGACGCCGCTGCGCGATCCGGCGAAGCCGGAAGTCCTCGACCTGCCGACGCCCGAAGACGTCATCGAGAAATACACCTGGCCCGACATCCTCTCGACGTACGTCGGGTGTCCGATCGACATCAAGGAGAATCGCGACGCCGACTTCCCGACCGACAGCGACGCGGTCAAGGCGCAGAAGGACGCCTCGCCATTCCGCTCCGGCGACTATCTCGACTACAAAGATCCAGGCGCCGGCCACTACAGGAACAAGAAGGGCGAGGAGATCACCGCCGTCCAGCACTTCGAGCAGCACCTCGCGAACTTCAAGGAGAAGCTGCAGGAGGAACGGGCCGGTCTCACGCTCTTTCACGACGGGCTCGCGAAAGTGCGGCGCGCGCTGGCGAACATCCCGACGTACATGATCTTCGACGATCACGACTTCACGGACGATTGGAACCTCAACCCGCTGTGGTACGACCGCGTGTACAGCACGTCGCTCGGCGTCACGAGCGCACGCAACGCGCTGGCGTCGTACACGCTGTTCCAGGACTGGGGCAACGACCCGATCAAGTACGAGAAGCGCGACGACTATGTGAAGCTGCTCGCGACGATTCGGCAGCTGTTTCCGACGGGGCAGAAGGGCCCGAGCCCCGGGCCCGCGAACGATCTCGATCACCTGTTCGGCTTCGCCGAGCCCGGCATCACGGACCCGCTGACCGGCAGGGTCGCGGCGCGCAATCCGATCATCAAGTGGCACTTCTCGGTGCCCGGTCCGAAGCATCTTGCAGTAGCGATCGACAACCGCACACGCCGCAGCTTCGTGACGCGCGTCGGTCCGCCCGGCAACGTCGAAGGCAGTCTCGACCCGGCCGAGAACACAGCACAGACGGAGCAGATCCCTGCCGGGCCCTTCACGGACGGCAAGGAATTGCTGCTCGTGATCGCGCCGCTCCAGGTGATCGGTCCGCCGCTGCTCGACGAGCTGGTCGCGCCGGTCGCCTATCGCGCCTTCGACATGTTCGCGTACGGCAAGAAGCTCGATCCGAAATTGAAATTCGGCTCGCGCGGCATGGCCGGCACCAACCCGGACGCGATCGAAGCCTGGGCATTCGACCCGGTCACGATGGAAGCACTCTTCAGGCGATTGAAGCCATACGGCAGCGTCGTGCTGCTATCAGGCGACGTGCACTACAGCGCCAGCACCGCGCTGAGCTACTTCACGAAGGGCGAGGCGAATCCCGCGCGCTTCGTGCAGTTCACGAGCAGCGGTTTCAAGAATGTGATGCCGTGGTACATCCAGATGGTCGACCGCAGCCTCGCGCTCGCGCACCTGATCGCGCGCCAACCGCTCGGTGCGGAGCGCATGATCTGGTTGCGCAAGCCGCCGGGTCCCATCGTGCTCGGTGAAGGTAAGACCGAGGCTGACATCCCGCGCGAGTACCGCGCCAAACTCAGGCGCGAGCCGACGCTGCTGCCGACGATCGGCTGGCCCGAGGACACGACGATCAATCCGGCGCAGCGTCCCGACCAGTCGTGGCGTGCCGAGCCGATCTTTGACGTACGTCCGGAGACGGAGCGTCCGGAAGCGATTCAAGTGCGCGCGTTCGCCGAGCCGCTGGACGTCGAAGCAGCGCTGACCGAAGCCAACGCGCCGCGTGCGATCGAAGGCTATCAGGCCGTCGCCACGCGTCAGCAACACTCGCTGGAGACGCTGAAGAACTCGCGGCAGATCCTGTTCCGCAGCAACTTCGGGCTCGTGCGCTTCGAGCGACGCGATGGTGTGCTGCATGCGGTCCACGAGATGTACACCGCTGCGCGCAAGCCGGAGCAAACGGGCACCGAGCCGCTGAAGCCGGAATTGTTCGTGTTGCAGTCGGCGCCGCTTGCCGCGCCCGGTGCGGTGCGGCCCGAAGACACGTTAGTCGTGACCACGGAGCCGGCGTGAGCGCGAAGTCGCTGCTCCAGGACCTGCTGAGCGAGCTCGCGGAGCTGCACGAAACCGCGGCCGAAATGCTCAGCGACGACATCATCCGCAACGAGATCGTGCGCGATCTCGGCGGCACGCCGGGAACGCCGGCGCCGCAGTTTCCGCCGGCGGGCATGCAAAGCGTCAAGGCCTATCGCGATGCCTCCGAGCCGGGTCTCGAAGCGCTGCTCGAAGCTCTGCAGGACTTCCGCAAATTCCACGAGTCGCTGCGGGCGTTCGGCGAAGCGCTGAACCTCGGCGGCGATGCAGCGGCAGAAGAGGGCTATCGCATCCTGATGGATGTGTTCGGCTGGAATCTCATCCGCCTGCGCTATCCCAGGCTGTACTTCATCCTGCAGGTCGTCAGCTTCGTCGAAGACACCGTCTCGCCGTTCCCAGGCCGCTTCCACGGTTCGCAGTACGACAAGGTGCCGCTGCCGGCCGCGCTCGATCGCCTGATCAGCTCGATCATGGACCTGGTGGGTTACTTGAAGCGCAGCCACTTCAACAGCGAAGAAGGCGTGCGGAAGTTCTCGGACGTGGTCGCGCTCAGCAGCTTTGCAGGTGTGAAGCTGACACGGCTGAAGAACATCACGGGCGACGTCATCTACGGCTTCGATCAGGTGCCGGAACAGCAACCGAGCGATCCGCCGACGCCGGCCGCCGACCGCACGCAGGCGCGCATGCTGTCGCTCAGTTTCATCAAGTGCCTCGACTTCACTCTGCAGGATCTGCTCGCGTCGATGGCCTGGGTACCGCAGACACAAGGCGGGCGCGGGCTGTTCCTCTCGCTGGGCGGTGGCGTGCATGTCACCGAGCAACTCTCGACGAAGTGGCGCTTCAATGCGGAGCTGCAGTGCGCCGGCGCGGTGAGCGTCATCATCGGCGGCGATCGCAAACTTCAGTTCCACGGCCCGGACGAGGAATCCGACTTCCGCGGCGTCGTGTCGCTCGAAGCGCGACCCGATCCCATGGACGCCACGGCCAAGGCATTCAATCTCGCGATCGCGACGAACACGGGGCTGTCGGCCGAGCTGGTTCACCTCGAAGGATCGCTGACGCAGAAAGCCGCGCAGATCAGGCTGTCCATGCTCGGTGCCGCGGCGACGCTCAGCCCTGACTCGTTCGACAACTTCATCGCGAAGATCCTGCCGAAGGACGGCTTGCGCGTGAACTTCGACATCGGCGTCGGTCTCGCGAGCGACCGCGGCGCATTTTTCGAAGGCACGATCCGCTCCGCGGGCACCGGCGGCAATCCTCGGCCGACCACGCCGCCGCCTCCCGGAGTGCAACCGCCACCGCTGCCGCCGTTGCCGCCCGAGACCGGGCCGGGATTCGGACTGACGATCCCGATCGGCAAATCGCTCGGTCCGCTGACGATCCACAACCTGCAGCTGCGCTTCGGCTCCGAAGACGTCGACGGCAAATCGACATACCTGCTGCAAGCCGCGAGCTCGATCAGCACCAAGATCGGCCCGGTGATGGCGCGCGTCGATCGTGCCGGACTGAAGTTCGGCGTGCGGATTCCGGACAAGGACGCCGGCGAGAAGGGCAATCTCGGCATCGCGGATGTCGACGTCGGTGCGGTGCTGCCCAACGGCGTTTCTCTCGCGATCGACGTGAAGGGTTATGTGACCGGCGGCGGGTTCCTGTTCCACGACAAAGTGCAGCAGGTCTACGCGGGTGTCTTCCAGTTGACGGTCAAGGAGCGCATCACCGTCAAGGCATTCGGCCTGATCGCCACGAAGATGCCGGATGGCAGCAAGGGCTACTCGCTCATCGTCTTCATCACTGCCGAAGACTTTCAACCGATCCCGATCGGCATGGCGTGCGTATTGCGCGGCATCGGCGGCATGGTCGCGATCAACCGCACGTTCGATGAAGAGGCGATGCGCGCGGGCCTGCGCAACAAGACGCTCGGCACGCTGCTGTTCCCGAAGGACCCGATTCGCAACGCGCCGGAGATCATTCGCAATCTGATCACGACGTTCCCGGCCGAGGACGGTGCTTACCTCGCCGGCCTGTTGATGAAGATCACCTGGTTCCAGCCGACGCTGGTCCATCTCGATATCGCGATCATGGTCGAGCTCGGCAAGCGCATGCGCGTGATCGTGCTCGGCATGATCAGTGCGCTGCTGCCGACGAAAGAGAACGACCTGGTGCGGCTCCACATGGACGCGCTGGGTCTGCTCAACATGGGCCAGATGTCGGTCGCGGTCGATGCCGTGCTCGTCGACTCGCGGCTCGCGCAGAAGTTCGTGCTCACGGGCGAGATGGCCCTGCGCGCGAGCATGCTGCCGGGGCGTCGCAACTTCGTGATGGCCGTCGGCGGCTTCAATCCGCGCTTCGCGCCGCCGGAGAATTTCCCGGCACTCAAGCGCATCACGATCGCCTTGGCGTCCGGCAACAACCCGCGGTTGACGTGCGAAGCCTACTTCGCGATCACATCGAACACGATCCAGTTCGGCGCGCGCGCGGAGCTGTATGCCGCGGCGTTCGGGTTCAGCATCGAAGGCGACATCGGCTTCGACGTGCTGATCCACCTGCTGCCGTTCCACCTGATCGCGGACTTCAAAGCCTCAGTGCAGCTCAAGCGCGGCTCGCGCAGTCTCTTCAAGCTGTCGGTGTCCGGGACGCTGGAAGGGCCGCGGCCGCTGCGCATCAGCGGCAAGGCGTCGTTCGAGATCTTCTGGTGCGACTTCACGATTCGCTTCGACAAGACGCTCATCTCGGGCGAGAAGCCGCCGTTGCCGCCGGCCGTCGATGCCTTCGCCGAGCTGCGACGTGCCTTGACCGCGCCGGATGCCTGGAGCACGCAGCTCGCGGCGAACCGGCAGCACGGTGTGTCGCTGCGCAAGATCGCGGCCGGCACGACGCTGGTGCTCGATCCGCTCGGCAATCTCGTGGTGAAGCAGCAGATCGTGCCGCTCAATACCTCACGCGATCTCGACACGTTCGGCGGCGCGCCGATCGCCGGTGCGCGTCGCTTCGAGCTGAAGGCCAGCATCGAAGGTGTGACGCAGGACGTGAACAACGTCCAGGACGCCTTCGCGCCGGGGCAATTCTTCGACATGACGGACGACGAGAAGCTGGCGAGCCCGTCGTTCGAGGACATGGACGCGGGCGCGATCTTCGGCAGCGATGCGATCATCATTGACGATGGCGCCAGCATCTTCGCGCCGCTGGAGTTCGAAACCATCATCATCGATGAGCAGGGCGAGGCGAAGAACGAGGTAGAGGATCGTTACATCTTGGTAGCGCACCGCTTCTTCGAGCAGGTGCGTTTCAGCGCGGTCGGGACGGCGCCGGTCCGCAACATCGGCGCAGCACGCTTCCGCAATCTGGATCTGCCGCCCGCCGTGGCAATGCGCACCGGACAGTTCGTGATCGCTTCCGTCGCAGATGCGATCGTGGCGCCAACGGCGAAGCCGGCGACATTCGCAGAGGCGCAGGCGACGTTGCGTCAGCTCAATCGCGGCGTCGCTGGCGAAGCGCTCTGGCAGGTCCTACCGATGCACGAGACGGCGGGGTAGCAAGCGATGTCAGCCGTTCCGAATGCCAGCGTCGTGTTCCTGCCGTGGGTGCGCCAGGGTGCTGCCGCCGCGATCAACGTGGCCGACACGCTCGGCGCGAACATGCGGGGAGCGGTCGATCTCAAGGCGACGCTCGCGATCAACAGCGTGCCGGGCGATGCGGTCACGGTGCGTTTGCGCGGGCCGGCGGACGTCGTCGGCATCGATCCGAACGAGATCGTGCGTGTCGACCCGAAGCCGAATACGACCGACTTCGAGCCGAACTATTTCCCGGGCATCGAGTTCGACCGGCCGGATTTCCCGTGGTTGTTTACGCCGGCAAAGGCCGGCGCGAATGCGAAGTTGCGGCCGTGGTTGTGCCTGGTCATCGTGCGTCAGCAGGAAGGCGTGCTTCTGAGCAGCTCAGCCGATGCGCCGCTGGCGATCCTGAACATCAACGGACCCGCGAAGCCGGTCGACGAGCTGCCGGATCTGGTCGACTCGTGGGCGTGGGTGCATGCGCAAGTGGCAGCTTCCAGCCTTGCCGAAGCCGATCCCAACTCTCTGAAGAACGACATTCGGACGCGGCCCGAGCGCTCGCTGTCGCGCTTGTTGTGCCCGCGGATTCTGCAGGCGAACACCGATTACCTCGCGTGCGTCGTGCCGACGTTCGAACTGGGCCGCAAAGCCGGGCTTGGTGAGGAGATCAAAGACACGGAGCTGACGGCCGCGAATGGGCTCGCGCCCGCGTGGTCGTTCACACCGAATCCACCGACGACCGTGCGCCTGCCGGTTTACTACCACTGGCGATTCCGGACAGGCGAGGGCGGCGATTTCGAATCGCTGGTGCGCCTGCTGCGCGCGGTGCGAGCACCGGACGGGCTCGGCACGCGTCCGATGGATGTCAGAGAGCCGGGTTTCGCGCTGCCGTCGACGTTCCCGGACGATGCGCAGCTTTCGCTCGAAGGCGCGCTGCGCGCGCTCGAGCATCGCGACTTCGAGCCGTGGCCCGACGACGCGCAGGTGCCGTTCCAGACCGAGCTGGCGAAGATCATCAACGCGCCGGGCGAAGCGCTGATCATCGATCCGGATTCCGACCCTCTGCTTGCACCGCCGCTGTACGGACAATGGCATGCGGCGCGCTCGACAGTGACGCGTACTGCTGCGCCGTGGCTCGATGAGCTGAATCTCGATCCGCGTCATCGCAGCGTTGCGGCGTTCGGCACACGTGTCGTGCAGGAGCATCAGGAAGCGCTGATGGCGTCCGCGTGGGAGCAAGCTGGCGATCTGCAACGCGCGAATCAGCGCATGCGGCAGCTGCAGCTCAGCCTCGCGGCCGGCACGAGTTTGCACGTACGTCATTTCAAGAACCTCAGCGACGACGCGATGCTCCGGGTGAGCGCGCCCGCGCTGGCACGACTGCGCGCTGTCGGCCCGATGGGCAACACTGGAACACTCGCGGGTGCACTGGCCTCCACGGCGCTGCCGATGATGGCGGCGAGCACGGCGATGCGGCGCATCGCACGCGAGCGCGGCCCGATCACGCGACGAATCGCCGCGCAAGGGCTCACGCGGTCAGCGAGCCCGAGTTGGATCAAGGCGCTCAACAGCAACATTGCGTTCGCCTTCATCACGCCGGTGCTGCCGGACATGGCGACGTTTGGTGTCGTGCGCGATCGCGTGCCTCAGCCGGCCGGCCTTTCGCTGTTCCGCGAGGTGACGGCCGAGACTGTCGCTGCTACCAGCACGGGCGCGCGGCCGCACTTCCGCATCGCGCCTGAAGGACAGCCGGTGTTTCATCCCGGCCGCTACAAGCCCGTACCGCTGGTCGACAATCCAACGTCGCTGAACTTCCGCACGGCGGCGCAGGCGCATCTCGCGCTCGTGAATCCCGGGCGCATCCGCGTCGAACCCTCACAGCCACCGCTGCTCGCGATGGCGGACATCCGTGCGGCGCTGGTGCTGCAGATGGAGCCGCGGCGCTCGCTCGTGCCGCTCGCGCAGGCCGTCATCTCGATGAGCCAGACGTCGACGGCGACGCCGCCGACCAACACGGGCATCGTGCCGATCGAGCCGATCATGGCCGCGCCGAAATTTCCGCAGCCGATGTACGAGTCGCTGCGTGATCTCTCGCAGCAGCTGCTCCTGCCTGGCCTGGAAACGGTCGAGCCGAACAGCGTGCTCGGGCTGGAGACGAACTCGCGGTTCGTCGAGGCGTACATGGTCGGCCTCAACTTCGAGATGGGCCGCGAGCTGCTCTGGCGCGGCTATCCGACCGATCAGCGCGGCACGTGCTTCGACCGCTTCTGGGACTCGCGCTCGTCGGGCGGCGGCGCGGACGTCAATCCGATTCACACCTGGCACGATCGGCCGCTCGGCGATCCCGACACCGCACCCGCGGGCGATCGCTTCGTCATGCTGATTCGCAGCTCGCTGCTGCGGCGCTATCCGTCCGCTGTGATCTACGCGGCGAAGGCGATCAAGCCGAACGGCGTGCGCAAGCCGACCAAGTCGCCGGACGACGAGGAGCATCCGGTGTTCCGCGGCTCGATGCAGCCGGACGTGACGTTCTTCGGCTTCGACCTCACCGTCGACCAGGTCGTCGGCACCGGCGTCGGCGACGATCACGGCTACTTCATCGTCATCCAGGAACAGCCGGGCGAGCCGCGCTTCGGCTTCGATGTCGGCACGCCGCTGAACGACGGCGCACATTTGCAAGTCAGCTTCGGCGCGCCGGCCGGCTCGACCACAGCACCGAACCTGCATTGGGGCCAGAACGGCGCGCATGTCGCGGCGATGCTTCGGCAGCAACCGGTGCGTATCGCGATCCACGCGTCGCAGTTCCTGAAGAAGAGCTGATCGGAGTCGCACGTAATGTCTGCTCTCGCCCCGCACTTCGCCTTCCGGACCGCAACGCTGCTACCGGCGGCGTCGATCGTTGCGCCGCCATTGCCGCAGATGCTGATCGAGCTGTGCAAGGCGGATCGGCCGCTCGCGCTGTTTCCCGTTCGTCTCGAAACGCGTTTCTTCCCGCAGCCGAACGGCGGCAGCGAGCTGCGCGTGCGCGTATACCCGGACCGGATTCATATCGATTCGCACGAAGAGGAGCTGACGCAGGCAGAGAAGACCTGGGGTCAGCACTATTGGACGCAGATATTCCTCGCGGGGGCCGACACGCAGGCGCAGAAGAATGCGTGGCGGCAGTTGGCGGAGCGATACGATCCGCAGCGGGCAGCGTGGATCGCGCGGGTGCTGCGTCCGACGAACTGGCCCCCACCCCAACCCTCCCCCGCGAGCGGGGGAGGGCAGGGAGGGGGCGAGCCGCAGTTTCCACGAGTCGATGTCGTGCCAGAGGGCAAGGATGCGGCGTGGCGAAGTGCACCGAAGGCACGCCTGCTGCCGAGTCGCTGGATCGCGGTCGTGCACGCGGCCGGGCGCGTCATTGCTGCGGCGGTCGGTCGCGACATTCGGCCGGATCTCGCTGTCGGCCCCGATCCGCAGGTCGACGGAGATACCGCGCCCGAGATCCCCGGCGATCAGGCGGCAGTCGATGAGGGCATGCGCTGGATGGTGGATTTCGACGAGGCGGAAGCAGCAGGCATGGGGCTGCGTATTCCGCTCACCGCCGCGAATCTCGCCGGGCCGATCGAAAGCTTGATCGTGCTCGGTGCGGCCGCCAGCGCGACGGCGAATGAAGGTGCGAAGCAACTCGGCACGCAGCTCGACGCGCAGCACTACACCGACGGCCTGGAGTTCCTGCGCTTCGGCACACCTTCGAACAATACGTCCGCCGAGCGCTCGGGCTATGGCGCCGAGGACACGGGACACGAGCGCAGTTTCGCGACGGAGTCCGGCGCAGTCGATCTGACGCTCGATGAGCAGTCGAACGGCAAGCGCCTTGGTACCGCGCTGGGGCTGCCTGATGCAGACATCGCGCCGGTGCTCGCAAGCGTCGGTAGCGGTAGCGACCGTCACGAAGTCGATCAGCGCAGTATGAACACCGCGCTGTGGCAGACGACGTGGGGTTACTTCCTCACGAACATGATCGGCATGGAAGGCACGGGCCTCTCGCCAGAAACTCTCGCATGGGCGCGCGATCACTTTGTCGCACACGTTCGCAGCGGCGGGCCGTTCCCGCCGTTGCGATGTGGCAAGCAGCCGTACGGTGTCCTGCCGGTCACGTCGCTCGACTTCTGGCGTCCACGTGCCGGCGAGGAAGCCGCCAGCACACCCGACATGTGGCTGAAAACCTTCCTGCTCAGCCTGCGCGACAAGGTCTGGCGCCCGCGCTTGAGCGAGGTCGCGCGCCTTGGCCTCAGAAACCCGCCGAATCCCGACGCGGACCTCGCCGACGTCATGCGAACCGATGCCCTGTCGAATAGCTACAGCGCACGCTCGCTGTTCGGCCGTCACTATCTACAGCACTTGCGCGAGTTCATCGGGCAGAACCTGGACCTTGCCGGCTTCACGCCGAT
>CADEEJ010000003.1:17014-23809 GCA_902826315.1 uncultured Steroidobacter sp.
GCGCTGCTGCGCGATCCGGAGCTGATCGATCTCGTCAACGGCGCGCCGCTCAGCACGACCTGGAAACGCCTGCTCGATCGCAAGGTCGCCGCGATCACCGGGACGAAGACGATCCGTGAGCACCTCGACAGCTTGCGGGCCTTCAACGCGCCGCAGGTCGCCGCGCTGGGCGCGTTCCGCAACAGCCTCGAACATCTGCAGAGCCTCGACAGCGAGGCTTTGCAGTTCCTGATGCAGGGAACGATCGACCTGGCGTCGTATCGTCTCGACGCCTGGATCACTTCGATTGCAACCAAGCGCCTTGCCAGCATGCGCGCATCGCAGCCGCAAGGCAGCTACATCGGCGGCTATGGCTGGGTCGAGAACCTCAGGCCCGAAGCGGCCGCGCGCACCGAAGTCACACCGCCGCCGGGAGAAACGGCGCCGCTGTTCGCGCATGTCAACGACACCGGCTTCATTCATGCGCCATCGATGACGCATGCCTCGACCGCAGCACTTCTGCGCAACGCGCAGCTCGGCAGCGACGGCGTCGCTGAATCGAAGGGCGCGTTTGCGATCGACCTGTCGTCGCGGCGCGTGCGCGAAGCGAGCTGGCTCCTCGACGGCGTGCGCCAGGGTCAACCTCTCGCCGCTCTGTTGGGCTATCGCTTCGAACGGCGTCTGCACGATTTGCGCAAGGATCAGTTCATCGCGCCGCTGCGGGAGCTGGCGCCATTGATTGCGCGCAAGCTGGAGAACACGAATCTGCCGGTCGAAAGCATCGCGGCGAACAACGTCGTCGACGGTCTACTGCTGAATCAGAAGTGGCAGGATGAGAAGCCGACCGTGACGAGCCGCTTGCAGAGTGCCGGTGCGACTGCAGACGATCTGACGAAGGTGAGCCGGGAGCTGGATGGCCTCGCCGACTCGATCGATGCCGTGAGCGACGCGTTGACCGCAGAGACGGCGTATCAGATGGTCCGCGGCAACACGTCGCGGCTGGCGAGCACGCTCAATGCAGTCGCGACCGGTGACGCGCCGGCGCCGGAGCTGGAGTGTGCCCGCACGCCGCGGTCAGGCATCCCGCTGACCCATCGCGTATTGCAGCTCTTCAGCGGCAAGGCGCCTGTTGCTACAGGTTGGGCCGCGGCGAGCAGCTCGGCACGCGCAACGGCGGAGCCGATGCTCAACTCATGGGCGGCGAAGCTCTTTGGCAACCCAAAGAAGGTCCGCTGCACGGTCGAGATGCTGGACGGCAGCGGCGCAGTGCTCGATATACACAAGCTGCTGTTGAGCGATCTGCAGCTCGCGCCGCTCGATGTCGTGTTCGGCGTCGAGCCGCTGGCGGGTGTCGGCCAGGTGAGCGAGATCGAGCAGCGCGTGCTCTATCAGGCGCGACTCGGCAGCAGTGGCTTCCCGTCGCAGGCACGCCTGCGAATTCAGCACGCGCGACCGGCCGACCTCGGTGCACAGGAATTGACGCTGTTGGATGTACTGGAACAGGCACGCAGGGTGCGCAGGCTGCTGAGCACTGCGCGTGCCGCAGATCCAGAGGACTTGAATCCACCGGAGCGTGGCGAGGCGGGTGAAGTAAACCTCACCGATCTGAGCGCACGCGTCACGAAGGCGGAACGCGCGTTCAAGGCCGCTCACAAGGCGCTCGATACGCTCGTGAAGAAGGGTGCAGCGGCGGATGGCGACGCCTTGCGCGAAGCGCTGTTGAAGCTCGGAGCCTTCGGCTTCCAGGGATCCGTGCCGGTCGTCGCGGTCGGTGACGATGAAACATCGCGCTCTGCACTCAACACACAAGGCGTTGCGTTGCTCAAGGAAGGCAAGGCGCGCATCGCGGAAGTGGATGCGTTGATTGCCGCACCAGTCGTCGCCGAGCGTCGCGGACGATGCGGGCAACTGCTGGAACGCATGCGCACGGTCTTCGGCTCGTCGTTCGTTGCCATGCCGCTGTTCACGTATGACAACGCGGAGGAGCTCAAGAACGCTCTGGCTGCGAACGAGCAAGTGCAGGGCGGTGACGCGCTGAACGTCTACACCTGGTTCACTCGTGCCGCACGTGTTCGCGACCCGCTCGCGCGTTGGAGCGCGCCGTTGAGCGCTGCGGAAGTGCTCGGAACGGGCGAAAGCTTGCGACTGAAAGTTGCACAGCTGCCGTTCAATGCAGCCGACCGGTGGGTGGGATTGCCACCGGAGCAGGGCAAGGATGTGCTGGCCGGCAAGCTCTCGCTGATCGTGCACGCGGACGCAACGCTCAAGGTCGATCAGCCGCTGTGCGGACTGCTGGTCGACGAGTGGGTGGAAGTCGTGCCGAGCTTGCAGGAGACGACTGCGATCGCGTTCCAGTTCAATCCGCCGGACGCGTGCGCGCCCCAGAACGTGTTGCTGGCAGTGCCGCCGGTTCTCGAGCAGCCGTGGACCGTGGCGAGCCTGCATCGCGTGCTGCTCGAAACGCTCGACCTCGCGAAGCTGCGAGCAGTCGACGCCGAGGCGCTCGGCGAGATCGGGCACTACATGCCGGCGCTGTACTTCGGCTTCAACGGGAACGATGAAGTCGTCTCGACCGACTTCGCGCAGCTGACGAGATAGCTCATGGCCAAACGACGTCCAGGCGACCCGACCGATCCCGGCGATCCCGGCCCGCTGGAGCCGCGCGACCCGCCGGATCGGCCGCCGCGGCCGGAGCTTCCGGATCCGCCGCCGCCCCCACCGCCACCGCCGACCGGCGCGAATCCGTCGATCACGAGTTGGACGCGGCTCGAAGTTCGCTCACGACAGGCCGACATGCGCGTGAGCCTGAGTGCCCGCGTCTTCGATCCGCTGTGGCTGATGGCACGGCAGTGGCAGGTCGGCGAGTTCCAGGGCGAGGACGCGGGCATGCCGGTGCTCGCGCGCACGCGTGCGCAAACGACGATGTTGTCGCGCATCCATCTCGGCGAGTTGCCGGCGAACACGATCACACCCGCCGTTGAGTACGATCCGCAGCAGATGCCGCTCGAAGTGATGGTCGAGCGCCAGCGGACCCGGCCTGCGAACGCGAACGACGCGCGCATGCTGCGATTGAGCGTCGAGGCTGGGTTGCATTTCCTGCTGATGCTCGATCAGCAGCCGCTCTCCAAGAAGTATCGTCCGGCGTTCATCGCGCGCTTCGCGTTGCAGCGGCCCGCCGACTCCGTGCTGACGAAGGCGGACGAAGAGACGCGCCGGTTCGTCGAGACGATGGTCGGTCGTGCGCCGGATGCGCGCCGGCTCGCTGAGCTGCTGCGAACAGGAGGCACAGCGCAGCTGATCGCCGATACGACGCTGAAGATCGTCGTCGCCGATCGCGCGGAAGTGGAGCAGACCGCGACGCGCTGGTTGCAGTGGTACGACTCGCTCTTCAGCGAGCCGGTAAAGGAATCGGACGACGCATGGATGCCGCCGCGCATGGAGTACGCGCTGACCGTCGCGGGGCAACTGTCGGACGACAAATTCGATCAGCGGCCGCTCACCGCGACCGAGTTCTACGACGGCCATCTCGACTGGAGCAGCTTCGACCTCGACTTCGAAGTGAACCTGGGTACGGAGCGCGACCACAAGTTCGGTGTGATCACCGAAACGACTGTGCCCGCACCGGTCGTGTTCCGCGGCGCGCCGGCGCCGCGCTACTGGGAGCTGGAGGATGCACGCATCGAGTACGGCCTGATGCCGGTCGGACCGACCGATCTCGCGCAGCTCCTGATGATCGAGTACGCCAGCAGCTACGGTAACGATTGGTTCGTCGTGCCGCTGACGTTGCCGATCGGCTCGCTCACCGCGATCAACTCGCTCGTCGTGACCGACAGCTTCGGCGTGCGCTCGTTGCTGCGTCCGATCGGCGATCGCACGCTGCCGGCAGCGAACTGGAGCATGTATCAGCTCGCGCACATCAGGCGTCCGGGCAACGAGCCGCTCTCGAAGCCGGCGTCCAACTTGTTCTTCCTGGCACCGGCCCTCAGCCGCAGTCTGCAGAGTCCGGCGATCGAGGACGTGCTGTTCATGCGTGACGAGATGGCGAACGTCGCATGGGCGATCGAGCGCAGCGTCGAAAGCCCGGTCGAACAGCCGGTGCCCCGAACTGATGCAACGACGCCCGCAGATAGTGCAGCTGACACCGGCGGCCCGGCGCCGGGCGACGCAACGTTGCCGCAATATTTGCTGTCCACGATGGTGCCGAAGCACTGGATCCCACTGCTTCCCGTGCAGCTGCGCGAGCCGCCCGACAAAGTGGTGTCGCGACTCAGGCGCGGTGCGGTGCTGCAGCCCGATGGCTCGCAGGAGATACACGAGGCCGAGGGTCGCATCCTCAACAAGGATCCGAAATTGCTGATGTTCGATGAGGAAGTACCGCGCGAAGGCGTGCACGTCGCGCGCCACTACCAGCTCGCGCGCTGGACTGACGGTTCGACGTGGGCCTGGATGGCCTTGCGCAAGTCCGTGGGTCGCGGTGAAGGATCGAGCGGCCTGCGATTTGACAGTGTCGAGACGCGTGATTGAACCGCCGACGCGACCAGCAGGTCTTACGCAGAGTTCCCTACGAATTTCTCCCAATGAAGCTCGCAAAAAGCGCAATCGGCACCCGACATTCGTCAGTAGCAGCGGTCATCTTGACTCGCTAGTCTCCCGCCATGACCAGTCCCAGCGAAGCCGCGTTGCCCAGAGTCGAGTTCATGCAAGCCGAACGGATCGTTTTCAGTGCCAATCGTTTGCGGGCGATAACGACGTGCACGCTCGCCGTCATGGTCGGTGCACTCGGCGTCTGGGCGATGTTCGATCATCCGATCTCGGGTGTCATCCTGCTGACAGTCGCCGCTGGGGTGATCATGGTATCGCTGCCGAAGGCGGTCTCGCCGCGATCGATCTACGTGCAGCTCGACTCGAGCGGCTTCGAGGTCGCTTCGCCGCGCGACAAGGATCGCGTGCGGTGGCATGACGTCGCGCAAATTCGTCGCGGTTTCTACAACGACCGGCCGGTCATCGAAATCCAGTACGTCGATGAGCTGGCTACCCTCCGCCGCATCCACGATCGCTACAACGCGCCGCTCGACGAGATCTTCGCCACGCTCAACGAATGGCGAGCGCGCCACGGCCGCTAGATCTAGCGGCTCGCGCGATAACGCTTCCGCAGGAACGGCACGAGCATCGGAACGCTCCTTTTATAGCGCGCATACTCCGGGTGCTCGGCCAGCAGATCGCGCTCTTCGAGCTGAATCGCGATCAGGATGTAGACGGTCGTCGCGATTGCGAACACCAGGTGCGTCACCGTCATCGTCGGTGTCGACCAGAACGCCAGCACCAACCCGAAGTACAGCGGATGTCGCACGATGCGATAGAGCATCGGCGTCTTGAACGGCAACGTCTTGTAGGGCTTGCCGCGCAACTGCAGCCAGATCTGCCGCAGACCGAACAGATCGAAATGGTTGATCAGGAACGTCGACACGAACACCAGGATCCAGCCGAGCGCATATCCACCGTAGAGCAGCTCGCGGCCGAGGGTCGATTGCACGTCCCATACGCCACCGCCGAGCGGCTCCCAGAACACGAACATCGCGCCCAGCGCGATGCTCGTAAACAGCAGGTACGTGCTGCGCTCGGCCTCCGCGGGGATGATCCGCGTCCACCAGCGCTTGAACCCGGGTCGCGCCATCACGCTGTGTTGAATCCCGAACAAGCCGATCAGAGCCCCGTCGATCAGCAGCGCCAGGCCGAGCGGGGCGCTCGGCGCGGCATCGATCGACTTGGGCACCCACAGGTTGCCCACGAATCCGATCACATATAACAGCGTCAGGAAGCCAATGGCGTAGCAGGCTACGCCGTAGCAGAAGATCAGCCAGCGCTTCATTGGGCACTCTCCGGTCGGCTTTGTGATTCCCCTCGACCGGGAAATCGGAAATCGCAATTCGATCCCGACACCCAGTGGCGGTGGCGTCACATGAGGACTAAGATCCGCCGCGCACGCTCCCTACACACGTCCAACAACAATCGGGCAAGCAGAGGTGCGCCATGTTCCCCAAGTTGTCTGCGGAGTTCCTCGGGACGTTCTGGCTGGTTCTCGGTGGTTGCGGCAGTGCCGTACTGGCGGCCGCCTTTCCGGACGTGGGTATCGGGTTGACGGGTGTTTCGCTCGCCTTCGGCCTGACTGTGTTGACCGGCGCCTATGCGCTGGGGCCGATCTCCGGCGGGCATTTCAATCCTGCGGTGTCGATCGGGTTGTGGGCGGGCGGAAGGTTTCCGGCAGGGCATCTGCTGCCGTACATCGTGGCGCAGGTCGCGGGTGCAGTAGCGGCCGCGGGAGTGCTGTTCGTCATAGCCAGCGGCAAAGCTGATTTCAGTCTGGCCGGAGGGTTTGCGTCGAACGGCTACGGCGAGCACTCGCCGGGTCAGTATTCGCTGACGGCGGCGTTGCTGACCGAAGTCGTGATGACGTTCATGTTCCTGATCGTGATTCTCGGCGCGACTCACAAGCGCGCGCCCGTCGGCTTTGCCGGCCTCGCGATCGGTCTCATGCTCACGCTGATTCACCTGATCAGCATTCCGGTCACGAATACCTCGGTGAATCCTGCGCGCAGCACCGGGCCGGCGATCTTCGTCGGCGGCTGGGCCTTGGCGCAGCTGTGGCTGTTCTGGCTGGCGCCGATCGCTGGCGCTGCCATCGCGGGTTTCTTCTATCGATCGGTGCTCGAGGGCGAGCCTGAACCGCCGCCCGTGACTGGCCGAGTCTAAGCCCGACTCGAAGGCGTACTCATGAAGCTGGCAATCGCGGCCGCGCATTCGCGCGGTCGCGTTTGC
>CADEEJ010000003.1:23909-25714 GCA_902826315.1 uncultured Steroidobacter sp.
CAACGCCTGGAGCAGCGGTGCGAACAACTCGCCCGTGCCGTCCAGTCCTGGCAGCAGGACGAGATGAGGTGCGGCGGCCAACTGCTGGCGCTATTTGTGCCGTGTGCCCGAGAAGGCCGCAGCGACACCGAGCCCGATGAACAACAGCCCGCTGCCGTAGCGCTCAAACTGCACGTAGCCGCGGCTGCGCTTCAGCCAGTCGGCAACCGAGCCCGCGAGCAGGGAATACGCGCTGTCGGTGCAGAACCCAAGCACTGCGAGGATCAGGCCGAGGATCGTGATCTGCATCGCGACATGGCCTTTGCTGACATCGACGAACTGCGGCAGGAAAGCCAGGAAGAACACGGCCGTCTTCGGATTGAGCAGGTTCACGAAGAAGCCGTCGCGGAACAGCCGCGCATAGCTGTAACGCGGCAGCTCGCCGTCCGGACCGGCGGCCTCGGCCGGGCCGAAGATCTTCCGAAAACCCAGCCAGATCAGGTACGCGGCGCCGGCGAACTTCACGATGTTGAACGCGAGGGCCGAGGAAAGAACCAGGACGGACAAGCCGAGTGCCGCAGCCGCTATGTGGATGAGTGTTGCGGTATGAATGCCGCATACCGAGACGATCCCGGCTGTGCGCCCTTGCGTGACCGAGCGCGCGACGACATAGAGCACGGCAGGCCCCGGAATCAGCAGCAGCACCATGGCCGCGCCGATGAAGAGCCAAAGGTTCTGACCGCTCGGAATCACGATGTCCATGCCCGCTCCGGACTCGCTTGTTGGTTTGCGCCATGAAGCCGTGCTGGCGCGCTGCTGTCAAGGACGCGCTGGTCTAGAATCGTGGCCATGGACTTCACCAAGCGTCTGCGGCCCGGCGTCCAGCGCGGCGACATCACGTGCAGCATCCGTATCTGGCAGCGGCCGCACGTGAAGGCCGGCAATCGTTACTCGAGCACCGGCGTGGGACAGATCGAAGTCGATTCGATCAAGCCGATCGAGATGTCGGACATCACGCCCGCGCTGGCACGCGAGTCAGGCTTCAACGGCGTCGTCGACCTGCTGAAGATCGCCAAGCACGGCCCCGGGACCAACGTGTACCTCGTGCGGTTCCACTACGTTCAGCCGCCGGGATCGAAAGCGGCGAAGGGCAAGGGCGCGAAGGTGCCAGCTCGAAAAGCAGTCAACGGCGAGAAGCAGCGCAAGCGCATCGCGCAAATCGTCGCCGGCTTTCCGGAAGGCGCAGCCAAGCTCTCCGGCGAGCACATGAGCCTGGAGGTGCGCAAGAAACGCTTCGGCTGGCTACTCGTCGACCATCACGGCGACGGCCGCGTCGCTCTCAACTGCAAGGGAACGGCCGAGATGCACGACATGCTGCGCAGTCTCATGCCCGAGCACTTTCACATGCCGAAGTATCTCGGCAACAAGGGCTGGCTGGGTGTCTGGCTCGACGTGCCTGAGCTCGATTGGGATTTCGTAGAGCTGCTGCTGCGCGAAGCGTACGCGCGCGTCGCACCGAAGAAGCTGGCTGCTCAGGTCGCGCCAGTCATTCAAGCCCTCTGAAGCAACTCCCGCGCGCGGCTGATCATTGCGGTGCTGAATCCTTCGGGCAGGCGATCGTAGGCGGCCTTGAGTGCCGCGAGATCTTCCTTGCTCGCATCCGGCAAGCCACATACCTGGACGAGCTGGCGAAGCTCCATCCACAGCGATCCTTGATTGCGTGCTTCTGCGATCCCGCTATCCAGTGCGCGGCGGGCAGCGGCGAAATCGCCGCGGCCGGCCGCGATCCGTGACTGCAGCATGTGGTGGTACATGAAGAGGATGCG
>CADEEJ010000003.1:25814-30390 GCA_902826315.1 uncultured Steroidobacter sp.
CGCATCTCGAACATGGCTGCGCACCAGAGCGCGATCGTACGTCCCATCAGCTCGGCGCGCTGCAGACCGCGCATCAGCGCAGCGTCCATGAGTGCGCGCGCCTGGTCGACGTAACCGAGATGCATGAGCGGAATCGCGAGATTCGCCTTCAGCACGATGATCGGATCGGCGACGAACGCTCCGACGGGAACCTTGTCGCCGAGCAATTCGCAGACATCCAGTCCGCGCTGCAAGTAGCGACGGGCTTCGGCGTAGTTCGCTCGCATCGTCTGAATCACGCCGAGCAGGCCGCACGACGCGACCACGAGCACTGGGTTGTCGTGGGTGAGCGAGAGCAGCTCCAAGCGTTGCGACAGCTTCAATGCTTCGTCGTACTCGGCACGGATGTAGTGCATCCATGCGCGCCCGCCGAGCACCTGTGCACGATCGGGCGTGAGCGGCAGGATGTCGCAAAGTTCGAGCGCGCGCCGATAGGCGATCTCGCCCTCGCTCGACGCCAGTCCGTATTGCTGCGAACAAGCAAGGCCGCGGACTGAGACGAGCCCGAATTCGATCTCCAGTCGTTCGTTGCCCTCGGGGCAACGCGGCAAGAGACTGAGCGCGTGCGAAGTGATGTCGATGGCTTCTCGCGGCGCGAAGTGGCTCAAGGCGCTGCGCGCGGCTTCGACGTAATAGCGCAGCGCAGCTGCATGAGCGAGTCCGGCCTCATGCTGAGACGCGAGCTCCGCAGCAGTCACCGGAATGCCGGCCGCGCGGCTACGTTCGAGCGCAGCGGCGACGCGTCGATGCATCTGCACTCGCGTCGACGCACCCTGACGCTGGTAGAAGACGTGCCGATACAACGCATGACGGAAGGCATAGCGAGCATCGAGCGTGCCGTCCGGCAGATCGACGATCGCAACGTGCTGCAGCCAGTACTGGCGTTGCGCGAGATCGTCGCATTGCTGTGTGATCGCAGTCAGGTCCTGTCCCAACACCGCAGCAAGCGTGGAGGCACGAAACTCCACGCCGCAGAAACTTGCTGCTTGCAGCAGGCGCTGCGATTCCGGAGCAAGCCGCGCGATGTGCTTCTCGATCGCGCCCGCGAGATTTTCCGGTACGGACCATGCCGTCGAGTGCGATCCGGCGACAAGGTCGTCGATGACATTTGCAAGGAACAACGGCAGACCACCAGTGTGATCGTGCAGCTTGTGGATAAAGGTTTCCTGGATCCCGGCATCGGGCAAGCGATGCTGCAGATACTCGGCGACTTCGACCTCCGAGAACGGGTCGAGCACGACTTCTTCGCAAAGACGATGCAACCGCAGTTCCTGCCGCAGATCCTTGAGCGGATGCGACTCCGCGACGATCTGCATCAGCCGGTACGTGCCGAGCCACATGATTCGCGCCGGCGAAGTGCGCCGCGCGAAATGGTCGAGCAGCCGCAATGTCGCGGTGTCGCTCCAGTGCAGGTCCTCGGTCAACAAAAGCAGCGGATGCTGTGTCGTGAAGCGTCCCATCAGCTCCGAGATCTCACGAACCTTGCGCTCCTGGTTCGCGCCGGACAGCTCGCGATACAGCGTCGCACGGTCTGCTTCCGACATCAGCCACGGCAGCTGCACGAGCCACGTCGGTGCGAAAGCTCGCATGAGATCCGCAACCTGCGGCTGGCTGCGGCACAACGCACTCAGCGCTTCGAGTACTGGCAGATACGGCTCACCCGCGCCGTACTGTTCGACACATTGACCGCGGATGACGATCACGCCCGGCAGCTCGCTGATGAACTGCTCGACGAGCGTCGTCTTGCCGACTCCGGCATCGCCTGCGATCCAGAACACGGAGCGATTGCCAGTCACGACGTTGCGCCACGCAGTGTGCAACTTCGCAAGCGGTGCCGTGCGTCCGATCATCGCGGGACGCGGCTCGCTTTGTGCAGGTGACGGCGGGGCCGGGCGTGCGGGGACCGGGGCACCGAGAACCACGCCGATGAAGCGATACCCACGTCGTGAGGCAGTTTCGATATAGCGCGGTTTCGCTGCCGGATCGGACAGCGCCGTGCGCACCTGGCTGATCGTCGTCTTGAGAACGGACTCGCTGACGTGCCGATGCCCCCACACGGCATCGAGCAGATCCTCTTTCTTGGTCAGCTTGCCGGGCTGTTTCGCGAGCGTGCACAGCACCGCGAATGCCTTCGGCGGCAGAGCGACCGGACGGCCGCCCTTGGTGAGCAGAGCGTTCTCCTCATCCAGCTCGAACTCATCGAATCGAAGCGGTCCCGAGGCGACTTCGCTCATGGGTCGGCATTATATGCACGTATACTTGCTGCGCCATGAGCACGACCAAGCGCCTGCTGCTGATCCTGACGATTCTCTTTTCCTGCGTCGGCTGCGACCAGGCGACCAAGTCCGTCGCCAAGGCCTATCTCTCGGAAACGCATGCGATCGTGCTGCTCGGCGACACCATCCGGCTGCAAGTCGCGAAGAACTACGGTGCGTTCCTCAGCCTGGGAGCGTCGGTCGGGAAGGCATCGCGTGGCATCGCGATGTCCGTGGTCGTCGGCCTCGTGCTGGCGGCGCTGCTCGCTTACCTGTTCATTTCGAAGCCGCAGAACCCGCTCGTCGGCGTTTCGATTGCGCTGGTGGTCGGCGGGGGCGTGAGCAACCTGATCGACCGGCTGCGCTATGGCGGCTACGTGGTCGACTTCCTCAACGTCGGCATCGGCCCGGTGCGCACGGGGATCTTCAACGTGGCGGATATGGCGATCATGCTGGGCGTCGTGCTGTGGGCGTTCAGCGATAGGTTGTGGGGGAAGAAGGCGGGCTGAAACCCGCGGCGGGTCCCTGGCGTTATGCGCCCATGGCTGCCCAGATCGTCCGTTTTTTCAGTCTGCTCTTTGTAGGTCTCGCGCTGGCACCGGCCCTCGCGCACGTCCTGCAACTGCCGCACAAGATGGATCTGTCCGGGCCGGACTATCTGCACGTGCAGCAGCTATACGCCGGCTGGGCGTGGCTCGGTGTGCTGGTGATCGGCGCGTTGATTTCGACGCTGCTGCTCGCGGTCTTCGTGCGTACGCGGTTGCGTCAGTTCGCGCTCGCGTGCATCGCGTTCGGCTCCGTGCTCGTGACGCAGGTGATCTTCTGGGCGTTCACGTTCCCGGTGAACCAGCAGACCCGCAACTGGACGCAGCTGCCCGTGAACTGGATGACGCTGCGCGAGCGCTGGGAATACTCCCACGCGACGGCGGCAGTGTTCGACCTGATCGCGTTTATCGCAGTCGTACTTGCTGTGCTGGCGGCCGTCGGCCATCCCCAGGATGAGCCGATGCGCTGGGCGGCTCCGGTGGATGGGGTGGTAGGTCGGGCCTTGGCGCGACATCAGCAACGACGTGCGTGACGACGACCGGCGGCGCGACATACCGCTGCGCGCGCTCGAACACCTCGTTGAATTCCTGGATCGGCTGATCGCCGAGAATCTGTGCGACGGTATGCCGGCCGAGCGCGCGATAGCTCTCGAACTGCGATTCGCTGAACCACTGGTCGCTGGTCGACTCGTGCGGGAACGACTGTGAAGCCTTCGAATAGCTGTACACATCGTACGGCAGCGGCGCGCCGGTCGCGTGCTTGGTCGCCTTGATGTAGATCAGCGTGCCGTTCGTGACTTCTTCGCCGTCCGCCTTCTGGTAGTTGATCGTCGCGACTGCGCAGTACAGGCCGGGCTTGTGCTCGTCATTGCTGCGGATCTCGATCTCCCGCGTGAAGTCGATCGAGATGCCGAAGTCGATGCGGATCTTGCGGATCGCATTGCCGAGATCCCCGAACGAACCCTTGCCGTCGCAACCCGCGTCGCTGACCAGCACGTTGCGGCAGCGGCGCAGCACCACCTCGTACAGCCCGAGGTTGTCGAAGTGGCCGCCATCGGACAGGTTGATGTAGCTGCCGTCCGCGTGCGTCATGCCGAACAGCTCGGCAAACAACGGCCACAACGCCTGGTGGGGGCCGTTGCGTCGATACGTGGCCTGTCCGTAGTGATTGGTGTTGCCGAGCCACGCGCCGAGCCGGGCGTTGAACAGCGTCATTAGAAAGCCGACCGAGGGCGACGAGTTGTACCCCATGTTGGGATTCGCCGCTGCACCCGAGATCGCCATCGCAGTGCTCAGCGAGATACCCGAGTGACCGCCATAGTCTGCCGACGGTCGATAGCCCTGGCGATGATTGCCGCAGAAGAACGGCGTCATCGAGAACGATTCGGACTTGCGCTGTTGCCACGCGAGCTTGTCGCCGCTGCGCACGAGGTTGAGTGTGGTGTTCACGATCGGCAGCAGCTTGCCGCGCTTGCGGATCGTTGGCTGCAACGACGCCATCCTGACGTTGTCGTCGAGCGAGAACCCCGTGAACGGGTCGGCATTACGGTTCGAGCGTGACGCGCCGAGATACGCGCGCACGAGGCGGTTGCGATAGAACCCGTTCAGCGAAAAGCGATTGACGTTGACGATGAGACCGATGACGTACGCGACGCCGGCGAGCACGAGGGGCACCAGCAGGAAGGCCCACGGCGTGAGGTCGCCGAGCGTGCTCGGATACCCCTTGTAGCCGATTGC
>CADEEJ010000003.1:30490-37367 GCA_902826315.1 uncultured Steroidobacter sp.
AGCACGACATACCAGCCCGGCGACGAGTACAGCGGTCCGAGCCAATAGATGATGACGCCGACGAGCAACGCCGACGTGATCGCTCCGGACGCGAGCAGACCCCAGAACTCATAGCGACGCCGGACGTTCTTCACCTTCTCATCGGGCGGCGTATGCGGCATCGGCAGGTTCTTCGGCGTGAACCAGCCGAGCTCGATCATGCTCCAGCCGAGCAGCGGATTCACGACGCACCAGATGGCGGCGAAGATCCACGCCAGGATGAAATCGCTGGGCGGATGTGCCAGGCCCGGCGTGATCCAGCGATTCATGCCGAGGACAGCGATACACAACAGCGCCGCCGCGAACACGACGGGGAAGACGCAGCGACGCACGAACGTGCCTTGCTCGTAAGGCAAACCGGTGGAATAACGGCGCGCACGAAATACCAGAATGCTGGCGATCAGCTCCGTGAGCGTCGCCAGCACGACGAACGTGCCGTCGATCCGTTTGAACAGGTCGTTGTTCTCGACCGCAGCGAGAAACAGCCACGGGATCGCCACGACGGCGGCGAGCGCCGGCAGGATCACCAGCCAGTTGAGCAGCATGTTCCGCACGACCATCGCTGCTGCGGTCCACGTGTCCGCAGAGAACAGGCCGAGCTTCGGTGTCAGGTAATTGCTGTATTCACGCAGGTTACGGATCGGCTGCGGCTCGGGCTCGAATGCGTTCGGCCGCGAGAACTCTTGCAGCTGATCGAGCGCCTTCGTGTCGTGGTGCATCCAGGCTTGCAGCCAACTGGCGATGTAGCCGCCGCCGGAGACGCTCGACAGATAGTCGAAGCGCTGCAGGATGCCGAGGTGCGCGAGATGCTGGAGCACGCCGAGATTGAAGGTCGCGCTGCGGATACCGCCGCCGGACAGGCAGATGGCAGACAGCGGTTCCTGCTGGCCCGGCCGGCCAATGCGCTTGTAGGTCTCTTCGAGTGACGGCGGTACGGCGGTGTCGCGAGTGAACTCCGGCCTGACGGCCTGCAACTCACTCCACAAGGCCCCGTTGAGTTCGACTGGCTCTGCAACGTCAGTCGCCGCTTGTGCTGGATCGGGCATGCGTGTTCCCCAGTTAGCCCCGCGGGATGCTGCTCTCCACCGTCATCAAAGTGCAATAGGCGGTCAGTGCATGGGACGAAAGGCCAGGGTGCTCGCGCCTCTCCTACAACACCTGCTGCGGGAACACTTGCTTCAGCTCGGTGTGGAAGCGCTTCGCGAACTGATCGAATCCCTTTCTCGTGGGATGCAGCTCGTTGTGCCAGGACGCGCTGACGGGCGAGAGCGTGCCCTGTGCGTTGATGAAGAACACGTCGCGATGCTGGTTCGCCAGCTGCGCCAGCATCGCAGCGAAGCGCGTCAGCATTTCCTTGACGACGTCCGTCGCGGCCGCCTGGTTCGGGAACTTGCGCAGGTCGAAGGTCGGCTTGAGCCAGGGGCCGAGGCGGCAGATGCCGCGCCCATCCGGAATGGCGAAGTCGTAGCCATGGAAGACGAGCTTGGTTGCGGGACTGATCTGGTCGCGCAACGAAATCAGGTCCTCGTAGCCTGCCTGCACCAGCGCCATGGCCGTGGCGAAACGCTGCGGGTGGATGTGAGCCGCGAGCGGGATCGTCGCATCGAAATCCTTTATCCACAGCGCCATCGGATTGTCGACGATGTCGTTGCCGCCGCCCGAGAACAGCAGCACGTCCCACGGACCGCCCGCCGGACAACCCTTGGTGAGCTGCTTGACGATGAGCTTGCGCTCCTCGACGCCCAGCATGAAGCGCACCTCGTCGCCGGCTTTCGCCAGGCTCAGGATCGGTACGCCGAGCAAGTGCTCCAGGCGCGGAATGATCCCGCCGCCGAAGAACGGCACCGGATAGTCGAACCAGGAGTCGCCTTCCGCAAAGACCTGCAGCGGCCGCGTCACTTTTGGCGCCGCCAAGGCGCGGCGGCGTGCGGGTTGCTTCGGGTCGGCGACGCCGCGCGCTTTCATGATGCCAAGCGTCGCCTTGTATTCCGCAGTGCGCCGGCGATTCTCGTCGCGAACCGCGATTTTGAGCTTGCGCCGCTCCAGTGCGACCGTGGCATGCGTTGCCGCCGCCACCGCCTGTCTGCGCGTCGGTGCCCGAGCAGGGCGTGGTGCTCGCGCGAGCGCCTTGGCTTCATCGAGAGTGACTGGCCCGCTTGCAGCTTGCACGGCGCGCGCTCGCGGGGTGCGGCGTTTCTTCCTTCCTGCCTTCGTCGCCATGGGCTTCCCTCACTCTGCCAGTAGTTTTTCGAATGCTTCGAGCTTGTCGCGTCCCAGCTTCTTCAACACTTTCGCCCGGCACGCGTCGTCGAATTTCTGTCGCCCCGCGATGTAGGCGAAATTGCGCTGCTCGTTGTAGTCGAGCGGACAATCCTTGGCGCCGCGCGCGTGCGTACTGAAATCGCCGAAAAAGGCACTGAGCGCAGCAACGGTCAGGTTGGCGAGCACGCGATCGGTGACCGGACCTTCCGGCGGCAGCTCATCGAACCCCGCGCACGAGAAGATCATCACTCGCGACCGCTTGCTGTCGTCCCACCAGCCGTAAAGGTTGAGCGTCTCGCTATCCCGCATCCAATGGCGCGTGATGCAGCCGAGGATGTCGACACCGAGCGGCGCGGCCCGGCCTTCGATGCGGCGGGCCAGCTTTTCCGCATGCAGATACTGCTTGCCGTCCGGTGCGCGGGTCTCCGAGTCCCAGATGTCGAGCGGGGTCGACAAGCTCACGACTTCGAAATCGAACACCTTCTGGGCTGCAGTCATCCGCTGCAGCGTCTCGGCCAGCGCTGGAAACGCGCCGTCCATGTCCCAGACTGCGATGCGCAGCGGCCGCTCGGTCTGCGGCGCCTTGGCTTTTTTCGGAGCCCGCGCACGCTTCGGGCTGGCGGGGGCGGCCGCCGGCGGCGGCGAGCACAAAGTCATGCTCGCATCTCGCGCATAGACCACCGGCACTGCCCAGTCGATGATGTCGCCCTGCATCGAACAATTCACCGCGATACGTGCCTCGCACGCGGCCCGCCCGACGCTCTCGCCCTGTGCGAGGGCGCGATAGAAGTAGCTCGAGAACGACGCCGCCGACGAGTCGAGCACGCTGTACTGGTTCGCCACCAGCGCCGGCAGTCCGTGCGCGACCAGCGATTGTGCGAGGCCCTTGTTGAACTCGGACAAGGAGCTGGCGCCGCTCTGGCAGGAGTTGAGGAACACGAGATTGAGGCCGCGTTTGCAGAACAGCTCGCGCACGGAGCGTTCGCCGAGCCGAATCTCCCCGCCGCGCTTCTTCTCGAAGATCAGCTTGCCTTCGCCGTCCTCGAAGACGCCATGGCCGATGAAGTGACAGATGGAATACCGCTTCTGCGACAGCTGATTTTGCAGCGTGTCCGGCGTCGCGTGCGCAATCACGTCGATGGACGCAAGCCCCGCATCGACGAGCTCGTCGAAGCCGCGCCGGATGATCCGGACTTCCTGCTCGGCCGACAGCGGCCCGAAACCGACCGGCTGCGCTGCCGCGACGAGAATGTTCAGGCAATCCTGGCTGGGCTTGACCTCATCGGCCGGAATCGCAGTCAGGGTGTTGCGGATGAAGTGCGCGTCTTCGGTCGCGAGAAACGTCTGGCGCCGCTCGTCGTACGCGAACTCCCAGGGCTTCTCGGCCAGCCACGGGATCATCGAGGTGAGCACCAGGTCGAGCTTGCGATCCGCGTTGCGGGCGCGCGCTTCGTCGTACAGGCGCTTGATGCTGCCCTCGAAAAGCGTTTCGAACAGCGCGCTGCCGAACGCTATCAGCTCGTTGCCCTCGGGCAGGGAGCCCGTTTGCTCGTCGGTGTACTTCTTGATGCGCTCATGCATCTTGATGATGCGGCCGAAGGACGTGGGTTGCTCGCCCTCGTCCTTGCGCAGTCGAATCGTCTCGGTCACGCGCGCTCCGCCGTACGTCGCGAGGATGCGCGCATACTTGTCGTCGAGCTGGTCGAGGATCAGGAGATTGAAGGTGCGATCCCGATCCGCGGCCGATGGCGCCGGACGTGATTTCTTCCGCGTGGCCACGCCTTAGCGCACCGTTCGAGGACGCGACACCTTCTTCGGATAGCAGGAGGCGGCGAACGCGAAGTCCTTCGTGTTGATGTCTCTGCCGCCGATGATCGGCTTGCCGTTCTTCATGATCGCGCCGGGCAGCTGGTAGCACATGATCGACAGCGGATCCGCCTCGGTCGTGCCCATGGTCGAGCGCGTATCCAACGGCGTGAGCACCTGCTCGTCGGTCTCCTGCGCCGTCCATCCCTGATTGACGTCGAAGAAGCGGATCGCCTTGTTCCTGTCGATCAACCGCACCAGCTCCTTGCGCATGTGCTCGTGCTCGAAGCCGAGCGTGTGGCCCGCCTCGTGCCGCACCACGCGCTTGAACTCGGACTCCGGCATGCTCATCGTGAACCCTTCGAGATTCATCGTCGGCCGGCTTTGGCTGCGGATCCCGAGGATCTGCGTCCCCACGTAGGACCAGTAGCCCGCTACGCTGTCAGGGCGATCGAGGCGGCTGATGCGCACGTGCGCGTCGCCGCTCGTGGGCACGAACTCCACGTTGGCAGTCTTGCCCCAGGCGTTCATGTGTAACAGCAGCTTCTTCTTCAGATCGGTCGGCGGCCCGTCGAGAAAACGCACCGTCAAGCGGATACCCGTGACCGGCCAGCGAGAGTTCAAGTCGATAATTAGACGGCGTTTGCCGCCGCGCCGGCCGGGCGGAGTGCGCTCGATGATGCGGCTGCGCTGGGCATTGGAGGGATTGAGCTCCAGAGCGCGCCTGTGTGCGTATTCCAGTTCGGCTCTCGTGGGCACCTTCGGCGTGCAGGTCCTGTCTGTCATGGTTTTGTCTCCCTGCAAAGGCTGATCCGGCTCGATGTGTCTGTAGCCGGCGCCGATTCCATCTCACTTCAACTTCTGCTGTCTATGGTACGACGGTCTGCCGGCGCGCTGCGCCGGGCGAGACGCCCATCGTTCGCTTGAACGCGCGACTGAAGGCAGCTTCGGATTCGTAGCCGAGCTTGTTCGCGAGCTGACTGAGCGGCGCGTCGCTTTCCTTGAGCCACTTCAACGCGGCGTGCATCTTCCAGCGCAGCAGGTAGTGCATCGCGGGCTCGCCGACCAGCTCGGTGAATCGGGCGGCGAATGCTGAGCGTGACATCCCCACGGCGGACGCGAGTGTCGCCACCGTCCAGTCACGCGCCGGGTCGCGATGGATCAGCGCGATCGCGCGGCCGATCTGCTTGTCGCGCAACGCGCGGAGCCAACCTGTCTGAGCTTGTGGAGCCGTCGCGATCCACGCGCGGATCGCCTGGATCACGAGGATATCGGCGAGCCGGGTGATCACTGTTTCGCCACCGGCTCGCAGCTCGCGAGCCTCGGTGCTCAGGAAGCGCAACGTGCTTTGCAGCCATTCGAGCTCGGGCGAGTTCCAGGCATCGACGGCGATCAATCGCGGCAACAGCTGCAGGAGATGATGCGCAGACGGATCTTCGAATCGCACGGCTGCGCAGAGCATGGTCGTCGGCGTGCCGCCGCCGCCGTGGCGCAGGTGCTCGTATCGATCGCTGACGAGCTCCCGCGGCAAATCGAAGAGCTTGGCCGCCGCGACATCCGGTGCACTGCTCAGGATGTGACCGCGACCGTGTGGCACGAGCGCGAGCGCTCCGGGCCGCAACGTGCAGGTCTCGGCCCCGGCAACTTCCAGCCGACACTCGCCGGCAGTCACGACATGAAACATCACGCAGTCCTGCATCGACGGCAGGTCGAGCGCCCACGGCGCCGTGAACTCCGAAAGGCAATAGAACGAGCCGCTCATGCGCAGGAAGTGCAGCGCCTCGCCGAGCGGATCGGTCGACGGTTTCCAGGGTTCGGGCATGGCTGGAAGTATGCGAAGCGTCGCGTGCGGCGTCCACGGCTCTGGACGAAAAAGCATGAAACGTGGATTTCCTGAGATTGTTGATCCAGGCGGGGAGATCGATAGTGGACACCAGCCGAACCGATCGACCGAAAACTTCGGGCCAAAACTTCAGGCCAAAACTTAGGAGTGCGAGATGACTGCCACTACGACGCTGGTGCTGGGTGGGACGGGCAAGACAGGCCGCCGCATCGTCGAACAACTGACCGCGCGTAACATGCCCGTGAGGAACGGCTCGCGCTCGGCGACGCCATCGTTCGACTGGGAGAACCGCGCCACCTGGCCGGCCGCGATCGCCAACGTCGATGCGGTCTACATTTCCTACTATCCGGACTTGGCAGCGCCTGGCGCGACGGACGCGATCCGCGCGTTCACCGATCTCGCGGTGCGCAGTGGCGTACGGCGGCTGGTGCTGTTGTCCGGTCGTGGCGAGCCCGAGGCGCAGCGCTGCGAAGCGATCGTCCAGAACTCGGGCGCGCAGTGGACGGTGCTTCGCTGCAGCTGGTTCAACCAGAACTTCAGCGAGAACTATCTGCTCGAGCCGATCCTGGCAGGCGAAGTCGCGTTGCCCGCACCGAACGTCGGCGAGCCGTTCGTCGATGCGGATGACATCGCCGACGCGGCGGTTGCGGCGCTGACGGACGACAGGCACATCGGTCAGTTGTACGAGCTGACGGGTCCGAAGCTCCTGACGTTCGCGGATGCGATCGCGGAGATCGCGCGGGCATCGGGACGGGAGATCAAGTACGTGCGGATTCCGATGACGGACTACGTAGCGGCGCTAGAGCAAGCGCAGCTGCCCCCGGAGTTCGTCGAGCTCATCAAGTACTTGTTCACTGAGGTGCTCGACGGTCGCAATGCGTACGTGACGGACGGCGTGCAGCGTGCGCTTGGGCGTGAGCCGAGGGA
>CADEEJ010000003.1:37467-38949 GCA_902826315.1 uncultured Steroidobacter sp.
AGTTCCAGTCGTTGCGCGTGCGGAACTCTTTCACTTCCTTCTCCGCCTGTTCGCGATTCCAACCGTAACGTTCCTGCAGTTTGCCGGCGAGAATTTCCGACTTGCCTTCCAGCTCGTCGATCTCGTCGTCGGTCAACTTGCCCCACTGTTCCTTGATCTTGCCTTTCAGCTGCGTGAAATTGCCTTTCGCGATATCTCGATTCATGCGTTTGCTCCAGCGTTTGAGTGCATCTACTCAACGCGCTACGACGCATCAAGGTTCGATTTTCACCAGTCGAGAACCTGCGTGCCGCGCGTCATGCGCGGTTGGATTCCCGACACGGTGAATGCCGCTGAGAGCAGAAGTCGCAGGGCCAGCACGCACAGCAACACCGCGCCGCCGGCGACGACCAGAATCGCAATGCAGGTGCGGAGCATGAGCGGATCCCCTCAGAAGAAAAGCTGCGAAAGCCTGGCAGCAATTCTTCCCGAGGCGACCGCCGCGATCTGTCATCGCGTTGACACAGCCTTCCTGTGCCCCGCGGTTATCGCTCGCGCAGTTGGTGGCTGTCCGCTGCGGTGAGGTCGAGCCCGTAGATCTTCTTGAGGTTTGCGATCTTCTCCAGCGTCGCGGGCTTGAACGGCGGCTTGTTCTCCAGCGCGTGCAGCGCGACGCCTTCCAGCAGGTCGCCGAGCGACAGGTCGAGGTACTCGGCCAGGCCCTTCAGCACTTTCAGCAGCCGCTTCTCCAGGCGCACGCCGGTCTGGATGCGCTCGACTTCGCGGGGCTGCTTGGCGGGTTTGGCGGGCATGGCGGCTGGGATCCATCGAGGTACGGGAGGCGCAGCATCGCACGGTTTGCGTGCGGTTTCGTGCCTTGTTAGTATGGTACATATGTACCAACACACCATGGTTGCAGCCGCCATGCTTCTCGCACTCTGGAGTCCCGCCATGTCCGCACCGCCCGCCACGCAGGTTCGCAGTTTCCGTCTCGAAGCACCGCTCGCGACCGTCTTCCCGCTGTTCACGGCCGAAGGCGAGCGCAGTTGGGCGCCCGGCTGGGAGCCCGTCATCCTGAGTGGCGCAGTGGAGCGGGGCAGCGCCTTCGCGACGCGTGCGCATAGCGGCATCGAGACGACGTGGATCGTCGCCGACTATCGCCCGGCCGAAGGCCGCGTCAGCTATGCGCGCCTGGCGCAGGGTTCGAACATCGGTCTCGTCGATGTCACCTGCACCGTGGCCGAGGGCGGCGGTACGGTCGTTACTGTGCGCTACACGCTGACCGGCGTGAGCGACCAGGGGCGGGCATTCGTGCGCGAGTTTCTCGAGCCGGAGCACTACTCGCGAATGATAGAAGAGTGGCGAGTCGCGACCAGTGCAGCGCTGACCAAGGCCGCTACCAGCGGGCACTAGCAGGTGACTGCACCACGCGACGTCAGTCGTCGTCGTCTTTAAATCGCTCTCCAGCCGCGAATAGAGTCCGCCGCGAGGCACGACGCAATG
>CADEEJ010000003.1:39049-43854 GCA_902826315.1 uncultured Steroidobacter sp.
CGCGTCGCGCTCGGCGCGCACTGGGGCGAGGTCAAGCCGTTCGTCCTGAGGAGCCCCTCGCAGTTCCGCACGCCGCCGCCGCCGGCGATGACTTCGGATGAGTACACGGAAGCATTCAACGAAGTTAAACGCCTCGGCGGCGACGGCCTTAGTACACCGACCGAGCGCACCGAGGAACAGACGTTCCTCGGCATCTTCTGGGCGTACGACGGCACGCCGAGCCTGTGCGCGCCGCCGCGGCTGTACAACCAGATCACCGTGACGATCGCGAAGAAGCAGGGCACGGGAGCGATCGGCACCGCGCGCTTGCTCGCGCTCGTGAACATCGCGATGGCCGATGCCGGCATCGGCATCTGGGAATCGAAGTACTTCTACGATTTCTGGCGGCCGGTCGGCGGCATTCGCGAAGCGGACGCAGGCACCGGACCGGGCGGCGGTGGCGACGGCAATCCCGCCACGCTCGGCGACCCGGCGTTCATGCCGCTCGGCGCGCCGGGCAGCAACTTGAACGGCCCGAACTTCACTCCGCCGTTCCCGTCGTATCCGTCCGGCCACGCCGGCTTCGGCGGCTCGCTGTTCCAGATCCTGCGGCGGTTCTACGGCACCGATCGCATCGCGTTCACGTTCGTCTCGGACGAATTCAACGGCGTGACTCGCGACAACAGCGGCAACGTGCGCCCGCTGCGGCCGCGCAGCTTCAGCCGGCTGTCGCAGGCCGAGGAAGAGAACGGCCAGAGCCGCATCTACCTCGGCATCCACTGGGCGTTCGACAAGAGCGAAGGCATCACGCAAGGCGAACAGATCGCGGACTACGTGTTCTTCCGCACGTATCGGCCGATCCGCTAGTCGCTTCCAGGGCCGCAATCCAGGGGGTGGCGCCGCGAGCCGCCGCCCCCTAGGATTCGCGGCGGCATGCACACGAAAACAATCCTGGGCCGCAAGGCTCTCGCCGCCGTCGCCTGCATCGCTCTCGTCTCCTGCGCTCAGCCGCGCGCGACGGACTACGATCTCCTGATCCGCAACGCGTCTGTCGTCGATGGCACGGGTGCGTCCGCCTATCGCGCGAACGTGCTCGTCAAGGGCGATACGATTGCAGTCATCGATACGCAGATGCGCGCCGATGCAATTGCCACGCGCGTCATCGATGCGAACGGTCGCACGCTCGCGCCGGGGTTCATCGACCTGCACACGCACGGCAATCCGCTCGAGAAATCGTTCGAGAATTTCCTTGCGATGGGCGTGACGACGGTCGTGCTCGGGCAGGACGGCGACAGCGCCGGTCTCGAGTCAGCGCCGGCGGAAGTGCCATTCGCTGAGTGGGCCAGCGCCGCGGAGGCCGCAGGCGTACAGCTGAACGTAGCGGCGCTTTCGGGGCATGGCTCGATCCGTCACCTGGCGCAGATTCCGGATTCCGTACGCCAACTGAGTGTCGCGCAAACTGCGCGGATCCGCGAAGTGCTGCGCGCCGATCTGCAAGCAGGAACGTTCGGCATGTCGACGGGATTGGAATACGTCCCCGGCATCTACTCGGAGCCGGAAGAGGTTCTTGCGCTCGCACGCGAGGTCGGTGCGGCGGGCGGTGTCGTCATGAGCCACATGCGCTCCGAGAACGACGAAACGATCAATCAGTCGATCGACGAGCTCGCCGCGCAGGGTGCCTACGCACGCGTGCACATCTCGCATCTGAAGGTCGTCTTCGGCAGGGGCGCGGAGCGCGGTAGGCAATTGCTCGCAGTGATCGACAGCAAGCGCAAGGCCGGAATCGATCTCACGGCCGACGCGTATCCTTACAACGCCGGCTACACCGGCATCGCGATTCTGTTTCCCGAGTGGGCGCTGCCGCCAACGGACTACAACGCGATCGTGGCGGGGCGGCGCGACGAGCTTGCGCAGTATCTCGAACGACGCATGACGAGGCGCGGCGGTCCGGAGGCAATGCTGTTCGGCAATCAGCCCTACGCGGGCAAGACGTTGGCAGAAGCCGCGCGCGGAGCGGGGAAGTCATACGTCGACTTCTTGATCGAGCTGGGTCCCGGCGGAGGCGAAGGCGCGCACTTCACGATCGACGAAGCAACTCAGGATGTGCTGTTCGGCGATCCCTCCGTGGCCGTCTGCACCGATGCCTCACCGGGAATGCGTCATCCGCGCTCGACGGGCACGTATGCAAAGCTCTTCGAGAACTACGTGCGAGAGAAGGGCGTGTTGAGCGTCGAACAGGCCGTGCACAAAGCGTCGGGCATTCCGGCGCGGATCATGCGCTTCGACGATCGTGGCGTGATCAAGGTCGGTGCGAAAGCGGACCTGGTGGTGTTCGACGTCGCCAAGGTGCACGCGACGTCGAGCTACGTCGATCCGTTCAGGCTCGCCGAAGGATTCGACGTCGTCGTCGTGAACGGCCAGGTCGCGCGCGAGAATGGAGTGCTGAAGCCGGGACGATACGGCCGCGTGCTGCGTTCGGGTCGCCGCTAGTCCTTCGCCTTGGCCGGCAGCAGGCCGAGCTGCTTCATGATCGAGTATTGGTCGAAGACGCTCCATTCTTCCTGAATCAGTCCGCGCTCGAAGCGGAACAGCGTCATGCCGCTGACTTTGACGCTCTTGCCGGTTGCAGGGATGCCCCAGCCAGCGGCTGTGTTCGTGCCGCTTGCAGTCCAGTAGACGGACACCAGGTCGCCCTCCGCGACGACCTGATTCACCTTCACGCGCATGTCCGGCATGGCTTTGCGTTGCTCGCGGGCGGCGTTCATGTCTTCTTCGAGAGAGGCGAGGCGGCCTTCGGCGTGCGCGACGAAGTCGGGTGCGTGCGACTTCGCGTAATCCTCCAGCTTGCCCGTGTCGAGCACGTCTTCGAAGAAGCTGCGCGCGACGGCCTTGTTCGTCGCTTCGGCGTCGTGCGCCATGAGCGGGGCGGACCAGGCGAGGGATGAGGCGAGCAGCAGCAAGGCGAGGCGGCGCATGTAAATCTCCTGGCAGGTTCGACGAGGGTGAGTTAATGTAACACTCGTTTCATTAATCGGGCAAGGCCGGAATCAGGAGCTTGCATGGCACGACCCGCGGATCCGGGTATTCGGGCGAGATTGCGGAGTGAGGCGGTCGCGTACGTCATGACGCACGGGATCGGCGATCTGGCGTTGCGGCCGCTTGCCAAGGCACTCAAGACCAACGCGCGCATGCTGATTTACCACTTTGGCTCCCGCGAGGAGCTGATGCGCGAGATCCTGGCCGGGCTGCGCGAGCGCGAAGGAGCACGCGTTGAGCGCTGGATGAAGTCCGGCCGCAAGCCGCGGACGATGCCGGAGTTCCTGCGCTGGTATTGGCGCCGGGTCAGTGCGCCGCAGGCACGGTCAGCGGTGAGGCTCGTGTTCGAGCTGTATGCGCTCGCGTTGCGGAACCCGCGGGACTATCCGGGCGTGCTGGAAGAGCCGGTGGCCTTCTGGCCGAAGCTGGTCCAGGCGATGGGCATCCAGTCGGAGGTGGATGAAACGGAAGCGACTCTGCTGCTGGCTGCCTTGCGCGGCCTGCTCCTGGACCTGTGTGCGACGTCGGACCGGCGACGGACTGGCGCGGCGCTGAACCTGCTCGCTCGCTTGTTCGAGGGCGTAAACTCGCGGCATGCGTGAGCCCATCCAGACTCCCGATGACGATGCCGTCGACGAGATCGTCGCCGGCCTGTTGCGCTTCGTCGATAGCGTCGTGCTGCCGATCGAAACTCAGCACGCGGCACTGTTGAACGATCCGCGTCGTGCATACGACGAACGTGGTGCGCACACCGCTGAAGTGCGGCAATTGAAAGCCGAAGTTCGCACGCGCTCCGCGCAAGCTGGCTACTACACGATGTTCGCGCCCACGTCGGTGGATGGCGGCGGTTACGGCGCGTACTTGCTGTACACGGCCTGGGAGGCGCTGCATCGTCGCTATGGGCCCGGGCGAATCCTTCCGTACGCGTCAGTCGCCCACTGGGCCTATGGTCCAGGCGTGTTGTGTGCGCATCTCACGCCGGCAGCGGCGGAGCAGATGCTGCAACCGTTGATGGCGGGGACGACCAGCTCGTGCTTCGGCATGTCGGAGCCCGACGCTGGCTCCGACGCGTGGGCGATGCGAACCCGCGCCACACGTGAGGGCGACGATTGGGTGATCACTGGCACGAAGCAATGGATCACCAATTCGCCGACTGCGGACTACATCTTCGTGTTCGCTGTGACCGACGAAGCGCTGAAGAGCAAGCGCAAGGGCGGCGTCAGCTGCTTCGTCGTGCCGATGCAGTCGCCGGGGCTGAAAGTCGACAGCGTCATCAAGCTGTTCGGCAACATCGGCGGCGACGAAGGAATCGTGTCCTTCACGAACGTGCGCGTGCCCGCGTCGGCGCTGGTCGGCGAACTACATCGCGGCTTCGACTTGGCCATGGCCGGCGTCTCGACGGGGCGCATCTACAACGCCGGTCGGTGCGTCGGTCTCGCACGCTGGGCGTTGGAGAAGAGCACGGACTACGCGAAGCAACGCGTCGCATTCGGTCAACCGATCGCGGAATACCAAGGAATCTCGTTTGCGCTCGCGGACTGTGCAACGGACATCTACGCGGCGCATACGATGTCGACCGACTGCGCGCGACGGTTGGATCGCGGCGAGAGCGCAGTGGAGCAGGTCTCGATGGTCAAGCTGTTCACGACGGAGATGTGCTCGCGAGTGTACGAGCGCTGCATGCAAGCACACGGCGGCATGGGCCTGACCAACGAGATGAAGCTGTACGACGGCTGGCACCAGGCTCGCTACGTGCGCATCGCCGACGGCAGCGCCGAAATCATGCGCCG
>CADEEJ010000003.1:43954-59360 GCA_902826315.1 uncultured Steroidobacter sp.
GGCACCAGGCTCGCTACGTGCGCATCGCCGACGGCAGCGCCGAAATCATGCGCCGAAACATCGCCAGGTCGATTCTGGGTGCCGGGTTAAAAAACAGACCATAACTCAGCAATGCAGCATCGGTTTTTGCTGCACCGCTGAGTTTTGGCTCGTTTTTTAACCCGGCACCGTCAACGTGTCACAGTGCTGCAACGCCGGCGTGCTGAGCTTGCCGCCGTTTGTCGAGCGAGAACCTCATGAATAAGTATCGACTGCTGTGCTTCCTGTTCGCGACCCTTTGCTCCGCTGCCGGCGTCGCTGCCATAGCGCCGCCAGTGCTCGTGATCTCGGTCGATGGATTGCATCCCGCCTACGTGACGGAGGCGGATCGCCACGGACTGAAAATCCCGGCGCTACGTCGTTTGATGCGAGAGGGCGCACACGCACGCGGCGTAGTCGGCGTCGTCCCGACCGTCACCTATCCGAGTCACACGACGCTGATGACCGGCGTCACGCCGCAACAGCACGGCATCATCTCGAATACGACATTCGATCCGCTCAACGTCAACAAGGAAGGCTGGTACTGGTACGCCGAGGACATCAAGGCGACGACGCTGTGGGAAGTTGCCGCGCAAGCGGGCTTGCGCACTGCCAGCGTGAACTGGCCGGTCACGGTCGGCGATCGACACATCGCGTTCCTGCTGCCGGAATACTGGCGCGCTTCGACCGTCGACGATCTGAAGGTCATGCGTCAGCTCGATCGCCCGGAAGACCTGATGGAACAGCTCGAAGCGAAGCTGGGTCCTTTCGTCGACGGCTACGTCGGCACCGTCGAGTCGGACTGGATCCGCACGCGCTTCTCCATCGCGCTGCTGCGTGAGCGCAAGCCGCAGTTCATGGCGACTCACATCATCGCGCTCGACGAGATCGAACACGAGCGCGGGCCGTTCGTCGCGCCGGCGTTCGAGACGCTGGAACAGCTCGACAAGATGATCGGCGAGATGCTGGATGCCGCCGTCGCGGTGGATCCGTCCACAGTCGTCGCGGTGGTCTCGGATCACGGCTTCATCGCGACGCATACCGCCGTGAACTTGCGGACGCGCTTCGTCGACGCCGGCCTCATCAAGCTCAAGCAGAATCCAGCGGGAGTGACTGTCATCGATGACTGGCAGGCGCAGTTGTGGAACGGCGCCGCGTCGGCGGCAGTCGTACTGCGCGATCCGGCCGACAAGGAAGTCAAAGAACGCGTCGCTGCGCTGTTGAAGTCAGTAGCCGCAGAACAGCGCAACGGGATCGCGCGCGTCCTCGACAAGGCTGAGTTACAAGCAGCCGGTGGCTTTCCGAGCGCCGACTTCCTGGTGGAGTTTGCTCCCGGTTTCTACCTTGGCACTGAGTTGCGCGGCGAGCTGCTGCGGCCCGCCGTCTCGAAGGGCACGCACGGCTATCTGCCTTCGCGGCCGGAGATGCACGCGTCGTTCTTCATCCGCGGACCGAACATCGAAGCGGGTCGCGACCTCGGCGTCATCGACATGCGGCAGATCGCGCCGACGCTCGCCGGCATACTCGGCGTGCGCCTGCCGCAGAAGACCGAGCCGGTGCTGCAGCTCAGCCCGCTTCCTTCGCAACCAGCCAGTTCACCAGCTCGATGAGCTCGCTCTCCGACTTCACCGACCCCATGGTGACGCGATAGTGGCCGTTGACGACCAGTGACGGCGTGCCGTCGATCTTGTAGGCCTTCACCAGCTGATCGGCGCGACGGCAGTTCGCCTCGACGGAGAACGACTTCGCCGTGGCGAGGAACTGCTCGGGCTTGATGCCGGCCTTCTTCGCGAAGAACTTGGCCGCGTCTTCCAGCGTCGGCTGCGGCGATCGCAACCCGCGTCCATCCTCGTCCGTGACCGAGAGCTCCTTGCTCGTCCAGACGCCGCTGTACACCGTGTCATGCAGCTTCGGGATCTGACCGAGGGCGGCGAGGGTGTAGTAGACGCGCTGGAACATCGGCCACGATTCGGCAGAGTTGAACGAGGCCGGCAGATAACTCATGCGCGCGTTCGCAGGCAGGCTCTTTTTGATCTTCTCCATCAGCGGGATCGCCCGGTTGCAGTAGACGCAGCCGTACGAGAAGACCTCGGTGACTTCGACGATCCCCGGCGCGGCATCCGGCGGCCGCTGTGCCGGCTTGAGCTCGAAGTAGTGCTTACCTTCGGTCCACTGCTGGGCGTGCGCCAACGGCGTGCCCAGCAGCAGTCCAATCGCCCCGATCGTCAGGATGCGCGACAGTGCCAATCGCATGCGGTTCGTCTCCGTGTTTGGTCCGCACACGATACCCGATCGTCAGGCTTTGTCATCGGCCAGCGCCGGGATGCGGGCCGCGACCGGCGTGCCCGCGCCCTTGCGGGTCTTGCCTGCGGCCTTCATGCCGAACAGCAACCGGGTCAGGCTGAAGCGTCGGATTCCCTCGTACAGCGGCACGCAGATCGCGATCGTGCCGACCAGCACCACGGCGTACTTCGTCCACGCATTCCAGGGCTGCTGAATGACCCAGTAGCCGAGTCCAACGATCACGGTCTGGTGCAGGATGTAGATCGGATAGCTCGCATCGCGCGCCCAGCGCAGCACCGGGTTGGAGAAGGACAGGTACCGCCGGCCGTAGCCGATAAAGGCCATGAGTGCAGTCCAGGTGAAGATATTCGCAACCGCTGCATCGGCGGGCGTGTCGCGCTCGATCACGCCGGTCTGGAAGAGCAGCATCGCGGTCCCGAACACGACCAGCGCCAGGCCGAGCGACAGCTGCCGGCGCGTCGCGAACCAGTCCCATGCATCGCGCATCGACGCCAGCAGGCATCCATACAGCGTGAGCAGCAGGTAGTGGTTGAAGATGTACCAGTCGCCGATCAATTTGTGCGACTCCGGATACAGCGGCTTGAGAATCGCCTCGTTCACCGCCAGCGGAATCGCCAGGGCGTAGAGCCACGCACCGGGGTTCACAACCTTCTTCGCCGACCGCCACCACAGCAGCAGCGGCAGGAGCAGGAACACGTAGACGTAGAGATAGGCGATGAACCAGAGGTGATGCCAGCTGAAGTCGCCATTGGGATACGGCTGGAGTTGCAGCACGCGCTCGAAGAAGAAGGCGACATAACCACCGTCCCACTGATCGCGGAACAGCCGCTCGAAGTAGATCTGCGGCGGCACGATGAGGAACATGCCGGCGACCAGCGGCAGCAGCAGACGCAGGCTCCGCTCGCGGATCAAGCCGCCGCCGTTGCGATTGCCGAGCGCGAACCACATGCCCGCACCCGCGATCACGAACAGCAGCGGCATGCGCAGCCGGTGCGCGATGCCCATCGGGAGCTGCAGCGAAGTGAGGACTTCGGCGTTCTCGACATGCCAGCCCCAACCGACGAACAACATGCCTGTGTGAAAGAACAGCAGCACGAAAATCGCGATGACTCGCAGCCAGTCGAGGAAGTCGTAGCGGGTCGAAGCCGCCGGGTTGATCAGAGTGTTCATTGCTCACCGCCTCCTTCAGTTTGTGCGAAGGAGGATGCGGTGGCGGACGAAGGCTCGCCGCAAGATTGGGGCGAGGCGGGTTAAAGCTGGGGTGAGCGGGACGGGGAGGGGCTCACTTGCCCATTCTTCCGAACAGCTGGTCTTTGAAGCGGCGGCTCAGGCGCAGCACTTTTCCGTTCCGCAGCTGCACTTCGTAGTCGCCCTTGAACAGCGGCGTGAACGCCTTCACCGCCGCGATATTCACCGCCGCCGACTTGTGAATCCGCGCGAACTGCCGCTCGCCGAGCTGTTCGAGCAGGTCCTGCAGCGTGCGGCGCAGGATGTAGCTGCGCGCAGTCGTGTGGACGTGCACGTAGTTGTCGCTTGCCTCGAGCCACTCGACCGTCGCGCTATCGATCAGCTGCAACGTTTCACCCACTGGGACCAGCAGGCGATCATGCGACTGCGTCTGGGCACGAGCTGTCGCAACGGCGGCTCGCGCTGAGCCATCGGCTGGTCGTGCCCGGATGCGCGACAGTGTCTTCAACAACCGATCCTTGTCGTACGGCTTCAGCAGGTAGTCGATGGCGTTCAGCTCGAACGCCTTGATCGCGTGCTCGTCGAATGCCGTGACGAACACGATCAGCGGCGCGGTTTCCTGTTCGAGCTGCGCGGCCACTTCCAGCCCGCTCAGCCCCGGCATCTGGATGTCGAGGAATGCGACGTCGGGTTTCAACCGCTCGATCGCCTCGACCGCCCGCAAGCCGTCTTCGGACTCGGCGACGACTTCGATATCGGACTGCTCGCTCAACCAGCGCTGCAGTTTGCCGCGGGCAGGTGCCTCGTCATCGGCAACGAGCACCCGCATCATGCGCGGTGCTCCTGCCAGGGCAGGGTCACCGAGGCCTCGACCGCGTCGGCTAGTTGCGTCATTTCCAGCTTCGCCGCGTCGCCGTACAGCACGCTCAGGCGCTCGCGGCAGTTGCGCAGGCCGACCCCTTCATTACGTTCGGCGGCCAGCTCAGAACCCGTGTTGCGGATCGCGATGTGCAGCCGCTCGCCGTCGCGACGCGCTTCGATCTCGATCCGGACGGCCTCGCGACTGCGCTCGACGCCGTGCTTGAAAGCGTTCTCCAGCAGCGGTTGCAGCAGCATCGCGGGAATCGCGCCGCCAAGCGCAGCGTTATCCATGTTCCAGCTCAACGCGACGCGATCCGCGAAGCGCTCCTGCATGACCTGGGCGTACAGCTCCAGCATCCGGATCTCTTCGCGCACCGAGGTGATTTCCTTCTCGCCCCATTGCAGCGTCGCCCGCAGCAGATCGGCCAGGCGCGAGAGCAGGCGGTCGGCGCGCGGCACGTCGACATGCATCAGCGCGGAGATCGTGTTCAGCGCATTGAAGAAGAAATGCGGACGCAGCTGCGCTTTCAGATGGGCGAGCTGTGCCTCGGCCAGGGACTTCTGCAGTGCGAGCAGGCGCTGCCGCTGCTCCTGGGCCTGGGCGAAGGCGTCGAAGCCGAAGATCAGCCCGACCCATAGCCCGCAAAACAGGATCAGCTTGATCGACTCGTAAAACAGCACGTAGCCCCAGGATTCGTGCGTGTAGGTCGCGCCGAGCAGCGCATAGACCCCGTGGCGGATCCCATAGACCGCCGGGACGAACGTCAGCACGACCAGCGGCAGCCACTTGAGATGCTGGCCGATCCACACCAGCGGGCGGTCCAGGTAGACGGCGTAGCGTGCTCTCGCGCGCCGCTGCAGCACTACCCAAAACGTGGCGACTGCGAGCGACGTGACTTCCCACAGGATCGGTTGCCAGATGCGGGTACCGCCGTTACGGACATAGTCCTGGACGCCGATTGCCAGCATCAGCAGCCAGAATGTGCCCCACAGGAAATACAGCACGATATCCGGACGGCTGACGCGGGATTTCGCAGCCTGCCGGTCCGCGGCGAGATCGAGATGGGTCACTGCCATGCGGCGATTGTAGTGAGGCCGTCCCGGTTGCGCCGCGTTCGTGGGGTGAGCGGGACACGAGTGGCGGCACACTTTGGGCAGTGAGTACTTTCAACGAAGAGCCTGCGGGGTTCCGAAGCTGCATACTTCCTGCCGTTTCCGCCGGCTCATCCCCTCGCCAGGGAAGGTACACTCGGTACTTCCATGGCCACTCCCGAATCCCCCTCCCTGCTCCAGCCCGAAGCGGCTCTCCAGACCGTCGGCGTCGCCGTCCCGGCACGCGGTGTCGCAATCTCGGATGCACTCGACAGCGTCACGGACTCCGTCCAGGTGATCGACGCCAACTGGCGCACCGTCTACCTGAACAAGGCGGCCCGCCGGACGTTGCGCGAGCGGGGCATCGACCCGGACGCAGTCATCGGCGCGCACTTCTGGGATGAGACCTATGCCGACGTCCGGGGTACGCCGCTGCAGCGAGCCTACATGCATGCGATGGAGGCCCGCGAGGTCACCGAGGTCGAGAATTTCTATGCGCCGTGGCAGCGCTGGTTCTGGGTGCGCGCGTTCCCGGTGGAGTCGGGCGGCATCGCCGTCTACTTCCACGACATCACGGACCGCAAGCGCACCGACCAGCTGCTGCGCGAGCAGAAAGAGATCCTGGCGCTGATCGCCAACGGCGCGCCGCTCGAGCGCTGCCTGAGCGCGGTCACCGAATCGGTTTCGCGCCTGAGCCCGGGCCTGCGAGCCTGCGTGCTGTTGGCGAATCCGCAGGTCCGCTATTTCGAAGACTGCTATTCCGCGCAGCTGCCGAGCTCGTTCGCCAACGCGATTCGCCGTCTGCCGATCAATGACGTCTGGATCAACACGTGCGGGCAAGCGATGCTCAAAGGCGAGGCCGTCGCGTGCGAGAGCATCGCGACGGATGCACGCTGGTCACAATCGTGGCGCTGGCACTGCCTGGAGCATGGTGTGCAGGCGTGCCACTCGGAGCCGGTCAAAGGTCGCAGCGGCCACACGATCGCGTCGTTGATGCTGTGCTTCCCGGAGGCGCGTCTCATCAACCCGTGGGAGCGCGACGTTGCGAAGTTCGCTTGCGCGGTCGCAAGCATCGCGATCGAGCACGAACGCCGCGAGCGTGCGTTGCGCGAAGGCGAAGCGCGGTTCCACCGACTGGCCGACGTCATGAGTGTGCGGCTGGACGAGCAGCGCACCGTGATCTCGGAGTATCAGCTCGCCGACCAGGCTTCCAAGAGCGCCAGCGAGCGCAAGGACGAGTTCCTCGCGATCCTCGTGCATGAGCTGCGCAATCCGCTGGCTGCTCTCGCGTCCGCGACCTACACGCTCGAGAAGACCGAGCATCGCGGCGACGCGGCGTCGCTCGCCGTCGCGATGGTGCGCCGGCAGGTCGATCACATGTCGCGATTGCTCGACGACCTGACGAACGTCGCGCGCATCACTCATGGGCTCGTGCATCTGCGGCTGCAGCCGGTGAGCATGCAAGACGTCGTGCGGGAAGCTGTCGAAGCGACGCGTCATCAAATCGAGTCGCACCAGCACCGACTGTCGCTGCATCTGCCGGACGACTCGATCTGCGTGCGCGGCGATCCGGTGCGCTTGAACCAGGTCATCGTCAACCTGCTGACGAACTCCGTGAAGTACACGCCCATGGGCGGCACCATCGACGTGCGACTGTCGCGTCTGCGAGGCGATGCCGTGCTCGTCGTGCGCGACGATGGCATGGGCATCTCGGCAGAGATGCTGCCGAAGATCTTCGATATGTACACGCGCGCGAATCCGCCCGGACAAGGTGCGCACGACGGCCTCGGCATCGGCCTGGCACTCGTAAAAGGCCTGGTCGAGCTGCATCACGGGGCGATCGAAGCACGAAGCGCAGGTGAAGGCTGCGGCAGCGAGTTCGTCATCACCCTGCCGCTGGTGCCGGGTGAAGAATAGGCCCAATACTCAGCGACGCAGCATTTGCTGCACTGCTGAGTTTTGGTCTGGTTTTTAACCCGGCACGCAAGCGCCGCCAGCAACTCGTCATAAATCTGTAACTGCCACGCCCTCTAATCGACGGCCATCTCACGATGCGCCTACGTTGGAGGGTTCATGATTCATCGCGCTGTCATTTCGACCGGCATTTCGTCGCTTGCGGCGGCTGTTGCCCTGATTCTCGCCCAGGCCGCTGCGGCTCACGACGACAACCGTCATCGCGGCCATGACGATCGCGCGGAGCGCATCGCGCTGACGCCGATCGGGACCTTCGACGCCGGCGGCGCCGGCTCCGCGGAGATCGTGGCCTTCGACGCCGGCTCGAAGCGGCTGTTCGTCGTCAACGCGCAAACGCGCACCGTCGACATCCTCGACGTGAGCAATCCGAAGCTCCCGACGCGCATCACGACCATCGATACCTCGGCGCTGGGGGCGCCCAACAGCGTCGCGACGCACGACGGGCTGGTTGCCGTGGCAATCGAGAGCGACCCGAAGACTGTGCCCGGACACGTCGCCTTCTATAAGGTCAGCGGTGAGCTGATCGTATCGGTCCAGGCCGGCGCACTGCCCGACATGGTCACGTTCTCGCCGAACGGCGACTACGCGCTGGTTGCGAACGAGGGCGAGCCGAGCGGCTACGGCGTCGGGCAAGTCGACCCGCAGGGTTCGGTCAGCATCATTCCGATTCCGAAGAGCCGGTCGAAGGTGAAGAACCTGACCGCCGCAGACGTCCGGACGGTATCGTTCACGAAGTTCGACGGCCAGGAAGCGAGCCTGCGTTCGCAGGGCATCCGCATCTACGGTCCGGGTTCGAGTGCTTCGCAGGATTTCGAGCCGGAGTACATCGCGATTTCCAAGGACTCGCGCACCGCGTACGTGACTCTGCAGGAGAACAATGCGATTGCGGAGATCGACATCAAGAGCGCAAAGGTGACGGCACTGCGGCCGCTCGGCTTCAAGGACTACAGCGTGCCGCCGCAGGCTGCGGCGACCTACGAGTGGAACGATCGTCCGTTCGTCGGCGCGACGGCGGCGGGGCAGAAGCTGCGCCTCGGCGGATTCTCGGGGCTGCAGTTCGAGGGCGTCACCTCGGACGGCAAGCTCAAGTTCATCACGCACACCGATCGCGGTCCGAACGCCGAGCCGGTCGGCATCAATCGTCCATTCCTGTTGCCGTTCTTCAACCCGCGCATCGTGCGGTTCACGCTCGACCCGCAGGACGGGCGCTTCGACTTGACCGATCAGATCGAGCTGCGCGCACCGAACGGCCGCCTGCTCACCGGTCTGCCGAACACGGCGCTGTCTGCGGACGCGAACCAGCCGTACAACGACGAAGTCCCCGTCGACTTGCGCAGCAACGTGCTGCCGCTGGATCCGCTCGGCGGCGACTTCGAGGGTATTGCGGTCGCGGAGGATGGCTCGTTCTGGATGGCCGACGAGTACCGCCCGGCGATCTATCACTTCAGCAAGCGCGGCCGGCTCATCGAGCGGCTGGTGCCGATCGGCACGCACGCTGCGGCCGGTGTTCTTGTGCCGGCGCAGGGCGTTGCCGGCAAGTTTGGCGTGGAAGCGTTGCCGGCGGTCATCGCGCAGCGCCGGCAGAATCGCGGCATCGAGGCGCTCGCGATTCAGGGCGGCAAGATCTATGCGTTCGTGCAGAGCCCGATCCGCAATCCCGCGACGCTGAGCAACGGCGCGCTCAACGCGATGCAGAACGTGCGGCTGGTCGAGTTCGATCCGGCGACGCGCACGACCCGTCAGTTCGTCTACATCATGGACAATCCCCCGACGGTCGGCGCCGACGACACGCGTGCCGACAAGATCGGCGACATGGCAGCGGTGCCGGGCGGCGGCTTCCTGGTCGTCGAGCGCGACGACGATTCGGTGCTGAAGGACGCGATCGAGACGATCACGAAGAAGGTTTACGCGGCTTCGCTGACGAACGCCACGGACATCTCGAACCTCGGATCGTTCGATGTTGGCGGCGGCGTGCTCAAGACCGTGGATCAGATGAGCGCTGCGGAGCTAGCGGCAGTCGGTGTAGTGCCCGTGAGCAAGAAGCTGCACGTCGACCTGGCGCAGGCAGGGTACGCCGGGGTCGAGAAGGTAGAAGGGTTGGCACTGCTGCCTTCCGGGCAGCTCGCGCTGCTGAACGACAATGACTTCGGCGTCGCGCAGATCGTCGTCGACAATGCGACCGGTCGCTTCACTCTTGCGCCGGGCTATGTGCCTGAAGTGCCGGTGCTCGGCATCGTGAACGTGCCGGGCCTCGATGCGTCCGATCGCGACAACACCATCAACATCGCGCAGTGGCCGGTGTTCGGCATGTATGAGCCGGACGCGATCGCGTCGTTCGAGATCGGTCACCGTCAGTACCTGATCACCGCGAACGAAGGCGATGCGCGCGACTGGCCGGGCTTGACTGAAGAAGCGCGCGTCAGCGCGACGTCGCTGGACGCGACGGCGTTCCCGAACGGGGCAACGCTGAAGGCGAACGGCAACCTCGGCCGTCTGAACGTCACGAAGACACTCGGCGACACGGACGGCGATGGCGATTTCGATCAGCTCTACACGCTCGGCGGCCGCTCGTTCTCGATCTGGACCGACAAGGGCACGCAAGTGTTCGACAGCGGCAGCGACTTCGAGCGCATCGTCGCGCAGCGCTACCCGACGTTCTTCAATGCAAGCAACGACGACCGCGCCTTCGACAGCCGCTCGGACAACAAGGGTCCGGAGCCGGAAGCGGTGACGATCGGCACGATCGGCAAGCGCACCTACGCCTTCATCGGCCTGGAGCGCATGGGCGGCGTGATGGTGTACGACGTGAGCAACCCGATCGCGCCGGTGTTCATCGACTACGTGAACAATCGCGACTTCACCGTCGACCCCGCGACGGCCGAGGCCGCGAAGGATCTCGGCCCGGAAGGCGTGATCTTCATCGACGCGAAGGACAGCCCGACGCGCTCGCCGCTGCTGGTGGTCGCGAACGAAGTCAGCGGCACCGTGACGCTGTACTCGGTGACGGTGCCGGGGGAAGAATAGATCCATTACTCAGCGGTGCAGCATTTGCTGCACCGCTGAGTTTAGGTCCGGTTTTTAACCCGGCACCCTAGTTCAGGCGCTTGATGCGGCCTTCGATCTGCGCAGTGAATGGCTGCTGCAGCGATGCTATGTAGTCGACGAGCGCATCCAGGTCCACTGCACCGACGACGCGGTTCGTGCCTGACGGCAGGACGACGAAGTTGTCGCCGCCTGTCGCCATGAAGCTGTTCACCGTCACTCGATAGACGGTGCTCGCCCCGAGCACGTTGCCCGACGCGTCGCGGATGTCGACCACGCGATCGCCGATCGGCCGCGCTGCATCCCATGTATATGTCAGGCCCGACGTCTTCAGGATTTTCGGCGACGTCTGATTGATCCATTGCTGTTCGAGCAGCAGGTCGATCTGCGCGCCGGTGAGATCCATCGACACCAGGTCGTTGCTGAACGGCTGGATCGCGAACAGCTCGCCCCACAGCACTTCGCCTGCATCCAGGCTCTGGCGGATGCCGCCCGGATTCATGAACGCGAACTGCGCACCTGAGGAGGCACGCTGCGCATCGGCGATCAAGTTGCCGAGGGCCGACTCGCCCGCGGCGTTTTCGGCGGTAGTGATTGCGACCTGCGAGACGCCGATCAAGCGATTGACCAGCGGCGCGACGCGTTCGTCAGCCGCGCCGACGATCTTTGCGACGTCCGTGTCAGGCGTGAGGCCTGGGCCTTGGTCACCCCAAGTCGTAACGATCGCCGCAGACTTCTCTACGACGTCGCGCGACTTGCGGCTGATCGACAGATCGATATCGCCGTACGCCGTGCTGGCCGAGAACGCCTGCGTCAGCAGAATCTGCTTGCCACTATTGTTGGCGACCAGTGCGTTGGTGAAGCCGTGCGCGTGGCCGGAGACGACGACGTCCACTTCGTCGCTCAACCGCTTGACGATGTCGACGATCGGGCCGCTCAGTCCCTGGATGTCCGGGTTGGTCGGACCTTCATAGGTCGGAGCCTGTCGCAGCCCCTGGTGAATCGTCACGATGATCGTGCGCACGCCTTGCCGCTTGAGCTGCGCGACTGACGAATTGATCGCGTTCGCTTCATCCACGAACTGCAGACCGGCGACGCCGCTCGGCGTCACGATGGTCGGCGTTTCCTTCAGCACCGCGCCGATGATGCCGATCGGAATGCCGTCGACAACCTTGATCGTGTACGGCGGCAGCAGCGTCTTGCCGGTCTTCGTGTTCACCACGTTCGCGGATACATAGGGAAAGCGCGCGCCTTGCCAGTGCTGCTCGAGGAACGGACCGTTGCGATGATTGCCGCCGGTCAGCAGCCGCAGCAGCTCCGTCGTGCCTTCGTCGAACTCGTGATTGCCGAGCGTGCCGATCACGTTGCAGCGTGCTTGCGCATACGGCTCCAGGAAGTCCGGGAGCTTGCGCTGCAGCTTGAACGGAATGCACCACTTGTTCGCGAGCGTATTGAGCACACCGACCGACGGCTCATCCTGCAACAGCGCCGAGTTCGGCGGCGACGCACCGACGTGATCGCCCGCATGGATGATGTAAGCCGGACCACCGGCCTGGTCGGCGGCCGCTTCGAGATAGGAAGCCAGCACTGCAGCGCCGCCAACGGGCCGCAGCGCGTTCGGAGGGCCGAGCGTGCGTGGCGACAGCTGTCCATGAAAGTCGTTGATGCCGAGCAGCTTGACCTCGATCCGCGGATCTCGCCGACCCCCCGGATCCTGCCAGCGCACACGCTCGCTCGCCTTGGCGCGTGCCTGCACCCCTTCGACGCGTTCGTCGTGTTGGTCGGCTTCGAGCGAATGGCCGGCTTCGTAGTGCTGGGCGCTGGCATTCGTGGCAGCAAGAGTCAGAAAGGCAGCAGCAAGAGTCGTCCCTAATGTAGTTCGCATCGCTTAACTCCGCGGTCGTGGTGACGGGCCGCGCGGGAGCGTAGTGGCCGCCGATGGCAGCGCGATGGAGCTGAGATTGCAGTTAGGTGTCGCGCTACTTCGCGCGTTCCCACTCGGTCCAGTGTTTGTCCACGCCGTGTGCGAATGTCTTCGACTTGTCTGCGTACAAGCGCTCGCCGAGTGCCAGCGCCTTGTCCTGCAATTCCTCGCGGCGCCGCTCGATCAGCTCCGTGACCGGCCCCGCGAGTCGCGTGCGCAGGACTGCGAGATCGTGTTCGTCGCCGAGGTAGTCGGCCAGGTGATGAAACTCATCGGCGAGCTCGCCGATCGGGCCGGGCGCGAGCGGCGTGAGGATCTGCAGCTGGTGCCACAGGTATTTCGTTTGTTTACGCCACTCGTGCAGATCGTCCGTCGCACGGTCGGGCCGGGCGTGGCGCAACGCGCGTCGTCCGCGACGATAGGTCGCGCGCAGTCCGCTCGCGATGCAGTCCCAGCCTTCGGCCTCGATCTGCCACGCCTGCGCGCGCGTCATCGATCGCTTCAGCGCCGCCCCGATCTCGCTCAGCTGCTTCGCCGACAGCTCATGGCCGGCCTCACGGTGACCCTTGTGCAGACTTTGCCGAAGCTGCGCCGGGTTCAGCCCTGCGGCCGAAGTACCGAAGCGTTCCAGCAATCCGTCGAGCGCCTCGTTCATGACTTCTTCGTCGCGCGCTTTCGACAATGGGCGGGCCGCATCGCGCGCCGCGATGTTCTCGCGTCGATAGAGCTCGTCGCCGAGCGCCGGGCGCAGCACTCGCAGCGTTGCGCGAGCGCGCTTCAGCTGTTTGCGTGCACCATGGATGTTGGGTTTGTTGCCCTCCAGCTCGTCGATGGCACTGCCGAGCTGACGCAGCAGGATATCCCGGCATTGCTGCACGGGCCGGTCGGGTGAAACGAGCGCCTGCAGCGGACGATCGGCCATGAGTCGCGAGTTCTTACTCGCGCTGACGCGTGAACACGATCTCGAACTGCGCGCTACTGAGGGCCTCGTCGCGCGTGTGTCCCTTGGCCTCTTCCAGCTCGACGTAGGCGTTCAGCGCGGCCATGTGATTGCGAAAGATCGCGACCGCCGCTTCGAAGAAATCGTCGACGGAGCGGAACCAGCCCTCGCTCGCGCACTGCTCGACGAACGCATAAGCCGTGGGGTCCAGCGCGATAGTGATCGGCAGGCGCTGGCGGCCCGGTTTGCGCGTGCGCGGGATGTGCATGTCACACTCTCGATGGATCGGCGCGGGGGGCGTATTCTAGGTCGCCGACGCAGGCTGTGCCACGTCAAAAAACTGTAAGACAATTGCCGCACGTCCGGCCAACGCGGAGCTCCGCATACCCCATGTCACAGTTGCAGCCCATGCCGTTGTTTCTCAACGAAGGCGCCGGCGCAGATCGTGGGCTCATCTGCGGCTATCAGCTGCAATCGAACGGGCCGGCGCGCGAAGTCACGGCGGACCGCATCGTGCAAGCGCTGGCGCAGCCCGACCAGGTCACGTGGCTGCATTTCAATCTGTCCGATGCGCGCGCGCGACGCTGGCTGCTCGACGCCGCATTTCTGCCGACAGCATTGCGGGAAGTGTTGCAGGAGCATGACGAGAATCGTCGCGTCGAGGCGACTGATGGCGGTTTGCTGCTCGTCATCAGCGATTTCACTTACGAAGACGAGTCCGATCCGTCGGAGGTCGCGCCGCTGTGGTGCTATGCCGGCCGGCATTTGCTGATCACGGCGCGCCTGCACGCATTGAAGAGCTCCGACGAGCTGCGCCAGCGCATGCGGACCGGCATCACGGCTACCTCCGGCATCGATCTCGCCATGCAGTTGCTCGACATCCGCACGGCGCGCATCAAGCAGCTCGCGAGCGACATGACGCGACGACTCGATGACATCGAGGATGAAATCCTGGCAGGCAACATAAGACAGCAGCGCGAGCAATTGGGGCGATCCCGGCGTTTATGCGCGCGCCTGCGCCGCGAATTCGCGCCCGAGCGCGCCGATCTGGGACGCGTCCTGCATCGTCACGCACAAGCGATAGCGGAAACGGATCGCGGCGTGCTGGAATCGAGCGTCGAGAACCTTGCGTTCGGCATCGAGGAGATCGCGGAGATCTACGAGCGCGCCAAATTGTTACAGGAAGAGCTGGCATCGCGACTGGCGGAGAACACCGGGCGGAATCTCTATGTACTGTCGCTGCTTACTGCCGTGCTGCTGCCGATGACGCTGATCACCGGCGTGTACGGCATGAATGTTGCGCATTTGCCGGGATCGAGCCACTTCGGGCTGGTGCTATTGCTGATCCTGGCGAGCGGCGGCATCACGCTCGCCGTCTTGTTCTGGCGGCGCCTGTTGTGAACCGCTATTCTCGTTCGCCGAACCTGACAGCGGGGAGAACACCGTGAAGAAGCCAGCGAAACGTGCCGTCCGCAAACCGCCGAGCAAGTTGCAGGGCGCCGTCGAGCTGGCGCGCGAGCGCTGGCAGGCCGCGAAGAAAACGGCGAAGCGTGCCAAGCAGGCCGCCAAGGAAGCGCGCAAGCATTTCAAGGAAGCCAAGAAGGTCGTGAAGCGCGCGAAGGAGGAGATGCTCGCCTCCGCGAAGCAGCTGCAGAGCTCTGTCATCAGCGCCGCACGCCGCAGAAGTAAGGCGCGCGTCACAACTGCAACGAAGAAGAGCACAACGAAAAAGGCGGCAACGAACAAGACTGCCGCGAGCTCACCGCCCAAGCCTCGTGCCGCCGCCAAGCGGCGCGCGCGGCCGAAACCGGCGGCCACGGAGGTTGTGTCGACGGTCGCGATGGAGCCCGTCAGCCCTCCGCAGCAGGAAACGCCGACCGCGCAGTAGGGGCTCGCGCCGTCACTCTCGTGACAGCATCGTGCAACACGGCTGTCATGCCGCTGCATTAGCGTTCGCGCTGCATGCAGCATGACCGGACGCCGTTTCACATAGACACTCCTTTCGGTCCGCTTGCCTTCGAGCGGCTGGCGAACATTTACCGCCAAGCCCGTGGCCGCGCGAC
>CADEEJ010000004.1:0-5906 GCA_902826315.1 uncultured Steroidobacter sp.
ACCTGTTGATATACACAGTGTATCGATATACAGTCTCACTCCCACCTCCCCCTGCTGGACTTCATGGAATCGATCCGTGCTCACCGCGATTTCCATCCTGGCGTTGACGACGCAGATCGTGCTGCTCGGCACCGGCGACGGCGGACCCGTGTCGCGCCGCGCGGGACCCGCAACCGCGATAGTCGTCGACGGTCGCGCGTACGTCGTCGATTTCGGACCGGGCATCGTGCGACGCGCCGCAGCGGCGCACGAGAGGGGCATCGCGGCACTGAATCCCGTCAATCTGACGCACGCGTTCGCCACGCAACTGCATTTCGATCGCACCGCCGGTTATCCGGAGCTGGTCTTCACGCCGTGGGCTCTCGGCCGCAAGCAACCGCTGGAAATCTACGGTCCGCCCGGCATCCGCAACATGACCGGGCACGTGCTCGCGGCATGGAGCGAAGGAGCCCCCGGTCAGCCCCAAGCACAACGTGTAAACGTACATGAGATCCAACCGGGGTTGGTGTACCGCGACCCCCAGGTCACCGTGATCGCGTTCGATGCCGCCTATCGCTTTCAGACGCCGGACCGTCGCATCGTGATCAGCGGTGAACCGCGCCCGAACGCAGCGATCGTCAAGCAATGCGACGGTTGCGACGTGCTGATCCACGAGGTGCAGCTGCAGGACGTGCGCCAGCTCAGCGAGCTCGCCACACGCGCCCGGCCCGGGATTCTGATCCTCCATTCGCATCACGCGGACGAGAACGAATTGATTCGCCAGATGCGCACCGTGTACCGCGGCCGCTTCATCGTCGGCCACGACCTGGACGTGTTCTAGATGTAAGATGCGGCCATGGCAAATCTCGTTGCCGCCGCCGCGTTGTTCCTCGCCATTCACTTCGGCGTTTCCGGCACGCGGCTGCGCGATCAGCTGGTGCGTGTCGTCGGCGACAAGGCGTTCCGCGGGTTGTTCGCGCTCGCCTCCATCGTCGGACTGATCTGGTTGATCCGGGCGTACTCGGTTGCGCCCTACATCCGCCTATGGGGTCAGTTGACGGCGCTCGAGCCGCTGGCTAAGCCGCTCATGCTGATTGCCGCTGCGTTCGTCGTCATCGGCATTTCCACGCCGAGCCCGACGACTGCAGGCATGGAGTCGCAACTCACGCGCGACGTGTCAGTGCGCGGCATGACGCGCATCACGCGGCATCCGTTCCTGTGGGGCACCGCGCTCTGGGCGTTCGTGCACTTCGTGATCAACGGCGACGCAGCGTCGGGGATCGTGTTCGGCTCGCTGTTGTTACTCGCAACTGTCGGCACGACATCGATCGACGCGAAGCGGCGCCGTGCGTACGGCGAGCGCTGGGAGCAGTTCGCGCGCCAGACTTCCAACGTCCCGTTCGCCGCAATCCTTGCGGGACGCAATCAACTCGTGCCCGCGCTGCGCGAGATCGGCATCGTGCGACCGCTGCTCGCGATCGCTGTGTTCGCCGGTCTTTTCCTGTTGCACGGACGCTTGTTCGGCGCGCCACTCACTTAGTCTGTTCGGCTGTCAGTGTTCTCTATCGTCGCAAGATTGTGACGGCGCAACCCATTGCATGCCCCAATCGATGGGCGCACTCTGCCGCGCGACCTGATACGTCAATCGCTGCTTAGACAGCAACAACAGGGGAGACAACCACCGACGAAAAACTCGCGCAGCGCGCGAGACGGAATTCTTTTGCCCAACGATCAACCGGGAGATTCGTGATGCAAGCACTGAGAAGGTTTGCACTGGTAGCGGTGACCGCATCGCCGCTGCTGCTACTGGGCCTTGATTCGACCGCCGACGAACGCGCCACCAGCCGCTTCCAGCATTCAGGACGGATGCCTGCGGAGACGACTACGGACGCGGTGACGCAGGCGGATTTCTTTACCGAGGCGCCTGCTGGATTCGACAACCGCACCAACGGTTTCCTGCGGCAAGGAGCGCCCTACGACACGATCGACGAGGACAACGTCGTGCCGGACCGCTCGTTCAACGACAACCGCTTCATCTTCGAAGAAGTCGAAGTGATCGCTGACGGTCTCGGCCCTACGTACAACGCGCAGAGCTGCGCCGAGTGCCACCAGAACGTGGTGACCGGCGGCGCGAGCCAGATCGCGGAGCATCGCACCGGGCGAGTGGACGCGTCCGGCGGCTTCTTCGAATCGCTCGGCGGCTCGCTGATCCACTCGCGTGCGACCAACCCTGCGATCGTCGAGCGCGTCGCGTTCGAGGACGACGTCCGCACGTTCCGCATCTCGACCAACACGCTCGGCAACGGCTTCATCGAGTGCGTCGCCAACGAGACGCTGCTCGGAATCCGCGATGCGCAGCCGGCCGAGATCCGCGGCACCGCCGTCATGGTGCCGGTGCTCGAGGGTGGTAACGCGATGCGCGTCGGCCGCTTCGGCTGGAAGAACCAGCACGCGAGTCTCGAGTCGTTCTCGGCAGACGCGTATCTGAACGAGATGGGCATCACCAGCCCGCTGTTCCCGGACGAGAACACTTCGGCCGGCCGCGATGTCAGCTTCGGCACGGGGTTCGATACGGTCGCCGATCCGGAGGACGAGGGTGAGGACGTCAAGGCGTTCGCGAACTTCATGCGTTCGACCAAGGCGCCTTCGCGCGGGCGGATCACGCGTGACGTGCAGGCGGGCGAAGCGCTGTTCAACCAGGTCGGTTGCAATGGGTGCCATGTCTCGTCACTGCGCACGGCGCGTCCCGGGCAGTTCATCAACGGCGGTGCGTTCCGCATTCCGTTGGCGCTGGGGAACAAGATCATTCATCCCTACAGCGACTTCCTGTCGCACGACATCGGCACCGGTGACGGTATTCCTGTGCTGCCCGGACCGGAGTACGCGGCAACCAGGAACCTGATTCGCACCGCGCCGCTGTGGGCACTGCGGACGCGTAACCGGCTCATGCACGACGGCCTGTCGTTTACGAAGCAGGAAGCGATCCAGCGTCACATCAATCAGGGCGCGGGCGCACGCGACCGCTACAACGCGCTGACGGATCAGCAGAGGAACCTGGTGCTCGCGTTCCTCGATTCGCTGTAGAGCTTGCCAACGGGGGTCATGGCGTTTCTCATAGCGCCATGGCCCTCCCCGTTCTCCACCACGACGACTACGAACGCCAGGCGCGCGACGAACTGCGCCGCTGGCAGGTGGAGATGAGCGCGCGACCCAGCCTGTGGAGCCACGCGTCACGCGGCCTGCAGCGCCGGATCAACCGGCTGATCCCCGAGCGCGTTCACGAAACCGTCACGACTGTCATCAAGCAGATGACGCGCGCGGTCATCGCCGGCTCGAATTTCACTGCACCGGCGCCGCTGCGCGATCGCACCCTCGCACAGCGCGAGGTCCTGGTTGGGGAGAAGATCGAGAACTACAGTCGCACGGCTGCGATCGAAGGCGGCGTCACGGGCGCCGGCGGCTTCTTCCTCGGGCTCGCGGATTTCCCGCTGCTGCTGAGTATCAAGTTGAAGCTGCTGTTCGATATCGCCGCGGCTTATGGCTACGCGGGCGAGGACTACAAGGAGCGCATCTACCTGCTGCACATATTCCAGCTCGCGTTCTCCAGCGATGCGCATCGCCTGGATGTGTATGGCCGGATCAGCGACTGGCGCACCTACAGCGAACAGCTCCCCGCCTCGCTCGACGACTTCGACTGGCGCACGTTCCAGCAGGAGTATCGCGACTACATCGACCTTGCAAAACTTGCGCAGCTGCTGCCCATCATCGGCGCGCCGGTCGGCATCATCGTCAACAACCGCCTGGTCCGGCGCCTCGGCCGCACCGCGACGAACGCGTATCGCATGCGCTGGTTCGCCGGTCATCAAAACTAAGCCGCGGGCAGAACCGCCGCCGCCTCCGCCGTCACTTACTCGCACCCAGTACCGAGCTCTCCCGGTGCATGCGTGCCAAGGACGGCGCGCATGCCTCTCACATCGATGACGCCGTTGACCTGGCGCGGTCTTTCATGTCAGCTGGATGCATGACTACCGAACGTAACAAAGCGACCGCACAGCGCTTCTTCGAATTGTTCTCTGCTAGCGACCTCGACGGCGTCATGGCGTTGATGACCGAGGACGCGACGTGGCGCATTCCGGGCAAGAAGGAGCTGACGCCGACGGCCGGCGTCTACACGAAGGAACGCATCGGCCGACTGTTTCGCCGCATGGTGGATAACCTCGCCGGCGGCCTACGTATGACCGTGCTCTCATCCATAGCGGAAGGCGATCGTGTCGCGCTGGAGGTGACTTCGTCGGGAGATCTGAAGAACGGTCGCCTGTACCGGCAGGAGTATCACTTCATCATGGAGTTCAGGGACGGCAGGATCTCAGCGGTACGCGAGTACCTCGATACTCAGCACGCGCACGATGTCTGGATTCGCGAAGGCTGATTCGTCACTCGCACTTCACACCTTCCAGCACTGTCGCCGTCATCTTTCTCGCCTGCGCTCGCGCTTCTTCGATCGTGCTGCCGAGCGCGAGCGACACGCCCATGCGGCGGTGACCGCGCACTTCCGGTTTGCCAAACAGCCGTAGCGCCGTGTCCGGTTCGGTGAGCGCGCGATCGACGTTCTCGAACCGCACGTTGTTCGAATTGCCGTCGACGAGTATCGCGCACGAGGCGGACGGGCCGCGCTGGCGCACGACTGGAATCGGCAAGCCGAGAATCGCCCGCGCGTGCAGCGCGAACTCGGAGAGATCCTGCGAGATCAGCGTCACGAGGCCGGTGTCGTGCGGGCGCGGCGAGACTTCGCTGAAATAGACCGTGTCGCCGGCGATGAACAACTCCACGCCGAAGATGCCGCTGCCGCCGAGCTCGGCGGTGACCGCATGCGCAATGTGCTGCGATTCAGCGAGAGCGGCTGCGCTCATCGGCTGCGGCTGCCAGGACTCGCGGTAGTCGCCGTCGATCTGCAGATGACCGATCGGCTCGCAGAACGTGGTGCGGCCGCCGTGACGCACCGTGAGCAGCGTGATCTCGTAGTCGAAGCGAATGAATCCTTCGACGATGATGCGGCCGCCGCCGGCACGCCCGCCCTGCTGCGAGTACTGCCAGGCGTGCTCGATGTCCGCCTGCGTGCGCACGACGCTCTGGCCCTTGCCCGATGAGCTCATCACCGGTTTCACGACGCACGGCAGCCCGAGCTCGCCGATGGCATCGCGATACTCGGCCATCGAGCCGGCGAAGCGATACGGCGAGGTCTTCAGTCCCAGCTGCTCGGCAGCCAGTCGCCGGATGCCTTCGCGATCCATCGTCAGCCGCGCGGCGCGCGCAGTCGGAATGACGGTGAAGCCTTTGCTCTCCAGCTCCAGCAGCGTCGGCGTCGCAATCGCTTCGATCTCCGGCACGATCAGCTGCGGCCGCTCGCGCTCCACCAGCGCAGCGAGCGCGGCGCCATCCAGCATGTTGATCACGTGTGAGCGATGCGCGACGTGCATCGCCGGCGCGTTGGGATAGCGATCGACCGCGATCACTTCGCAGCCGAAGCGCTGCAGCTCGATCGCCACTTCCTTGCCGAGCTCGCCCGAGCCCAGCAGCATCACGCGGTTACCCGAAGGCGCCAGCGGCGTTCCGATCGTTGTCATGTTTGTGTGCCTCGAAGGCGAATGCGAGAGCGCTCAGGGCAGCGTAGCCGGCGATGAAGAATGCGGCGGTCGCCAGTGCCTGCGGCCAGAGCAGATAGGTGACGAGCGCGAGCGCCAGCGTAATGCCGAAGCGCAGCCATTCCAGCTTGCGCGCGTACGCGCGTCCTTCGAGCGCGGCACCCTGCACGAACATCGAGAAGCACATCCAGAAGAAAATCATGAGCACGAAGGCGCGTGGCAGCGTCTTTTCCACCTGCAACATCCACAGCGACCCGAACGTGAGGATCCAGTACTGCGCGAAGA
>CADEEJ010000004.1:6006-17768 GCA_902826315.1 uncultured Steroidobacter sp.
TCCGCCGGCATCCAGCCCGGCGGCTTGAACCAGATGCGCAGCTTGTCCCACCAGCTGTTGGTGCGCCACGCGAGCTTCGCGGTGTCGGACCAGAAATGCAGGTTCGCCCACAGCGGGTTCCAGCTCTTCAATCCCGTGGTGATGCCGTAAACGCAGGGCACGTCCGTGCGCTCGTCCTGAAACGTGCCGAACAAGCGATCCCACAGAATGAAGACGCCGCCGTAGTTCTTGTCGATGTACTCGGGATTGCGCGCGTGATGCACGCGATGGTTGGAAGGCGTGACGAAAATCCATTCCAGCGGCCCGAGGCGGCGGATGTGCTCCGTGTGCACCCAGAACTGATAGATGAGATTCAGGCTGCCGACGGTGATCACCGCGGCCGCCGGCACGCCCGCGAGATACAGCGGAATGTAGAACACGAAGCCGATGTAGTCGGTGCCCGTCTGGCGCAGCGCCGTGCTGAGGTTGAACTCTTCGCTCTGGTGATGCGCGATGTGCGAGGCCCACATGATGCGCCACTCGTGGCCGAAGCGATGCTTCCAGTAGTAACAGAAGTCGTACGCGACGAACGCCGCGATCCACTGCCACGCGGAATCCATCGCCCACTGGTGCACGCCCAGCCATTTGACCAGCGCACCGAATACCACCGCCGAAAACCCGAGCCGCAGCACGTCGACCAAGCGGCTGAGCGTGCCCAGCTGCAGGCTGTTCACCGTGTCCGCGAGACGATAGGTCTGGCGCTTGACGAGCTTGCCGTACAGGAACTCGACGAGCATCGCCAGGATGAAGAATGGAATTGCGACTTCGACGTAATTCATGCGCCCCCCGCGCGTGCCCGGCAGTATACATCCGGCGGACACTGGTGCTTCGCAGGCGGCGGATGACATAGACTCACCGCCCCGGATTGGGGACCGGAGCCGCATTTTGTCGCGCAAGACATATCTGGGGACGCTCGCCGCGCTGCTGGCCGCACTGTGGGTGCCGCTCGCCTTCCACCCTTTCGACCGCTCGGACTGGTGGCTGGAAAATGCGCTGCTGTTCCTCGGCGTCGCGCTGCTGGTCGCCACCCACCGCGCATTCCCGCTGTCCAAGATCTCCTATACGACGCTGTTCGTCTTCTTCTGCCTGCACACGATCGGCGCCCACTACACCTACGCTGAAGTCCCGTACGACGAAGCGTGGCGCGACCTGACCGGCCACTCGCTGAACGCAGCACTCGGCTGGGAGCGCAACAACTTCGACCGCGTCGTGCACTTCGCCTACGGGCTGCTGCTGGCCTATCCGATCCGCGAAGTGTTTCTGCGCATCGCCAGCGTCCGCGGCTTCTGGGGCTACTTCCTGCCGCTGGATCTGACGTTGTCGACTTCGGCACTGTACGAGCTGATCGAATGGGGCGCCGCTGCGGTCGTCGGCGGCGATCTCGGCCAGGCATACCTCGGCACGCAAGGCGACGAGTGGGACGCGCACAAGGACATGGCATTGGCCGCGCTGGGCGCCTTGATCTCCATGTGCATCGCTGCCGGCATCAACATCTACCTGCAACGCGACTTCGCCCGCGAATGGGCGGAGAGCCTGCGCATTCACGGCCGCGAGCCGCTCGGCGAAGTGGCCATCAAACACATGCTCGATGAGAAAGGATCCGCATGAATCGTCGATCGATCGCCGCACTGCTGCTGTTCGGCACCGCAGCCTTCGCTGCACCGGACGAAGAAAAAAAGAACGCGTGGGACGTCTCGGCGCCGCCCGGCGAACGCCGCGACATCCCGATCGACACTCGCTCCGGCACCTGGATGAGCGTCGACGTGAGTCCCGACGGCAAGCGGATCGCGTTCGACATGCTGGGCGACATCTACGATCTGCCGATCGAGGGCGGCGAAGCGCGCGCACTTGCGTCGGGGATGGCGTGGGACATGCAGCCGCGCTACTCGCCGGATGGCAAGTGGATCGCGTTCACGTCGGATCGCACCGGCGGCGACAATCTTTGGATCATGGACGCGAACGGCGGCAATGCGCGCCAGATCAGCAAGGAAAGCTTCCGCCTGCTGAACAACCCCGTGTGGCATCCGAGCGGCCGCTACATCGCTGGACGCAAGCACTTCACGACGCGCCGCTCGCTCGGCACCGGCGAAATCTGGTTGTACAACCTCGACGGCGGTGACGGCGTGATGCTCGTGAAGCGTCCGAGCGACGAGTTCCAGAAGGAGCTCGGCGAGCCGGCGTTCTCCCCCGACGGCAAGTACCTCTATTACAGCCAGAACGTCACGCCGGGTCCCGTCTTCGAGTATGCGCAGGACGCGAACAAGGCCGTGTTCGCCATCCGCCGCTACGAAGTTGCCACTGGCGAAACCGACGATGCCGTGAGCGAGCCGGGCGGTGCGATGCGGCCGACGCCGTCGCCCGACGGTCGCTGGCTCGCCTACGTGCATCGCGTGCGCACGCCGAGCGCGTTCGAGACAGTGCTGTTCGTCAAAGATCTCGCATCGGGCCAGGAGCGGCCGCTGTACATGGATCTCGACCGCGACATGCAGGAGACGTGGGCCATCAACGGCCTCTATCCGAACATGGACTGGATGCCCGACAGCAAGAGCATCGTGTTCTGGGCCGGCGGTGGCATCAAGCGCATCGACGTCACATCGGGCGCGGTGAGCGACATTCCGTTCCAGGTCAAAGACACGCGCACGGCGATGGTGCCGCCGCGGCTCGACATCGCTGTCGCGCCGGATGAAGTGCAATCGCGCATGGCGCGCTTTGCGAGCGTTTCGCCCGATGGCAAGCAAGTCGTGTTCGAATCGTTCGGACGCCTGTGGGTGACGAACGTCGCTGACGGCGCACCGCGACGCCTCACGCGCGAAGAGGCTGCGGCATTCGAGCTCTATCCGTCATGGTCGCGCGATGGTAAGCGCGTCGTGTTCGTGCGCTGGACCGACGCGGGCCTCGGCGAAGTTCATGTCGTCGGTGCAGGCGGCGGCGGCTCGCGCGCTGTATCGAAGCAGCCCGGTCACTATCTGCATCCGCGCTTCAGTCCCGACGGCAAGTCGATCGTGGTCGAGCGCTCGACCGGCGGCCGGCTGACTTCGCCGCTGTGGTCGTCTGAGCCTGGCATCTATCGCTTGACCATCGACGGTGGTGCTGCCACGCGCTTGACGGACGACGGCCGAGATCCGCATTTCGTCGGCAACGACGGCCGCATCTACTTCACTGCGGACAAGAGTCCCGCGAAGGAGAGCGAGCCGGCGCACGAGTTGGTCAGCGTGGACGCGAACGGACAGGATCGTCACGTGCACGCGCGCTCCAGCTACGTCAGCAATCTGGAGGTTTCGCCGAGCGGCGAATGGCTGGCGTTCCTCGAGAACTATCACATCTACGTCGTGCCGATGCCGCCCGGCGGCACGATCGACCTGTCGCTGCAGACGAAAGCAGTTCCGCAGCGGCGCGCCAGCGATATCGGCGGCACCTATATCAATTGGATCGACGGCGACACGTTGTCGTGGACGCTCGGTGCGTCGCTCTATCGTGCGGAGATGGCGGAGCTGTTCGCGAGCGGCACGAGCGGCGACACGACGCACGGCAAGGTGGTCGCGAATCTCAGCATGACGCGGGCGGCCGATAAGCCGCGCGGCGTCGTTGCTCTCACCGGTGCACGCATAGTGACGATGAACGATGCGCGCCAGGTGATCGAGAACGGCACGATCGTCGTGCGCGACAACCGCATCGTCGCTGTCGGCGCGAATGGATCGGTGGAGATTCCGGCGGATGCGCAACGCTTGGATCTCGCGGGTCGCACGGTCATGCCCGGCATCATCGATGCGCACGCGCATGGACCGCAGGGCAGCAACGACATCGTGCCCCAGCAGAACTGGTCGACGCTCGCGCATCTCGCGCTCGGCGTGACGACTGTGCACGATCCGTCGAACAACGCGACCGAGATCTTCGCCGCATCCGAATATCAGCGTGCCGGTCAGATCCTCGCGCCGCGTATCTTCTCCACGGGCGACGTCGTCTACGGCGCGCACTCGGAAGGGTTCGCGAGCATCGACAAGATCGAAGATGCGCGCAATCACGTCCAGCGGCTGAAAGCCCAGGGCGCGATCTCGATCAAGAACTACAACCAGCCGCGGCGCGACCAGCGCCAGATGGTGACGACGGCTGCGCGCGAGGCCGGCATGCTGGTCGTGTGCGAAGGCGGCTCGCTGTATCACATGGATATGAGCATGGTCGTCGACGGCAACACCAGCATCGAGCACAACGTGCCGCCGGAGCGCTTCTACGACGACGTGCTGCAGTTCTGGCCGCAGACCAAGGTCGCGTACACGCCGACGCTGGTCGTGACCTACGGCGGCCCGGGCAGCGAGCACTTCTTCTATCAGGAGTCGGAAGTGTGGGCGCACCCGATCCTGTCGCGCTATGTGCCGCCGCAGGTCCTGCAGCCGCGGTCAGTGCGCCGGCAGATGGCACCGGCGGCCGACTACCAGGCATTCCGCGATTCAGCCGCGAACGCGAAGCGGCTGCTGGAGAAGGACGTGCTGGTCAACACCGGAGCGCACGGTCAGCGCGAAGGCCTCGGCTCGCACTGGGAGATCTGGGGATTCGTGCAGGGTGGGATGTCGCCGATGCAGGCGCTGCAGGCGGCGACCATCGACCCGGCGCGTCACCTCGGCATGGCACGCGATCTCGGCTCGATCGAGAACGGCAAGCTCGCCGATCTGCTGATCGTCGACGGCAACCCGCTCGAAGACATCCGCGTGACCGACCATATCGCGTATGTCGTGCTGAACGGGCGTATCTACGAAGGCGGAACGCTGGCGGAGAAGGTTTCAGGGCAACGCAAGCTGCAGCCCTTCTACTGGCAATAGCCTGCTAAGGGCCGGACCGCGGCTTGCCAACTAGAGTTGTAGTTGTGACGCTAGGCCGGAGCGCGTTTAGCGACCGATGCCCAGTCGACGAAGGCCCACTGACGCAGCTCGTATGTGAAGGTCTCGGCAACGACGGCTGGATCGGCGGCGACGATCGCCTGCGCGCCCGCATCGTCGTCTGCGCCGAACAGCATCGCGCCGCCGCTGCCATCGGCGAAGCGCCCGGCGATACGCATCACACCGCGCTTGTACAGATCGAGCATGTAGCGCCCATGCTCGCGCAACGGTTGCTCCGCCAGCGGCTTGCCCGGCAGCCAGCGCGGACCAGGCCGATAGACGACCAGAAAGCTCGGTTGCTCCGGCTTCGTGGCCTGCGCACCGGCGCTGCCGCCCGCCAGCATGGCGCTGAGTCCCGCCAGACTCATCTGCACGAATTCCCGACGATCGCCGCTCATCGAACACCTCCCGTGGCTCAGGCAGTGAGCCTGACTCTTCTGCGTGCGCACACCAGTGGCATACTTGCCACCTTTATGGCGAAAACAGTCACGGTGGCAATCGTCGCCTACCCCGGCTGCTCCGCGTGGATCACGGCCGGCCTTCTCGAGCTGTTCGCGATCGCGAACAACGCACGCGTCACGCTCGGCGAGCGCGCCGCCTCCACCGCAAGGTTCGACTGCCACATCGTCGGCAAATCCCGCCGTGCCGTCCGCGGTTCGCACGGCGTCCAGTTCCCGGTGCATGCAGTCCGCAGTCGCTACGACGCCTCGATCGTGCCGCCGATCTGGTGCGAGTCGCTCGCGGACCTGGAAGTCCAGGCACGCAGGCTGCGCACGGAAAACGCGTTCATCGCAACCATGGCGCGGCGCTCGAGGATCTTCGCGAGCTCATGCAGCGGCGCGGTGCTGCTTGCGCAGGCCGGCTTGCTGAGCGGCCGCCGGGTGACAACCTGCTGGTGGCTGGTCAACTGGTTCCGTCAGACATTCCCGGACATCGAGATGGTGCCGGACCGCCTCGTCATGCGCGATGGCAACCGGTGGACCGGTGCTGCCGGCGCCGCCTACATGCACCTGGCGTTGGATCTCGTGCGCGAGCTGGCCGGCGAGCCGCTGGCGGCCGCGACGGCGAAGCTGATGCTAGTTGAGCGGCGCCGCGGCTCCCAATCGCCGTTTCTCGTGCCGCACACGCTGCCCGCGGAAGCCGACTCCGACATCGAGCGCGCGACGCACTATCTACGGCAGCATTCGGGCAAGCGGCTCGCGATCGCGGGCGTCTGCCGTGCACTGGCCCTCAGCGAGCGCACGCTGGCGCGCAGATTCAAGGCGAGTCTCGGGATGTCGCCGCTGAGTTACCTACAATCGCAGCGGATTGCCCGCGCGCGGCAGCTCCTGGAGGGCTCGGATCTGCCGCTGGAGCGCATCGTCGAGCAGTGCGGCTACGAAGACGTCTCCTCGTTTCGCAAGTTGTTCTCGCGCCAGGTCGGCATGACGCCGCGCGAGTATCGGCTGCGCTTCGGAAACGACTGACAGCGCCGGCCCAGAACTTTTCCGGGCGGCGAAGCGTTGATTCGCCATGCATATCGCCCAGATCGCGCCGCTCACCGAGACTGTTCCTCCGAAACTCTATGGCGGTACCGAGCGCGTGGTCGCGAATCTCTGCGATGCGCTGGTGCAGCTCGGTCACGAGGTGACCCTGTTCGCAGCTGCCGACGCTCGCACCGACGCCAAGCTCGTTGCGGTCCGCGACTGCGCCATCCGGCTCGATCCAGCGCCGTTCAAGTCGGACGTCGCCGCACACCTGTCGATGCTGCACGAAGTCCGGCGCCGCGCGTGGCAGTTCGACATCCTGCATTTCCATATCGACCTGCTGCACTTCCCGGTATTCGAGCACCAGGCGCATCGCACCGTGACGACGCTGCACGGGCGCCTCGATCTCACCGACCTCGAAAACGCGTACCGGCACTGGCCGCAATTCGGCCTGGTCTCGATCTCGGATCACCAGCGCACGCCGCTGCCGTTCGTCAACTGGCTCGCGACCGTTCCGCACGGCTTGCCGGAGCACCAGTTCGCCTTTCGTGCGCGGCCGCAGCCGGGCTATCTCGCCTTCATCGGCCGCATCTCGCCGGAAAAGCGCCCGGACGTCGCGATCTCCATCGCGCGTCGCGCCGGCATCCCGCTCAAGATCGCGGCGAAAGTCGACAACGTGGACCGCGACTACTTCGAGACGCGCATTGCACCGCTCCTCAACGATCCGATGATCGACTACATCGGCGAGATCGGCGACGACCAGAAGTCGGAATTTCTGGGTAATGCGCGCGCGCTGCTGTTCCCGATCGACTGGCCCGAGCCGTTTGGGCTGGTGATGATCGAGGCAATGGCCTGCGGCACGCCCGTCATCGCGTGGAACCGCGGCTCCGTGCCGGAAGTCATCGACCATGGCGTGACCGGCTACATCGTAGATTCCGAAGAAGAGGCGCTCGCTGCGCTGAGTAACATTGAGCTGATCGACCGACGCACGGTGCGGGAAGTCTTCGAACGCCGTTTCGCAGCGCGTACCATGGCGCGGTCATACGTGGACTTGTACGCGCGCCTGTTGAAGAGCCTCCCGCTACTGCGCGCGTCCTGAGCCTGCAACGAGGGACCGATGAGCTCCGCCGACGAACCCGGTGAACGTCGCGGCCTGTTGCCGCGCTTCACACTAAAAGACGGTAATACGTTCCTGCTCGCCGACGCGCTCGGCGACATCCAGGCGGCCGACGACGGCTTGTTCACGAACGACACGCGCATGCTGTCGCGCTTCGACCTGTTCGTCGCGGGCCGGCGGCCCTCGCTGCTCGGCGCCGCTATCGATCGCGACAACACGTTGTTCACGGCGCATCTCACGAACCGGCCACTGACTGCGCCGGGCGAACTGGCGATCCCGAAGGGCGTCATTCACATCGAGCGCAATCGCCTGCTCTGGCGCGGCCGCTGGTTCGAGCAGCTGACGCTCACCAACTTCGGCGACCGCGATGCCGAGGTGCCGCTGCTGTTCGCCTACGCGGCGGATTTCGCCGACATCTTCGAAGTGCAGGGAACGGCGCGCAAGGCGCGCGGCGAGATCCTGCCGGCGTGGACTGCAAACCAGACAGTGAAGCTGTCGTATCGCGGTCTCGACGACGTCGTGCGTACGACGTACATCGAGTTCTCGCACGCACCCATCGCGATCTCGTCGACGCAGGCGGAGTTCAAGCTGCAACTGAAGCGCGGCGAGCGAACCGAGCTGTCACTCGAAATCGGTGCGCAGGATGAAGGCGCACCATCGCGTGAGCGCTTCAACACAGCAGTCAGCCAACTGTCGGTCGACATGCAGGAGCGCTTGAGCCAGGGTGCGTCGATCGGTACTTCAGGGCGGCTGTTCGATCAGTGGCTCAGCCGTTCGCGCGCCGATCTCGCGCTGCTCACGACATCGCTGCCGACGGGCCCGTATCCGTACGCTGGCATCCCGTGGTTTGCGACGACGTTCGGCCGCGATGCAATCATCACGGCGCTGCAAACGCTCTGGCTCAATCCGCAGCTCGCGGCGGGCGTGCTGAGCTTTCTCGCCTCGACGCAAGCCACGGAAGACTCGGCGTTCCGCGATTCGCAGCCCGGCAAGATCATGCACGAGTCGCGGCAAGGCGAGATGGCCGCGCTGCAGGAAGTACCGTTCGGCCGTTACTACGGCGGCGTGGATACGACGCCGCTGTTCGTCATGCTCGCAGGTGCTTACGAGAGTCGCACCGGCGACCGCACGCTCGCCGACCGGATCTGGAGCTCGCTCTGCGCCGCGACGGGCTGGATCGAGCAGCGGCTCGCCGCGAGCCCCACTGGATTTCTCGACTATGCACGCGGCGAAAACACCGGCCTCGTGAACCAGGCCTGGAAGGACAGTCACGACTCGATGTTCCACGACGACGGTCGCTTCCCGAAGGGACCGCTCGCTGTCGTCGAAGTGCAGGGCTACGCGTACGGCGCGCTGAAATGCATGTCGGAGCTAGCAGCACGCCGTGGCGACGAAGTGCGCGGCACGGCTTGGGCGCGCAAGGCGGAAGCGCTGCGCATGGCGATCGAAGAGCGCTTCTGGGTTCCTCAGATGCATTACTACGCGATCGCGCTCGACGGCGATGGCACACCCTGCCGCGTCTACGCGTCGAATGCCGGTCACTTGCTCTACTGCGGAGTGCCGAGCGAAGAACGTGCAGCACTCGTCGCTGCGCAGCTGATGTCGCCGCGGTTCTCCAGCGGCTGGGGCATCAGAACACTCGCCGAGCGCGAGCCGCGCTACAACCCGATGTCGTATCACAACGGCTCGATCTGGCCGCACGACGCGTCGATCTGCGCGGCCGGCATGTCGCGCTACGGTGGACGCGCCAACGTCGTGCAAGTCCTCAACGACATCTTCGAGACCGCGAACCAGTTCGGCATGCGCCTGCCCGAGCTGTACTGCGGCTTTCCGCGGGTCGCGGGCCAAGGGCCGGCGCCCTACCCGGTCGCGTGTCTGCCGCAGGCATGGTCGTCGGCGTCGGTATTCATGCTGTTGCAGGCGTGTCTCGGCATCCGCGTCGACGGTGAGCGCCGCGAAGTGCACGTGACGCGTCCGCTGCTGCCGATCGGCGTCGAGTCGCTCACGCTGCGCGGCCTGCCGATCGCCGGTGCGGCGCTCGACCTGGATTTCCAGCGCATCGGCGACGAAGTGGTCGTCGTGCCGGGGCGGCACGTGGAGACCGGCATCCGCGTCCTGGCGCACCTGTAGAGCGGCTCCGCTCGGCGGCGCTTGACCCTGACGTACCGTCAGGGCCTAGAGTCACGCCGAATCGGGAGGTCGCATGTCCTTCACAGTCGGGCAACTCGCCAAGCTCACCGGGCTAACTGTCCGCGCGCTCCATCACTACCACGCGATCGGCTTACTCGAACCGTCGCAGCGCTCGGAGTCCGGATACCGCCTCTATACGCAAGCGGACATCGTGCGCCTGTTCCGCATCCAGGCGCTGCAGCGGCTGAACCTGTCGCTCAACGAAGTCGCCGCCGTGCTCGCGAAGGACGGCGCGCCGCTGCCGGAAATGATCGCGCAGCAGCTGGACGAGCTGGACGATCGCATCGGCAAAGCGACAGCCTTGCGCTCGCGCCTGAGCCAGATTCACGAAGTGCTGACGCGCGGCGGCGAGCCCGTCGCGGGCGACTGGCTGGCCGCAGTCGAGCTGATCAGTCAGTACGACAAGTATTGCTCGTCCGACGAGCTCGAGCGGCTGCTCGTTCACAGCAACAGCGACAAGGATCAATGGCGCTCGCTGCTCGCCGAGCTGCGCGAAGCAGTGCGGCGCGACGTGCTCGTGCAGAGCGATCACGCGCAGACGATTGCCGATCGATGGATGCAGCTGATGCTGGCCAGGGTCGGCGGCGACGTCGGGCTCGCGATCAAGATGAAGCTCGCGTACCACGCGCAGCCGAACCTGCAGGCGCGCATGCAGGCGCAGAGCGGTCTCGACACTGAAATGATGGACTACCTCACGCGAGCGCTACGACACGGCAATCTCACCGCGTGGGCGGCGCATCTCGATCCACAGGCGCTCGAACGCCTGAGCATGCCGGACGATCGCATGCGCGAGTGGCTGCGCGTCGCAGGGGAGTTGCGTAACGCGATGTCGGCCGGCGAGGGCGTGGACGGAATCGGCGTGCAGTCGCTCATCATGGAGTGGGAATCGCTGCTCGACGAATTCTCGGGCGGCGACGCGACGGTGAAGGATCGCATGCAGCAGGCGCTGCTCGCCGACCTGCGCCTGCAGCGGCGCTGGGCGCTGGATGCATCGCTGCTGGAATTCGTGCAACGCGCCCGCCACGTCGGACGCAACGGGAGCGCGATCCATGGCCGAGCCTGATCTGAGCAAGCGCATCGTCTACCACACCGACGGCACGCGCCAGATTCGTGTGCGCGACGTCGTCTATAAACGCGACGCAGACGCGGAGCTGGCGATGAAGGTGTACACGCCGGCGGGCTCGTCGGGTGATGCACGCATACCCGCAGTGTTCTTCATTCATGGCGGCCCGATCCCCGCGCAGATGACGCCGCCGACGCAGTGGGGAGTATTCGTCTCGTATGGCGAACTCGTAGCCGGATCAGCACTGGTCGGCGTGACGCTCAATCACCGCCTGTACGCGCTCACCGACTACGGCAGGGCGCAGTCGGATGTCGCGGCGGCCATCGACTACGTGCGCAGTCACGCAGCGGAGCTCAACGTCGACGCGGACAGGATCGCGCTGTGGTACTTCTCGGGCAGCGGTCCGCTGATGACCGCCCTGCTGCGCGAGCGCCCGGACTACGTACGCTGCCTGATTGCGTTCTACGCGTACTTATCGCCGACCGGGAACGTACGCAGCGAAGTCGCCAACTTGCCGATCTTCCTGGCTCGTGCGGGGTTGGATCAGCCGCTGATCAACCAGGCGATCGACGCATTCGTGCAGGAAGCGCTGGCGGGCAATGCGCTGTTGGAAGTGATGAATCATCCGGCCGGCCGGCACGGCTTCGACATCCTCGACGACAACGAGCGCTCGCGCGAGATCATTGCGCGCGCCGTCGCTTTCGCGCAGGCGCACGTCCGCAGATCAGATCGATAGCGGTCGCGACGACGGACCGCAGCACCGTTCGCGATTCGCCGGCGCGCGAGCGAATCGCCAACGTGTGCAACACGGCCGAGGCGATCATCGCCAGGGCCTGCGGATCCGCCTTCGCATCGATCTCGCCATCGTCGCGGCCCTGCTGGATGCGCACTTCCAGCATTCGCTCGAACTCGCGCAACGCAGCGGCGAGACGGTTGCGAACTTCCTCGTCGCCCAGCGCCTCGGTAAGGGCCGTGCCGATGAGATAGCAGCCGCGCGCCGGATCGCCGGGCGGCAG
>CADEEJ010000004.1:17868-25382 GCA_902826315.1 uncultured Steroidobacter sp.
GCGTCGTAGGCACGCGGCCGGCCGCGCGGGCGCGGTGCCTGCACGATGATCTGCTTATCGAGCTTTTTATGTACCATGTTGTAAAAAAAGACCTTGACGCGGGTTAATACTATACCGCACAGTACATAAACACCACGCGTACACACACACCACTGGGGGCACTCGTCATGGAACTGTACTTCGCACCGATGGCCTGCTCGCTCGCCACCCGCATCGCCCTGTACGAAGCCGGCGCGCCCGCACGCTACGTGCAGGCGGACACGCACAGCAAGAAGCTCGAGGACGGCAGCGACTTCTTCGCAATCAATCCGATGGGACAAGTGCCGGCGCTACGCCTCGATGACGGCAGCGTCCTCACGGAAAACACCGCGGTTCTGCAGTACGTCGCCGAGCAGTTCCCGCAGGCGCGCCTGGCGCCGCCGCCGGGAGTGGAGCGCAGCCGGATGCAGCAGTGGCTGGGCTTCATCGGCACCGAGTTGCACAAGGCGGTGTTCGTGCCGATGCTCGACGAGAAGGCTTCGGACGAAGTGAAGCGCTACAGCCGCGAGAAGCTGCAGCGGCGCATGGAGACGCTGGAAGCGCATCTGCGCGGCCGCGAATTCCTGCTCGATGAGTTCAGCATCGCGGACGCCTATCTCACGACGATCCTGAACTGGGCGGGCGCGACGCAGGTGGATCTGAAGCAGTGGCCCGTGGTCAACCAGTATTACCAGCGCATGCTGCAGCGGCCCAGCATCGCCAAGGCGGCTGGCGAAGAGTTCGCGATGTACAAAGAGGAAGTGGCGCGCCGCAAGCGAGCGTGAGCTATCTCTTCTTCGGCGCGTACGCGATGCACTCGACCTCGACCCGCGCATTGCGCGCCAGGCCGCTGGCGGCGAGAGCGCTGCGCGCCGGGTAAGGCTTCTTGAAGAACTCCATGTAGATCTCGTTGAACGTCGGCCACTCGGCGATGTCCGCGAGGAACACGGTGCACTTCACGACGTCCGACATCGAGGCGCCGTTGCGCGCCAGTACTTCCTGGATCAGCGTGAGAACCCGGCGCGCTTCGGGCTTGATGCCGCCGGGCACGACTCCGCCGGTCGCGGGATCGAAGCCGATCTGGCCCGAGAGGAACAGCAGATCGCCGACGCGCACCGCTTCGGAGAACGGTAGATCGCGCATCGCGGGATCCGGCGAAGTCAGGAACTCCGGCTTGTCGTGACCGAAGGCGACAGCGCTGACCAGCAGAGCGAAGGCAAGCGTGGCGAGGCGAGTGCGACCGAGCATGACGGGTTCCTTCACAGGTTGCGGACCTTGGCCAGAAACTCCAGCAGCGCGGCGTTGACGCGTTCGGGCCGCTCTTGCTGAATCCAGTGACCGGCGCCTTCGACGATCACCTTCTCTACGTTCGGCACCGCGCGGCTCATGTGCTCGACGGCCGCGACACCGCGCTTGCCCGCGATCACCGGGTCGCGGGTGCCGACGATGAACAACGCCGGCTGCCGGATCTGCGCGTCGTGCCACGCTGCCGTCAGCGCCCAGTTGCGGTCGATGTTGCGATACCAATTGAGGCCACCGCGGAAACCCGTGCGCCGGTACTCGCTCGCAAACTTCTCGATGTCTTCTTCGCGCAGCCACGCCGGCAACGCAGGCGCGACGGCGAGCGGATCGAGAAAGCCGTGGCCTTCGTGCACGAGCATGGGATTCTCGCGATCGATCGGGATGTCGCCCGAGACGCCGTACAACAGTTTGCGCAGCGTCACGGCCGGATCGCGCTCGAACTCCGCTTCCGCGACGCCGGGCTTCTGGAAGTAGATCCAATAGTAGTTGCCGAGCCCTGCGTCCTTGAGCGTCTGCAGCGGCGCGGACGCCGAGCGCGGCCGATGCGGCACGCTCATCGCGACGACTGCAGGGAATAGATCGGGCCGCATCATCGCAGCCGTCCACGCGACCGGCGCGCCCCAGTCGTGACCGACGATGATCGCCTTCTTCTCGCCGAGCGCGGACACGAGCCCGACGACGTCGCCGACGTTGTGCAGGATCGTGTAGTCGTTCACGTCCGCGGGCGCGTCCGTCTGGCCGAAGCCGCGCATGTCGGGCGCGACGGCGCGAAAACCCGCAGCCGCGACGGCGGGCAATTGATGCCGCCACGAGTACCAGAGCTCCGGCCAGCCGTGACACATCAGCACGAGCGGGCCGCTGCCCTGCTCGGCGACGTGCATGCGGATGCCGTTGACAGTGAGCGAGTGATGCTTCAGTTCCCCGGCCATGAGCTCACCTCGAGTCTAGTGTTTATGAGTCTGCATCTTCGGCAGGAATGCGGCGAGCACGCCGAGCGCCGGCAAGAACGCACAGATGCGATATACGAACTCGACGCCCGCCGCATCGGCGACGTGACCGAGCACTGCGGCGCCGAGGCCGCCCATGCCGAACGCGAGCCCGAAGAACAGCCCCGAGATCATGCCGACCTTGCCGGGCACGAGCTCCTGCGCGTAGACGAGGATCGCCGAGAACGCCGACGCGAGGATCAAGCCGATCGGCACGCTCAGCACGCCGGTCCAGAACAGGTTCGCGTGCGGCAACAGCAGCGTGAACGGCAGCACGCCGAGAATCGAAAACCAGATGACGTACTTGCGACCGACGCGATCGCCGATGGGACCGCCGGCGAAGGTGCCGATCGCGACCGAGGCGAGGAACACGAACAGGTGCACCTGCGCGGTCCACACCGAAACGTGAAAACGCTCGATCAGGTAGAACGTGTAGTAGCTCGTCAGGCTCGCCAGGTAGAAGTACTTGGAGAAGATGAGCACGATCAGCACTGCCATCGCGCCGATCACTTTGTTTCGAGGCAGCTGCACGAGCGCGTGATGTGCGCTCTTGCGCATGGCGTCGAGGCGCACCGTCTGACGTGCGTACCAGCCACCGATCTTCGTGAGCAGCACGATGCCGAGCAGCGCGGCGAGCGCGAACCACGCGACGCTGCCCTGCCCGTTCGGCAGCACGATGAACGCAGCCGCGAGCGGACCGATTGCCGATCCCGCGTTGCCGCCGACCTGGAAGATCGACTGCGCGAAGCCGTGACGGCCGCCGGAGGCGACGCGCGCGACACGCGATGACTCCGGATGAAAGACCGACGAGCCGAGGCCGATGACCGCAGCGCCGAGCAACAACACCGGGAACGTGCTTGCGACAGAAAGCAGCAACAAGCCGGTCAAGGTGAAGCCCATACCGAACGCGAGTGCGTACGGCATCGGCCGTCGGTCGGCGTACAGTCCGACGAGCGGCTGGAACAACGAGGCCGTGACCTGATAAACGAAAGTCACCAAGCCGATCTGACCGAAGTCGAGACGCAACCCTGACTTGAGGATGGGATACATCGCCGGCAGCAGCGACTGCATCATGTCGTTGAGCAGATGGCAGAAGCTCAGCGCCCCCAGGACGGCCATGGCGGCGTTGATTTCGCGGCTTTGCGCATCCACAGTGGAGCTCATGCACCAAAGGATATCTCGTGCCTGCTTGAACCGCTCGGTAAATTACGGGAACGTAAATGCGAGGACGGCCTGTTGCGGGGAACGCGCCGCCCCGAAAGACGTCTAAACGAGCACGTCCATATCCGTGTCATTCTCCCGGAGACCAGTCATGTCAACGAAGCTGTCATCCCCTGCACGAGCCCGCCTGGCGGTGTCGTGCATTCTGGCCGGAGTGCTGTCGCACGCCGCCTACGCAGGCTCGCCCGACAGCGCGAATCCGGTGCAGGCCGTGTGGAAGCCGGTCGAGATCAAGTACTCGTACGTCGGGTTCACGACCGCGTACAACTGCGATGCCTTCGAGTCGAAGGTGAAGAACATTCTGGTCACGCTCGGCGCGACGCCGTTGACGAAGGTCAAGGCGAACGGCTGCATCGACGTGAATCGTCCGTCGCGCAATTTCTTCGTCACCGTCACGACGGCGACACCGATCCCGGCCAGCGAAGCGAAGGAGCCGGCGAACAAGGCGACCAAGGAACTGACCGAGCGTTTGACGGGCAAGGCGGATCCGCTGAAGACCGACCCGTTCCCGGCGCAGTGGAAAACGGTCGAGGTGTCGCGCGATCGGCGGCTCAACCTCGAGCCCGGCGACTGCGAGCTGATGGAAGGCTTGAGCAAGGAAGTGCTGCCGAAGATCGGCGTGAAGGTCGTGACGGATCGCATCTCGTGCACGCCCGGCAACCTCAGCATCCAGACACCGCCGCTGACGGCGAGTGCGCTCGTGGCGTTGCCGAAGGCGGACGACTCGACGGCGGCTGCGGATCGCTAAAGCTTAGCCCGACGGTTCTGCTGCATACGCTCTCTGAAACGCTGGCCGCGCGGCGCAGCGGTCCGCGTACGCGAACAGCACCGGCTCCTCCGTGAGCATCTTGAACTGCCGCATGAAGTAGCAGCTCATTCCGAGCAGCACATCCGCTGCGCAGAAGCGCTCGCCGAGAATCCACGTGCTGCGACCCACGGCGGTGCGTAACGTGTCGAGCATCTGGTCCCAGCTACCCCAACCGTAAGTCACAGAGTTGGGTTTGAGCCCGCCCATCTTCTCGCCCATCGCCGGCTCGATCACTGCGTTCGTGTACATGAGCCACATCAGATAGGCGCCGCGGTCCGGACTGCCGATCGCCGGCGCCAACTTCGCGGCCGGGTACTGATCGGCGAGATAGCCGCAGATCGCACCGGAATCCCAGATTCGAACCGCACCATCTTCGAGCGCCGGCACCTTGCCCATCGGCGATGCCGCACGAAACGCCGGATTCGCCCGCGACTGCTCGTTGCGGATATCGATGCGCACGCGCTCATAAGGCACACCCAGCTCTTCCAACATCCACACTGCGCGCACCGCGCGGGTTTGCTCGCACCAATAGAGCTTCATGCGCCTTCTCCCTGTTCCTTTTGCAGCGTTCTTTCTGGAACCAGAGCTTACCTGGTCGCATATACAGTCTCAACTGCTTTTCAGCAGTCGATCGAGATGCTGCCGGATGTGTGCGGCCTGCGCCGGCGTATGGGCGAGTGCGATCGCCTGGTCGAACGCGACGCGCGCTTCGTCGATGCGACCCAGCTCGTTCAGCCAGGCACCTTTTGCACCGAAGAAATGGAAGTAGCCCTGCAGCTTTTCTGCGAGCGGCTCGATCATTGCCAGCGCAGCTGCGGGACCGCGCAGCTTCGAGACTGCAACGGCGCGGTTGAGTGTGATGACTGGCGAGGGCTGAAGTTGTTCGAGTATGCCGTACAGCGTGTCGATCTCCTGCCAATCGGTCTCCGCGGCGCGGCGCGCCCGAGAGTGAACTGCTGCGATCGCAGCTTGAACTTGATACGGACCTGGCGCTCGATGTCGCAGCGCCTTCTCCACGAGCACGAGCGCCTCGTCGATCAGCTTGCGATTCCACCGGCTGCGATCCTGATCTTCGAGCAGCACGATTTCGCTGTCGCGATCGAGCCGCGCCGGCGCGCGTGCGTGCTGGAGCAGCAGCAGCGCCATCAGCCCCATTACTTCGGGCTCGCTCGGGAAGAGTCGCATCAGCAAACGTGCGAGGCGAATCGCTTCCTCGCACAGCGACGTCCGCATGTGCGCGGTACCGCCGCTCGCAGAGTAACCCTCGTTGAACAGCAGATAGATCATCGCCGCGACGGCAGTGAGTCGATCGCTGCGTGCCTCGGCACCGGGCGTTTCGAACGGAACTTCAGCCGAACCGATCGCGCGCTTGGCACGCGTGATCCGTTGCTCCATCGCCGCTTCACTCACCAGAAACGCGCGCGCGATTTCCTTCACGGTGAGACCGGAGACGATGCGCAGCGCCAAGGCGATCTGCTGCGTCGACGGCAGCTCGGGATGACAGCAGATGAAGAGCAATCGCAGGATGTCATCGCGATAGTGCTCGGCATCGAGCTGATCGGCGAGCGATGCTTCGACATCGTCGTCATCCGATAGCACGTCCTCGGGAGGCAGCGCCTGCTCCTTGCTGCGCCGGCGCTTGTCGTCGAGAGCCGTATTGCGGCCGACGAAGATCAACCAGGCCGCCGGATCGCGCGGTGGCCCTTTCACCGGCCAGGTCTTCAAGGCACGCAAGGACGCTTCCTGAAAAGCCTCCTCGGCCGTGTCGAGGTCACGAAAATAGCGCAGCAGCGCGGCTACGGCCTGCGGCCGGGCCGAAGTCAGGGCTGCGTCGATCCAGCGGAGGTCAGTCACCGAGCAAGTCTCGCATACCCCTAAGGACGGACGGGCCGCCGCGGTTCCGACATGTCAGAACCAGTTGTAGTTGAAGCTGATGCTGATGCGCGGCGAGGGCGCGGGATTCGGCGGGACTTCGTGCCGCAGCCAGCTCTCGAATAGCACCAGGGTTCCGGCCTGAGCGGGTACCACGACCCAACGTTGCCGGTCGGCGCGCGCATTCGCCTTCAGCGGCGGCGCCGCCATGTAGCGATCGAGACGCGGATCTTCGAGCTTCAATCCAGCGGAGCCGCGCGGCGTGTGAACGTAATACGTGCCGCTGATCGTCGCGAGCGGATGCAAGTGCAGGCTGTGCACGACCTGGCGCGGCATGATGTTGACCCAGCAGTCGGTGATCTGCAGCTCGCGGCCTTCGAGATCGAACTCCAGCGCTTTCGCGAACGACGCGACATGCCGATCGAGTCCGCGCTGCAGCTGCGCGAACGTCGGCGACAGCTCGTGCATCCGGCTCGCCGAGTTGTACGAGGTATAACCGCCCGGATAATTCTTCGCCGACCACCGCCGCCCCGACTCGTCATCGCGCTCCAGGTGCCGGCATTCCCTTAACAGCCGGCGATTCATCGCCGCTGCTCCACCGAGCTTTGCCGTGTAAACCAGCGTCGGAAAGTATCTCAGTATGCTCATCCGGACTCTCAGCTAACCGCCAACCGCCAACCGCGAACCGCTTCTCTCTATAATACCGGCCGCATGCAACCCATCATCTCCGTCGTCGATCTCGTCAAGACTTATGCCTCGGGCTTCCAGGCGCTCAAGCACATCGATCTCGAGATCCACAGCGGCGAGATCTTCGCGCTGCTCGGGCCGAACGGCGCCGGCAAGACTACGCTGATCAACGTCATTTGCGGCATCGTCAATCCGACCTCCGGCAAGGTCACGGCCGACGGTCATGACATCGCGCGCGAGTTCCGCGCCGCGCGCGCCAAGATCGGGCTGGTGCCGCAGGAGCTGACGACCGACGCGTTCGAGAGCGTCTGGGCGACGATGGAGTTCAGCCGCGGCCTGTTCGGCAAGGCGCCGAACCCGGCGCACCTGGAGAAGGTGCTGCGCGAGCTGTCGCTGTGGGACAAGAAGGACGACAAGATCATGACGCTGTCGGGCGGCATGAAGCGGCGCGTGATGATCGCCAAGGCGTTGTCGCACGAGCCGCGGATTCTGTTCCTCGACGAACCGACCGCGGGTGTCGACGTCGAGCTGCGGCGAGACATGTGGGAGATGGTGCGCCGGCTGCGCGCGAGCGGCGTGACGATCATTCTCACGACGCACTACATCGAAGAAGCCGAGGA
>CADEEJ010000004.1:25482-27593 GCA_902826315.1 uncultured Steroidobacter sp.
GCGCGAGCGGCGTGACGATCATTCTCACGACGCACTACATCGAAGAAGCCGAGGAAATGGCCGACCGGATCGGCGTCATCAACAAGGGCGAGATCGTGCTCGTCGAAGACAAGAAGCTGCTGATGCGCAAGCTCGGGCGCAAGCAGCTGACTCTGCATCTGCAGCACCCGCTGGAGCGAGTGCCGGCGCAGCTCGCAGGTCGCCAGCTGGCGCTCTCCGCCGACGGCAACGACCTCATCTACACCTTCGACACGCAGGCCGACAGCACCGGCATCGCGGGACTGCTGCGGCAGCTCAGCGAGCTCGGCATCGACTTCAAGGACCTGCGCACCGAAGAGAGCTCGCTCGAGGAAATTTTCGTGAACCTGGTGCACCGGCGATGAACAGCTACGCGATCCGCGCGATCTACACCTTCGAGATGGCGCGCTGGTTCCGCACGCTGGTGCAGAGCATCGCGTCGCCGGTGATCTCGACCTCGCTGTACTTCGTCGTGTTCGGCGCGGCGATCGGCTCGCGCATGGCGCAGATCGACGGCGTGAGCTACGGCGCGTTCATCGTGCCGGGGCTGATCATGCTGTCGGTGCTGACGGAGAGCATCTCGAACGCGTCGTTCGGCATCTACATGCCGCGCTGGGCCGGCACGATCTACGAAGTACTATCGGCGCCGGTCTCGTTCGTCGAGATCGTGACGGGTTACGTCGGCGCGGCGGCGACCAAGTCGATCCTGCTCGGCCTGATCATCCTGGCGACGGCGCGGCTGTTCGTGCCGTTCCACATCGAGCATCCGTTCTGGATGGTCGCGTTCCTGGTGCTGACGTCGCTGACGTTCAGCCTGTTCGGCTTCATCATCGGGCTGTGGGCGAGCGGTTGGGAGAAGCTGCAGATCGTGCCGATCCTGATCATCACGCCGCTGGCGTTCCTCGGCGGCAGCTTCTATTCGATCGGCATGCTGCCGCCGTTCTGGCAGAAGGTGACGCTGTTCAATCCGGTCGTGTACCTGATCAACGGCTTCCGCTGGGCGTTCTACGGCATCGCCGACGTCAGCGTGGTGCTGAGCCTAGGCATGACGTTCGTGTTCATGTCGGCGTGCCTGGTGGTCATCTGGTGGGTGTTCAAGACCGGTCACCGCATCAAGCCGTGATCGGCTCTTCCCCGTCGCCAACCACGAGCCGAACAGAATCATGCCGAGCCCTGCGCCCGCCGCCAACCCAAACGGCTCGTGCAACACGAGCACGCCGATCACCGCAGCGACCGCCGGATTGATGTACGCGACGACTGAAGCACGTGCCGCACCCGCCTCGTTGATCAGATAGAAGTACAGATACAGCGCGAGCGCCGTGCAGGCGATGCCCAACGCCGCAACCGCGCCCAGCGATAGCGCCGACGGCACGTGATTCGGCGCGGACAGCGCGGCGAACGGCAACAGCAGGATCGAAGCGACGACCAGACTCGCAGCCACAGCGCCGAGCTCGTCGACATCCGACAAATACCGCTCGACGACCAGCGGGCCGATCGCGTAGCCCGCGACCGAAATCATGATGCATACGACACCGGCCCACAGCATCGGCCCGTGGCTCGTATCCAGACCGACGATGGCGATGACGCCGCAGAAGCCGATGGCCAGGCCGGCAATGCGCACCGCGCCGATCTTCTCTTTCACGCCGAACAGCGGCGCAATGACGACGACAGTCAGCGGCACCGTCGCGATCAGGATGCCGGCGAGCGACGAGCTGATCCATTGCTCGCCCATCGCGATCAGCGAGAACGGTATGACCAGCTCAGCGACCGCGAACGCCGTGACCGCCGTCTTGTGCGCGAATGCCTTCTGCAGGGAGCCGCGGCGCCAGGCGATCGGCACGAGCACGATGGCCGCAAGCGTGATCCGCCCCCATGCGATGCATGCGGGAGAGAGCTCCTGCAGAGCCAGCTTGATGAAGAAGTAAGGCAGACCCCAGATCGCGCACAAGGCCGCGAACGTCGCCCATGCGCGCCACGTCATGCGTCAGAAAGTTACCACAGGAACGGTTGCGCGGTGCGCCGCTTGGTGCCATCGTGGCCGCATGGAGCATCGCCGGAATCGCCGCTTCGGCCTCGGCTTCGCCGCAACTGCT
>CADEEJ010000004.1:27693-29504 GCA_902826315.1 uncultured Steroidobacter sp.
CCGCATGGAGCATCGCCGGAATCGCCGCTTCGGCCTCGGCTTCGCCGCAACTGCTGCGACGCTGGCTGGCGTGCTCTGCTCCGACACCTGGTCGCAGTCCGGCGGCGGCATCGCCGTCGATCCGGATGCCGAATTCCGTTTCGTGCGGCTCGCGTATTCCAGCGCCGGCGCGCGTTCCGGCAGTCGCGGCGGCTGGCTCACCGACTGGCCGGATGCCGAACAGCACTTGATCAGAGGCGTGCAGCGCCTGACGCGCATCGACGCCGCGGAAGAAGGTCAGTCGCTGTCGATCATGGACGAGAGCCTGTTCGACTATCCGTGGCTGTACGCCGTCGAAGTCGGCAGCTGGATGCTCAGCGACGAAGAAGCCGCACGGCTGCGCGACTATCTGCTACGCGGCGGGTTCCTGGTCGTCGACGACTTTCACGGCAGCATGGAGTGGGCTGGCTTCATCGAGAGCATGCATCGCGTGTTCCCCGACCGGGCGATCGTCGAGATCCCGATCGAAGACGCGGTGTTTCATCTCGCCTACGACCTGCCGGAGCAGATCCAGATCCCGGGCATCCAGTCGCTGTACAGCGGCCTCACCTACGAGCGCGACGGCTACACTCCGCACTGGCGCGGTATCTACGACGACGAAGGCCGGCTGATGGTGGTGATCAACTTCAACATGGATCTCGGCGACGCCTGGGAGCACGCGGACGTTCCCGAGTACGCCTTGCAGTACACGACGCGCGCGTATAAATATGCGATCAACTACATCCTCTACGCGATGACGCACTGACGCGTGAAGAGCGGCTCCGACGTCAACTGGCAGTGGTACAAGCTGAGCGAGCTCAGCGCCGTGCAGCTATACGCGATGCTCGAGGCGCGCGTCGCAATCTTCGTCGTCGAGCAGAACTGCGCGTACCAGGATCTCGACGGGCTCGATCTCGATGCCGAGCACCTGATCGCGTGGTCGGGGCGCGAGGTCGCCGGTTACCTGCGCGTGCTCGCGCCCGGCACGCGCTTCGAAGATCCCTCCATTGGACGCATCATCACGACGAAGCGATTTCGCGGGACGGGTCTCGGTCTCGAGATCGTGGCGAAGGGAATCGAGCGGGCGCGGCTGCGCTACCCGGGACGGATGATCCGCATCAGCGCACAGAAGTACCTGGAAAAGTTCTACGAGTCGTTCGGGTTTCGCAACGTGTCGGAGCCGTACCTGGAAGACGGCATACCGCACGTAGAGATGCTGCTGCCGGTCTGAAGCCCCGAGACAGCTATCGCTCGACAGCCTGCGGGCCGAGCCACGTCGGTCCGATCACGCTGTGATAGAAAACGGCGTTGTCGGACAACAGCAAGCCGAGCCCGGTGTAGGCGCCGTTCCATTGCTTCGAGCTGCCGCGGCTGCCGCAGTTCGCGAGATCGATCTGCAATTGCACCATGTTGTGCGACGTGTCGGGGATCGACGCGTTGCCGTTGAACACGCAGCCGTTCGAGTACGAGCCCGTCAGCTGGCCGTTCGCTTCGATCGTCACGGTCAATGTGACTTGCTCGCCGAGTATCGAGCTTTCACTGCGCGTGTACACGCCGGCGAGCGCCGCAAGAGAGACGCTGCGGTTGTATTCCGCCGCTGCGTTCAGCGCGAAGCGATAGTCATCGCGATGGAAATGCAATTCGCCGCTGAGCGCACCGCCAGTGACTTCGACTGAGATGCCCGCCTCGCGCGTGTTGTCTTCGCGCAGCTCTTTGCCGGTGAGGTCGTCATTCTCGAACTGCGATTCGCAGCAGACGTTCGCGAACACTACGAAACCGTCGTCTTCCAACAG
>CADEEJ010000004.1:29604-36535 GCA_902826315.1 uncultured Steroidobacter sp.
CGGCGGCGGCGTTGGTGGAGGAACCGGTGTCGTCGGCGGCGGCTGTTGCACGGGCCCGCTTGCGGGATCGCTCACGCTGCCACGTCCGTTCGAGCACGCTGCGAGCACCGCGAGGCAAATCGCGGCGAGGAAGCGATGATGGGCGCCTGCAACTTTCACAGTGCACCTCCTACACGGTCTCAGCGATTCAATCGGAAACGCCAGTAGAAGCTCGCGAGCACGTCGTACGTGTTCAGCTCTTCCGTGCCGAGCTGGCAGCTGCCGCTAGCGGGACAGCGCAACCGATCGAACTTCACCTTCGATTGGTCGGTGGCGAGCTCCAGCGTGAAATGCGTGAAGTCCACGCCGACCGCGAGCAGCAGCCCGGGCGTCGAGCTGTCGTACTGGTCGCCGCTGGCGAAGTGATGGATGAAGCCGGCGCGAACGTACGGCGAATAACGCGAATACGGCAGGAAGTTGTAGCCCATCGTCGCCGACAGCGGCACTTCCAGGTGTTTCACGTCGCCGCCGATCGCGAACACCGGCCCGATGCCGACGTCCGTGCGCCATTCGGCGGTCCAGTCGTACAGGAAGCTGGCGGCGATGCCGAGCGGAAACTTCAGGTCGACTTCTGCCTCGCGCCCGTCGAGCCGCAGGTTGTCCTCGTAGAGGTCCGTGACGTCGCTGACGCCAGTGGCATAGGACACGCCCAGGCGCCATTCCAGCGCGTGTGCAGGAACAGCGACAGCCAACAGCAACAGCGTGGCGGCAGCGACTCGCATGACAGCATCCTCAATCGACATCGTCGGACTAATACCGACGAACCCACTGCCGGGTTCCCGTCGCGCGCCGGGAATCTTTTACAAAGCGATCTGCTGTCAGTGCGGTACGAACATCGAGTCGATCATGTCGAGATCGAACTCGCGCAGCGGCGAGCGCGCCGGGGCACGCAGGCCGAGCGGGCGCTTATAGGAGATGAACAGCGACGAGCCGAAGTTCTCTGCGAACGAATGACCGGCGCTCATCGAGAGCGCACCGCGGCCGACGCTGACGCTCTGCTTCAACGCGATGACGTCGATGCGCACGCGATCCCAGGTCGTCTGCGTTGCGTACGCGAGAGCGAGGTTGGTGCGGTCCGTCACGTTGAGCCCGACGGACGCGAGATCGCGTTGCATGACCGGAGCCGTCAGCACGACGCCGCCGATGTCGCGAAAGTCGCGACTCTGGATCTGCGAGCGCAGCGCGACGTTGAACAGCTGATTGCTGTGCTCGAAGCCGAAGCGCGCCAGCCAGCCCGAGCCTCCCGCGACGGTGCGGCTCGAAGCGAACGCCGCCGAGGCAGTGCCGAGCGGGCCGACTTGCCGCGCCAGCCCGACGCCGAGTGCTGCGACGTCGTCGTCGAGATATTCGCCGTGACCTTCGACCGTGAAGCCGAGCGGTACGGCGCACGCGACCGTCGTGTTGGCGAACAGCGGCCCGTACTCGTTGCTCATCACTGCGTAGTCGCGACGCACCTTGCCAACGCCCACCGAGAAATCGGAGCAGCCTTCGGCGACGAGTCGCGTCGATGCGATCGTTGGTGCTGCGACGGTTGCGACGTCGCCTTCGGCGAGCGTGGCGCTACGTCCACCGAGCGAAGTGAACAACGCCTCCTCGGCGGTCGGCAACACTGCGAGTCCGCCGCTTGCGGGAGACGTGATGACGTCGGCCCGCGGGCTGGTGCGCGTGCCGAACTGCATGCCGCCATAGCGCACGGTGCTGCCCCACATCCCTGCACTGCTGATCGTGTCCCCTACGCGAACGTGCTGCGCGGAGTCCGAGCCAAGCTGCTGCGTGTACGCCGACTCCAGTCGCGTGAGCGGCTCGACGTTGCGATCGAGCGAAGCGCTGAAGCTGTGCTCGACTTTGACGGAATCGCTCAACACGCGCGCATTGAAGGAGGAGTCTGCGGGCGTGAGCTTGCTCGCGCGCACGACGACGGTCTCGGGCTCGACCGAAGGCGGAGCGACGCACGCGCTCAGCGCAACCGGCAACAGCAGTTGTAGAAGGACCCGCGACGATGTCATGCCAGGGATGGAAGCTCAGCAGTTCTTTTCGTGCGTGCAGTTTATGCACGGCGCGCCTGCGCGCCTATCATCCGCACCCTGTCAGAAATCAGGCGACGTCGCTTGCAGAAGTCACGAAAGATGTCCGATCCAGCGGCCCGCGAGCACAACGCCGGCCCACACGAGCAGCGAGCACGCGCCAGTCGTCATCTGCAGACGCACGCGCTCGGTGCGCAGCGCGAAGAAATGCAGCACGAGCATGTTCACACCGGCGAGCATCAGCAGCACGACCTTCGCGAGAAACGCAGGATTCACTACGTACCAACTCGCGCGCGGCATGAGCAACCCGACGCCTGTCACAACTGCAATGACGAACGCGCCCCACGTCCACGGCACGATTTCATCGGTGATGACGTTCAACGGATAGCGCCGCGCCGACCAGCCGAGCAGTCGCAAGTCCGCCATCAACACCGTGCCGACGACGAACATCGCGCTCAGCACGTGCACGGACTCCAGGAACGGAAACCACGCGCTCTCGCCGATGCGCGCGGCGAGCGGCGTCATTTCGAGCCAGGTCCAGAATTGCTCGAACGGCATCACTCCACCGGGATCAAGTAGTCGACGTACGCGATCCAGCGTCCGGCGAGCACGACGCAGATCCACAGCAACAGCGAGATCGCTGCGATTACTTTCGTGCTAGCGGCGTCAGGTTTGCGAACACTGACGAAGTGCAGCACCGCCGCCAATGCGATGGCCGGCAGCAGCAGAGCGAACTTCAAGCCGAAAACAGGATTCGTGAAATAGCGCTGCGGCCGTGCGAACACGAACGGCAGCCCGGACAACGCCATGATCGGCAGCGTCCACCACACCCACGGCATCACGCGGCGGGTCAGCTCCTGCACGTCCTGGCTCGGCAACGCGAGGCCGAGGATGCGCAGGTCGAGCAACACGACCGAGCTCATGATCACGGCAATCCCGAGCAGGTGCACGGTCTGCACGATCGGCGGCAGCCCAGGCACGTTGCTGAGCAGGTAGACGGCAGCGTCGTGCATCGCGAACGGTTTCCTCAGTTCTTCTTCTGCATTCTGCCGATCTCGACGAGCAGCGCCTGCGGCGAGACCGGACGGCCGAGGAACTCGCGCAGCAGTGTCGCAGTGTCGTGCGTCTGTCCGGAGCTCAGCAGGCGCTCCGATAACCACGCGAACCAACGCTCGTCCCCGGTCGCGAACGGACCGAGCTGCGTCGCGATCCTCTGCCGCAGATCTGCGGTCACGACCGCACCGAGACCGTAGTTCACCATGTAGCCGGGCAAATGCACGAGCTGCACGCGCACCAGCCACCACGACAGCTCCGGATGCGGAATCACGTGCAGGTAGCGGCTCGTGATCTCGGTCCACACTGCATTCGGATCTTGCGTCGGCGCGCGCAGCATGCGCAGTTCGAACAACGCCCACGCGACGTCGAGCATGACACTCGAGTACAGCGCGCGCAGTGAAGAATCTTCAGCCGAGCTGCGGCCGAGATATTTCTGCTGCCAGGCGGGCTCGTACGTGCTCCACGACGGCACGTCCGCGAACGCCTCGTAGAACAGCGGATCGCCGAGATCCATGAACGCCGGCCGCGTCTGCAAGGCCATCATGTGCACGACGTGGCCGTTCTCGTGCACCAACTCGTTGATGAGTCCGAGACCGCCGCGCGCGTAGTTGCCGGAGACTCGCACGATCGTCGGATCCCATTTGCCGTCGCGCACGCGGCCACGCTTGACGTAGTCCGTGTATGCGAGCGGCGCCTTGCCGGCTCGGGGATCAAGATCGTAGATGACGTTCCACGCACCGAGCTGTGCGCCGAGATCGCGGTAGTAACGTTCGTTGAGCGGTTGCATCGCCTCGCGTGCGATCGTATCGCCGAGCTCGCGCTCGGTCGCACCGCCACGATAGCGGTAGTCCCACGGCTCCATCGGCTTGTCGCCGCTCGCCTTGCGCCACGCGTCGAGTATTTGCACCAGCCAGCGTTCGACTTCCGCAGTCGACGCACCGACAGTTTTGGCAGCCGCATCGATCTCGGTGCCTTCCGTTCGACCGCGCTCGGCGGCCATGGCGACGACGCGTCGATACGGGCTGTCGCGCTCGCTCTTGCCGTTGATCGCCTGCCACAGCGGCACGAACCCGTAGAACAGTTTCTTGCGCCGTTCGGGCTCATCCATGCGCGTGAGCAGATCGAAGGCGCCGACGCGCGTGACCTTGTCGCCTTCGAAGTCCAGCGAGTTCGACAGCGCGCCGAAGCACGCATACAAAGCTTCGCGCAGAGCCGCGTATTCGATGTTCTTGCGCTGCGCGTCCTCGCACTTGCCGACCGGCGCCAAAGAGCCCTGCTCCTCGGCGTCGGCCATGCTCTTGCGCATGATCTCGACGGCGCGCCGATCCGCCGGCGACAGGTCACGGTCGACCAGGCTCGCCAGGCCGGCCTTGACCTGCTGGCTAGCGTCCTGCTGCAGCCGCAGCCATTCGCTGCGGGTCCTGCCTTCGTGGCTGTCCCGGAGGTCAGACTCGATCAATCCGATGGCTCCCGTGGCGTCGTTGAAGTCGCCGTAGGCCCGCTCGATTTCAGGCAAGGAGGGGCCCTGCGCCGCGGCGGCCGGCAGGGTCGAGCCCAGGAACAGGGCCATGAATATGACAAGCTTGCTCATGGGGAAGAGTGTAACTTTCCGCGCCGGACGGTGTTCTCGGCTTAAACGACGACAGTTCAAGTGGCCAGGCAACCTCCGGACCCCAAAAGCCTCGACGCCTTTGCAAGCTTCATGCGTGCTTATCAGGATATGGTTTTCACGACCGCCGCCCGCCTGGTCGGAGACGACCGCCAGGCCGAGGACATCGCCCAGGAGGTGTTCCTGAAGGCTTACGAGAACTTTGCGCAGCTGCGCACCAGCCCGACGGTCGGGGGCTGGCTCAAGACGGTCGCGCGCAACCTGTCCCTCAATCACATTTTTCGTTACCGGCGCCGCTGGCGGATGTTCACGGAACTCAGGGCCGCCGATAGCGACGAAAGCGAGCCGGATGTCGAGTTCGCAATGCCCGACGACGTCCTCGCCGGCGTCGATGCCGACGTGCGGCACGACCTGATCGAGGACGCGCTGCAGCGCCTGCCGGAGCGTCAGCGGCTGCCGCTCGTGCTCTATCATTTCGAGGAGCTGTCGTACGAGGAGATCGCGCAGCAGCTCGGCGTTTCGCTCGCCAAGATCAAGACCGATATTTTTCGCGCGCGCGCGGCCCTCGCGAAGGTCCTCGCCGAGCGCGGCGTAACAGCGGCAACGAGCCTGGGTGCACCATGAGCGCGGACCGCAACCGACACGACGAGATCGAGCGACAGATCACACGCGCGCTGCAAGAGCAGCCGCTGCGGCGAGCACCGAGCATGCTCGAACGTCGCGTGCTCGCGCAGATCGAGTCGGGCGCAGCCGCGATGGGCTGGCGCGCAGGATTCGCACATTGGCCGGTGGCCGCACGCGTGCTGTTCCTTGCGGCGTCGATCGGAGTCGTGAAGGTCGCATTGTCGATGGCGATGTGGCTCGCGACACCGCTCGACTCTCCTGCCGTGTCGCTCCAGCTGCCATCGCAGATCGCATGGCTGCAGACAATGTTCGTGGCAATCGGCAGCGTGGCGCGCACGGTTCCATCGATCTGGGTCCACGTCGGCATCGCCATTCTCGCCATCCTGTACGCGGTGTTGTTCGGCATCGGCGCTACCGCCTATCGAACGATGCGCGCTGCGCACTAGAGAGACATCATGAATCGACTCTTCCGCTCATTGTTCCTGTGCCTGGTGCTCGCGAGTGGCGCGGCGATCGCTGCCGAACCTGCGCAGCCCGCACAGCCTGCTGAGCCGGCCCAGCCTGCCGCACCTGCCGAGTCAGTCGAGCGTGACGATGCAGGCAACGCCATCGAGCAGGAGCAGAACTCCGACGACGAACCCGAGGTGCGCATCCACCTGGGGCGCGGTCACAGCGACAACGTCGTCATCAACGTCTGGGGCGATGCGCTGCTTCCGGCCAGGGAAATCGCCGATGGCGTGATCTCCATCTTCGGCGACGCGCGTGTCGAGGGCGAGGTCATCGATGCCGTCGTGACGATCTTCGGCAACGCGCACGTGACCGGTCCGGTGCACGGCGGTGTGGTTTCGTTGTTCGGCAATACCTATGTCGACGGTCCCGTACAGGAAGCGGCAGTCGCAATCTTCGGCGATCTCGAGCTCGGCCCGAACGCGCGAGTCGATGGCGACATCGCAGTCGTCGCCGGCAGGCTGACTCGCGATCCGGGATCGGTCGTGGAAGGCAAGAGCGAGATCGTCGCCGGCGGCTTCCCGGCACTCGAAGGCGTGCGGCTGTGGATCGAGAAGTGCTTTCTCTACGGGCGCCCGCTCGCGTTCGAACCCGGACTCGGATGGGCCTGGGCAATCGCGTTCGGCTTCCTGTTGTTCTATGTCGTGATTGCGCTGATGTTCGATCGCAGCGTCGTGCGCTGTGTCGAGACGCTCGAAACGCAGCCCGGCCAGTCGACGGTGGCGTCGATCATGGCGGTGGTGCTGGTGCCGGTGCTGTTCATAGTGCTCGCCATCAGCGTCATAGGCATCGTGGTGATCCCATTCGCGGGCATGGCGCTGGTCGTCGCCTCGTTGTTCGGCAAAGCCGTCGCGCTCGCGGCGCTCGGCCGCAGAGTGACTCGCTTCACCGGCATCGCGCCCCTCAGTCACGTCGCGTTCGCGACGTTCGTCGGCGGGCTCATCGCGATGGCGCTGTATGTGATCCCGGTCATCGGCATCATCGCGTACAAGCTGCTCGGGATCGTTGGTCTCGGTGTTGTGGCGTACACGATCCTGCTGTCGATCAGGCAGCGATCGGCGAGCCGCGCGCC
>CADEEJ010000004.1:36635-44345 GCA_902826315.1 uncultured Steroidobacter sp.
CTGGAGCTGCAGCTGCACCGCCAGTTCCGCCTGCACCCGCCGCGATCACTGCGCCGCGCGCGGGGTTCTGGATCCGCATGGGCGCGCTGCTCATCGACCTCGTCCTCATCGGCGTCATCGTCTCGATCCTCGACACCGGCGATGAAATCTGGCTGCTCGCCCTCGCCGCCTACGGCGCGCTGATGTGGAAGATCAAGGGCACGACGATCGGCGGCCTGGTGTGCGGCCTGAAAGTCGTGCGTCGCGACGGCGCGGAGATCAACTGGGACACGGCTATCGTGCGCGCGCTCGGCTGCTTCCTGTCGATGATTGTGGCCGGCCTCGGCTTCCTGTGGATCGTGTTCGATGAGGACAGGCAGGCGTGGCACGACAAGATCGCGGGCACGCTGGTGGTGCGGACTACGCGGCCGGAGTCGCTGGTGTAGTTCGTCGTAGGTCGGGCTTCGGCCCGACTCTTGTTTGGCCTAGGCAACTAGCGCGCGGATTCTCTCTTCTATTGGCGCTTCGAGACGACGCCACTCTTTCGCGACGTTGATCCGCATGGCCATGCGAGAAATCTCGAGCAAGTGTCGCTCGATCTCATAACCCGCTCGAGCGCTGAGCCACTCAAGAACGGGCGCAAGATGCCAGAGCGCCAAGCTGCCTTCATGGATCGGTGCGGGAAAAGTCTTGGCGTGGCTCATCATGAGCTTTCGCATGTTCTGGCGAGTCACGCCAACGAACTCCGCGATGTCGGTCAGGCCCGCCAGATCCGGGCTGGCTTCGATCAGCTCGACATCCGGAAGCACGCGCCTGACGTCCTCAAGAGCGCTGATGAATGCCTGTTTCGCAGACTTGGCCTCGCGCGTGAAGTTGAGTGCGATGCGACCCGGCTGACCGATACCGACAACGGCGTCATCGCAACCCGCCTCACCCAGTTTCTCGACCAGATCGTTCGCGTCCGCGCTGCCTTCCGCCAGTTTGAACTTCAGCACAAAGTCATATTCCATCGATCACTCCTCACCCGCCCTCACCTTCTGCAGTCGCCGCCTTCAGCTCACGGATCGCACAATTATCGACAATCCGTTTCAACTGACGCGCGTGATTCCCTGCGTTCTTCGGCGTGCTCCATATGCTCGTGATGCAAAACTCTCCACAGCGACAGTCGGGATCGTTATACGGACAGTACATGCGACCCCAAGCGTGGCTGCCGCCGACTTCGATGCGCCAGCCGCACGCTTCGGCATGCCGAAGAGCGTCCTCAACGTCCTTTTTGGGATGCTTGGCTCTGCCCATCTCATGGCTCGAAGAATAGTGAGTGAACACTTGGTTGTCAACTGACAACCACGTGTTCCAGATGCTGTTCGTTGCTAACCCGGTACTCACTGTATGTATGCCCGTTGCTGGGTGGCTGGGCATTTCTGCCCATTTCGCGCACTTTTGCGAAGTGAGGGCACGGCGGCACGTTGATGTGCTCTTTCAGGGAAAAGGCCAGATGCGCGGCCTCAAATCTGTCCTCGGGCGCGCTGTTACACGTCCCGCGGTGGCTTCAATTCACCTGCCGCTGCCGTCCCTGCCAATACGGCGCCCTTAACTCCCTGCGCAGAATCTTCCCTGACGGATTCCTCGGCAGCACCGGGATGAAGTCGACGCTCTTCGGCACTTTGTACGCCGCGATCCGCTCGCGCGCCCACGCAATGATCGACTCCGGGTTCTGCGCCGCGCCCGGCTTCGTCGCGACGATGGCCTTCACTTCTTCACCCCAGCGCTCGCTCGGAATTCCGATCACAGCGACTTCCGACACGTCGGGGTGGCCGTAGATCGCGTTCTCCACTTCCGCCGGATAAATGTTCTCGCCGCCGGAGATGATCATGTCTTTCACGCGGTCGTGGATGAACAAGTACCCGTCAGCATCCATGTAGCCCGCATCGCCCGTGCGCAGCCAATTGTCCGGCCCGATCGTGCGCGCCGTTTCCTGCGGCAATTTCCAATACCCCTGCATGTTCGTCATCGAGCGCACGGCCACCTCGCCGACGCTGCCGACCGGCAGTCGTTCGCCGGTCGCGTCGAGAATCGCGAGCTCCACGCCGGGCAGCGCCTTGCCCGCTGAGATCATCTTCGGATTGCCGGCGAGATCGTGATCTTCCGGCCCGAGCGCCGTGACCGAGCCCGTGGTCTCAGTCATGCCGTACAACTGCACGAAGCCGCAGCCGAAGACTTCCATGCACTCGCGCAGCAGGGCGAGCGGCATCGGCGATGCGCCGTACATGATGTACTTCAACTGCGAGTAGTCGACCGCGCGCGCCTTCGGGTTGCGCACCACGACCTGCAACGCCGCCGGCACCATGAACAGCTTGGTGATGCGCCAGTTCTCGATGAAGTCGAGCACTCGGCTCGGATCGAACTCGCGCGCGATGACGTTCTGCGCGCCGTGCATCAGGCCGAGGATCGCCCAACCGGTGCCGCCGATGTGGAAGCATGGCATCGCGAACAGGCTGACGTCGTCGGCGCTCCAACGACTCCACTCATACGTCTTGGACGACTGCGGCATGCCGACCAGATTGCGATGCGACAGCACCGCGCCCTTCGGATTGCCGGTCGTGCCCGACGTGTACAGCTGCACGCCGGCACTGTCGCGCTTGATGAGGATCTGAGGATCGCGCGTCGGCTGCGCATCGCGCCACTCGGCATAGCCCCGGCCCCTGAACGGCGCTTCGGCGCCGATGATCTCGCCGACCCGCAGCGGTTCGGCGAGCCCTTCGACGGCGGCGATGAACTCCGGACCGACGAACAGCACCTTCGCTTCGCAATCGTTGATGATGTACGCGAACTCGCGTGGCGCGAGCCGCCAGTTGACCGGCGTCATCACCGCGCCCGCTTTCGCAGCGCCGAGCAGCAGCTCCAGGTACACATCGGTGTTCTTGCCGAGATACGCGACGCGATCGCCCGGCTTCACGCCCATCGCGATCAGGCCCTGTGCGACCTGGCTGGCGCGTGTGTCGAGCTGCTCGTAGGTAGTCGTGCGTCCTTCGAACTGCACCGCCGGACGTTGCGGCGTGAGGCGCGAGTGAACGCGCGAAATGTCGGCGAGCGAATGAATTCCCTCGGGCGGTCCTTCCGCCGGAGCAGTTGCCAGCAAAGCCATCACCGTTCCCCTGTGCCGTTCTATCGTCCGGTTCTATTGTCATGGGCGCCGCGCCCGGCGCCGGTCATTCAACCCGTCACGTCGATTGTCGCAACTTCGGACTCGCGACCGCCAGATCCCGTTCGAGCCGGATCGCATCTTCGACGCCGCTGTAGTACCCCGCGGAGCGGGTCGTCTCGCGATACCCGAGGTTCGCATAGAAGCGACGCGCCTGTTGGTTGCCGGCACGCACTTCGAGGTGCATCGCGAACAGCCCAGCGATCGACGCGCTTTCTTCGACCCAGCTCACCAGGCGTCTGCCCAGGCCGTGACGCTGGTAGGCCGGGGCGACGCCGAGCAACGCGATATGCACGCCGCGACTGCCGAATTGTGCGAGCACGAAGCCAGCCAGTTCGCCGCCGTCTGTGGCGATTGCCGTGAGATGCTCGCGCGCGCGCATGTGGGTGGCGACGCGGCGGGGTGTCCAGCTCCATGGCAGGCCGGCTTCGATCAACGTGCGCGACAGATTGGCGATGCGTGGGGCATCGCCCAGGCGGGCCAGGCGTACGGGGATCTCAGACATGTCGACTCCGGAGAGGCCATCGATTCTAGCGCGGGCGGGCGGGAATTCAGTACCCTGAGGCCCCGTGAGCGAATCCCGGCATCCACTGCGCAATGTATTCCTGCTGGCCACGGCCCAGATGCTGGGTTCGTCCGGCTTGACGGTGGTCGTGATCCTCGGCGGGATCGTCGCCGCGCAGATGGCGCCCCGTCCGTCGTTGGCCACCGTGCCGATCTCGCTGGCGATCGTCGCCACCGCGCTGACCACGATTCCCGCTTCCCTGCTCATGCGTCGCATCGGCCGGCGCGCAGGCTTCATCATCGGCGCGTCGATCGGGCTGATCGGCGGCCTGGTGGCAGCCCAGGGAATCGTCCGCACCGACTTCCTGATGTTCTGTGGCGCGACGTTGCTGTTCGGCAGCAGCATGGCCTTCACGCAGCAGTATCGATTCGCGGCTGCGGAAAGCGCGCCGCCGGACCGGCTCAGCCAAGCCGTCTCCTACGTGCTCGTGGGCAGCCTCGGCGCCGCCATCGTCAATCCCCAGCTCGCACTGGCTGCGCGATGGCTGATACCGGGGACCCAATACGCAGGCTCGTTCATTGCCGTCAGCCTGTTGTACGCGGCGACTATCGCGGTGCTGACGCGCCTGCATGTGCCCCCTCCGTCGGTGCCACGTCCGAGGGTCGCGACCGACGCACCCCACACGCCCTTCGCCACTCCGCAATTCCGCATGGCCGTGTTCGCGGGTGCGTGCGCCTATGCAGTCATGAGCTTCGTCATGACGGCCGCGCCGATCAGCATGCACAACATCGATCAGCATGACCTGGAGGCAACGACGTGGGTCGTGCAGAGTCACGTGCTCGCGATGTACTTGCCGTCGCTGTTCACCGGGCACGTCATCGCACGGTTCGGTGAGCGCAACGTGATGATCTGGGGCGGCGCGCTGCTGGCGTCGTGTGCAGGAGTCAGCCTGTTCGGCCACCAACTCATGCATTACTGGCTAGGGCTGGTCGCGCTCGGGCTAGGCTGGAATCTATTGTTCGTCGCCGGCACGACGTTGCTTGCGCGCAGTGTCGATCCGGCAAGCCGCCATCGCGCTCAGGCGCTGAATGACTTCATGGTGTTCGGCTCGCAAGCGTGCGCGTCGCTGTTGGCGGGCCTTGCCGTGCAGCTGATCGGCTGGCAGGCGCTCAATCTCGCTACGCTGCCGCTGCTCGCGGCGATGATCTTCACGGCAACCCGACTGCGCCCCGCCGCGTCAACCGTGGCACCTGTAGCGCCGGTACCTTCAGAGTCGCGCTCGTGAGCGACACATGGCTGCAGCAGATCCGCTCGCACGTCGAGCGGTACATCGGCCGCATCGACCGTGTTTTTCCGGGCGATCCGGCCCAGGCGACTGCGGACGTGCTGCACATCGCACCTGTCGATTCGCGTCCCTATCACACGTTGGTGACAGCTGGCATGAGCAACGTCGCGATGCGTGTGCCACCGGACGTGACTGCACCGCATCGGCTCGAACTCATGATGACGCTGCCCGAAGGCTGGAAGCCGAGCGATGACATCAGTGATGAGCGCGCGCACTGGCCGACGCGTCTCCTCCAGTCGCTGAGTCGATTGCCGCGCGAGCGGGATAGTTGGCTCGGATGGGGTCACACGGTGCCGAACGGCGACCCGCCGCGACCGCTGGCTCCGCACACAGAATTGTGCGGCGTGATTCTCGCGCCTTCGCTGCTCGTGCCCGTTGCGTTCTACGAGCTCAACATCGACGGCGAGCGAGTTTCCTTCTACAGCATCATTCCGCTCTATCGCGAAGAGCTGGAGCTACACGCACGGGAAGGAATGGCAGCGCTGCTCGAACGGCTGCTGCACAAGGACATCAATGACGTCGTGTTTTTGAAGCGTAAGAACGTAGCGAGGAAGAAGCTCTTCGGACTCTTCTAATGAGTCCTGGCGGGCTCGGCACTTCCCGCCGACGATTCGCCCTGCGGCGCGACCGCCGCTTCGGGATTGAGCGTGCCCTTCGCCAGCTCGCTGAGCTCAGCATCGACTGCCTTGTCGCGATCCGCGAGCTGCGCGAAGTGCGCCGCTTCGGTGACGCGTCCGAGCGCCTTCGCATACGCAGCGATCGCTCCGTAGCCCGCAATCTTGTAGTGAATGATGCGCTGAACCGAGGCAGTGACAGCGGCATCGCGCACGTTCGCCGCAGAGATGCGCCACATCTTTTCCGTCTCGCCGATCAGCGCGTGTATCGCGTCGTCCATGTCGCCGCGCACGTCAGCGCCGATGCGTGCCAGGAAATTTTCCAGATCCCTGCGACGCGCCTGCAGCTCCGTCGCGTACTCCTGCAAGCGGAACGCGAGCTCCGGATGACTCATGGTCCGCGCCAGATCGTTGGCGGTGTCGCACAGCTGCCCTTCGGCGCTATGCAGCTCCTGCAACTCTTCCTCGTACATCGCCTCGAGGCTGTCGAGACGTCCGTGGCCCGAGAGATCGGCAATCGGCTCGCCGGCGCGATCCGTGAGCGCAGCCTTCACGTGGCAATAGCCCGTTGCGCCGCGAGCCAGCATCGAGAGTCCCAGGGCACCGCGCGTGACACGACCGAAGCCGCCGCCGCGCCGGGCCGTCAGGAGCATTCCGACGCCGCCGAGCAGTGAGATCCACCGCTCGGCGGTTCCGAGGTTGCGTTCGCGCGTCATGGGACCATAACCCTCGATGACGCGGGAGGTTCCGTCACTCCATCCAGACCGCTTCGACGTTGTTGCCGTCCGGATCGATGAGGAACGCCGCGTAGTAGTTCGGACTGTAGTCTGTCCGCAGACCCGGCCGGCCGTTGTCGCGCCCGCCTGCTTTCAGCCCTTCTGCGTGAAATCGATCGACCTGCGCGCGGCTGGTCGCCCGCAATGCGACATGCGAGCCGGCGACCTGTTTGCCCGGAGTTGCATAGAGCCACAGCGCCGGCGCGCCGCGTGGGCCGAGGCCGGCACCGGAGTCGTCGCGCGAGGCCAGCTCGTGACCGAGCGCTCCCAGCGCCGCCGTGTAGAAACGCACGCTCGCGTCAAGGTCGCGAACTTTCAAACCGATGTGATCGTACATGGGACCTCCGTAGTCAGGAGGCCATGCTAGAGAGCGCGCGCGAGGCGATCTTGGAGAATCTTGCGATGCTGCGGACCGCCCGTGCGCGCCGCCTGGCGGAAGCCACGCGGCGAGACGCCCGCAGCACGGTGGAACGTGCGCACGAAATTCGACAGGTCGGCAAAGCCGACATCCAGTGCGATATCGCTGACCGGCCGATCGTCGCCCGCCAGTGCCCGCGCTGCACGGCGCAACCTCGACCGCACCAGGTATTGATGCGGCGTCACGCCGACGATGCGGCCGAACAGGCGCAGGAAATGAAACGGACTCACCCCCGCCTGTCGCGCCGCACGGTCGAGGTCGACTTCCTCATGCGCGTTCGCGTCGAGCCACAACGCGGTCTCGACTGCGCGCCGGCGGTCGCGCGGCGAGGCGTGACGCAACTGCTTGGATCTTGCGCCGCTCATTGCACTGAGACGCATCGCGAGCAGCATGCCGACCTCGTCGAGCCCGACGTCGCTCGCACCTGAAGCCGCCGCCTGCGCAAGCTCGCCGAGAACCATGATCTCAGCGAGCGGCGGCAGCGCCCCGCGCTTCCAGAGCTCCTGGCTGCCCGCGACTGTGTCCGCGATCTCGGGAGCAAGGTGGAACGACAGGCATTCGTCGCCGCACGCATGCTCGTGCGTGCACAGGAACTCGTCGCCCGGAAAACCGAGCAGCAGCGAGCCAGCGACCATCTCGAAGTGTCGACCGCGGACGCGATAGCCGAACGTGCCGTGGCGGACATAGGAGAGCGAAAAGACCCGGTGCTGCTCCGGGAAGGGACGATCGCCCGGCCCAGCCGCACACCGGTAGTCGACGACCGAAATCGGCCCGCTATGCAGTGTTTTTGCCGTGATCATCGCCCGCCAATGGTCGCGCAAGCCGCCCCCGACAACAAGAATTGCGTAGGATAGGGGCATAACGAGAGGGG
>CADEEJ010000004.1:44445-48515 GCA_902826315.1 uncultured Steroidobacter sp.
GCGCTGCCGGCCGCGGGCGAAGGCAAACAGCCGCTGACCGCCTCGACCGTCGATTCGACTTTCGCCGTGTCATGGTTTCCTGCGGACGGTCGGGCGCTGTTCACTTCGGACCATGGCGGCAACGAGATCAATCATCTGTATGTGCGCGAAGCGGACGGCAAGACGCGCGACCTGACGCCGGGCGACAAGGTCAAGGCGGAGTTCTTCGGCTGGTCCGCCGACAAGCAGCATTTCTTCGTGACGACCAACGAGCGCAACCCGCAGGCGTTCGATCTGTACCGTTACGCTGCGAAAGACTATTCGCGCACGCTGGTGTTCAAGAACGAAGCGGCGTGGCAACTCGCGGAGGTATCGCCGGACGATCGCTATCTCGCACTCGTCAAGCCGCGCACCAGTGCCGATGCCGACGTCTACCTCCTCGACCTCTCCGCCAAGAAGCGCGCGCCGCAGCTGATCACGAAGCACGAAGGCAACGTGACGCACGACGTGTACTCGTTCACGCGCGACAGCAAGCAGCTCGTGTACGCGACCGATGAGTTCGGCGAGTTCAACCAGGCCTGGTCGTACGAGCTGGCCACCGGCGCAAAGACGCCGCTGATCCGCGCGGATTGGGACATCTCGTTTGTCGCGTACTCGGAATCCGGTCGCTACCGCATCTGGGGCGTCAACGAAGATGCGCGCACGGCAGTGCACATCCTCGACAACACCAGCGGCAAGGAAGTCTCGCTGCCCGACCTGCCGGCGGGCGATCTCGCGCAGGTTCGCTTCTCGCGCGACGAGGCGCGCCTCGCGCTGCTCGTGAGCTCGGACACTTCGCCGAACGATGTGTACACGATCGATCTCGGCGCATCGCGTACTGCACGCCTGACGCACGCGTTGAACCCGAAGATCCAGGAAGCGGATCTGGTCGAGACCAAGGTGGTGCGTTATCCGAGCTTCGACAGCGTCAAAGTCCCATCGATTCTCTACCAGCCGCACATCGCGTCCGCGACTCATAGAGTGCCGGTGCTCGTCTGGGTGCACGGCGGGCCCGGCGGTCAAAGCCGCCGCGGTTATTCGGCAACGATCCAGCACCTGGTGAATCACGGCTACGGCGTGCTCGCTGCCAACAACCGCGGCTCGAGCGGCTATGGCAAGACGTTCTTCCATATGGACGACCGCAAGCACGGCGACGTCGATCTCAAGGACATCGTCGCGGCCAAGCAATACCTGGCCGGCCTCGACTGGGTCGATCGCGAACGCGTGGGAATCATCGGCGGCTCCTACGGCGGCTACATGGTCGGCGCGGCGCTCGCGTTTTCGCCCGATACGTTCGACGTCGGCATCGACATCTTCGGCGTGATGAACTGGGTGCGCACGCTGACCAACATCCCGCCGTGGTGGGGCTCATTCAAGGAATCGCTGTACGACGAGATGGGCGACCCGGCGACTGACGGCGAGCGCCATCGCGCGATTTCGCCGCTGTTCCACACCAAGAACATTCGCGCGCCGCTGCTGGTCGTGCAGGGCGCGAACGATCCGCGAGTGCTGCAGGTGGAGAGCGACGAGATCATCGCAGCCGTGCGCGAGAATGGCGTGGCCGTCGAGTACGTGCTGTTCCCCGACGAGGGTCACGGCTTCACCAAGCGCGAGAACAAGATCAAGGCGTCTAACGCATATGTAACGTTCCTGGATAAGTATCTGAAGCCCGGGGCAGAGTGATCTGGAGACTGCGAATGCGTTACGCGCTGGCCATGTTCTTCGCGTTGCTGGGAGCGCAGGCGTATGCCGACACCGAATGCGACCTCAAGGCTGCCCAGGCGCCGCAGGATGAGAAATGCGCGCGCGCATGGATGGACGAGAACCTGCACGTCAACGATCTACTGAGCGTCGGCACGCACAACAGCTACAAAGTCGCGATTCCAGACGCGGAGATGGCGCAACTGCGTACGCGTTCGAGCCGGGCCGCGATCTTGCTCGATTACTCGCATCGCAGCCTGACCGAAACGCTCGACGGTGGCGCGCGCCAGCTGGAACTGGACGTGTACATCGATTCGCAAGGCGGCCGCTTCGCGGATCCGCTCGGCCCGCGCACGCTCGGCCAGCGCCTCGACGCTGCCACCGCGGCCGAGCTCGCAAAGCCGGGCTTCAAGGTGATGCACATCCCGGATTTCGATTTCCGCTCCACATGCGTCCGTTTCGTCACTTGCCTGCAGGAGGTCAAGGCCTGGAGCGACGCGCATCCCGAGCACATTCCGATCGTCATCCTGATCAATGCCAAGGACGACAGCCCGCTCGGCACGAGCGGTGCCCAGGTCGCGAAGTTCGACGCAGCGGCGTTCGATGCGCTCGACGCGGAAGTCGCTGCGGTGTTCTCGGATAAGGAACTCATCACGCCGGATCAAGTGCAAGGCAAGCACGCAACGCTGCGCGAAGCAGTGCTCGCCGACGGCTGGCCGAAACTGCGCGACGCTCGCGGACGCGTGTTCTTTGCATTGGACGAGGCGCCGAAGAAGGTCGCGGTCTATCGCGGCGACCGCCGCTCGCTCGAAGGCCGCCGCATGTTCGTCAACGTGGAAGAGTCCTCCCCCGCCGCGGCATACATCACGCTGAACGAGCCGCTGCAGGATGCGAAGCGCATCCGCTCGGCCGTGGAAGCCGGCTTCATAGTGCGCACGCGCGCCGACGCGGACACACTCGAAGCGCGCGAAGGCAAGACAGAGCGGCGCGACGTTGCACTAGCTTCAGGCGCACAGTACATCTCGACGGATTACATGCAGCCGGACCCGCGCTTTCCCAGCTACTCGGTGAGATTGCCCGATGGCGCTACGACGGTCTGCAACCCCGTGCGCGCGCAGAAGAAGTGCGGCGGCCGCGCGGTCAAGTAGCAGCCAATCGCGCGATAGCGCTATCGATCTGATCGTAGACTTCCGCGAGCAGCTTCTGTGCGTGGCGCAGGCACACGATCTCCGGGTCGTACGAGCGCCGGGCGTCGTCTTCCGTTTCGTCGAGACTCTGCCACTGCTCCAGCGAGCGCACTGCGCACTCGAGCACGCAGCGAGCGTCGTTGAAGCGGCCCAGGATCTCGCGCAGCGCCGCCACCTCGTTTCCCGATGACGGCTCGTCCGATTGCTTCGCCATGGGTGGATCGTCCGTATATCCCAATATAGGATACTACTGAAAGACCGGTGCAGGCGAGGCACCGATCCCCAGGGACTGTCAGTCGGGCTCTAGCCCGGCTAGAAGCTGGCGCGCAGCGTCAGCCGGAAGGTGCGCGGCTCGACGGGATGGAAGTGGATGTCGTTCACCGGCTCGGCTTCGCCGGGCAGCTGCGACTCGTAGAGATACGTGATGTCGTTGTCGTCGCTGTCGAACACGTTGAACAGCGCGGCGCTCAGCTGGATGTTGTCCGTGATGCGATAGCCGGCTTCCAGGTTGACCAGCGTCGTCGGATCGGATTCGACGCTGCCGTCCTCGATCAGCGGTGCCTTGCCGAAGTGCCGCAAGCGCGCGCCGCCGAACCAGCCGCTCGGATGATCGATCGCCAGCCCGACCGACGCCACGTTCTCGACCGCGCCCGGAATGCGGTTCCCGGCCGCGTCGAACTCCTTGAAGCGCGAGCGCGACCAGGCGAGGTCCGCGTCGAGAATCAGCCACGAAACCGGATTCCAGATCGCCCCCGCCTCGATGCCGCGCCGCTCGCTCTCGCGGCTGGCTTCTGTGATACCGGCATCGCCGACGAACAGCAACTCGGAGTCGAGCTTGAGCGTCCACAGCGATGCGGTCAGCTGCACGTTCGGCAGCACCGCGGTGCGCACGCCGATGTCGGCACCCAATGCATCGACCAGCGGATCGACACGCTCGACCGGGGTCACACCGTCAGTCGGATCGACACGAATCGTCGTGCCGCGCGCATCGTTGCTGTGGAAGCCTTTGCCGACGTTGACGAAGAACTCCGTCTCGTTCCACGGGCCGAGGATCAGCGAGAACTTCGGGCTGACGATCGAATCGTCGGCGCGGCCCGAGTTCTCGGCGACGTTGCTGCGCACTTCGAAGTCGAACAGGTCCGCGCGCAAACCGATTTCGGTGCG
>CADEEJ010000004.1:48615-56587 GCA_902826315.1 uncultured Steroidobacter sp.
CTCCGTGTCGAGCGCGTACGTGAAATTCGAGAACAGATCGAGTCGATAGTCGATCGCGTAGGCCTGCGCATGCATGCGCGCGTCGCCGACTTGCTCGTACCAGTCGGCCGCGAGGCTGTAGCGATGCGACTCGCCGCCGTCCGTCGGATCGACGAAGCCGAAGCGGTCGAGCGCGCCGGATTGCACCGCGCGCAGCGGGATCTGGTCGGTCGAGCGCCATTCGCCGTCGTAACCCTGTGCGGTCACCGCGAAGCGGCCGCCCGCAGTTTCATGCGAATAACGCAGCAGCGCATTGGTCTTGTGGAATCGTTCTTCCAGTACCCACGGGCCGTTCGTCGTCGAGTGCTCCAGCGCCATCAGCAACGTGCCGCCGCCGATCTCGGGCGAAGCCGCGAACAAGCCGCGCAGATAATCATCGTCACCGGTTTCGGCAGCGACGAACGGTGCGTCGAGCGACGAGCGATACCGCAGGTTCACCGCGCCGGCCGCCGAGAAATTTCCCGTCTCCGCGTAGTACGTGCCCTTGCGATAGTCGATCGACTCGATCAGCTCGGGGATGACGAAGTTGACGTCGGTGTAGCCCTGGCCGTGTGCGTGCGTCGGCATGTTCACCGGCACGCCGTCCACGCTGGTCGCGAGGTCAGTGCCGTGATCCAGGTTGAAGCCGCGCAGGAAGTATTGATTCGCTTTGCCGCTGCCGCTGTGCTGAGTAACGATCAGCCCGGGCACGACTTCCAGCAGCTCACCGGTGCGCAGCACGGGTCGCAGGTCGAGCTGCTCCGAAGTCGCGATGCCGACCGTCGCCGACGACGGATCGCCGCCAAGGCGCTCCAGCTTGCCCGTGACGATGACTTCCTCGAGCCACTGAGTCGAAGTGGGAATGCCGCCCGCGAACGCGAACGACGGCAGCAGTGTGGCTAGGCCGGCGGCGGCCAGATTTCGGGGGGACAGACGCATGACGCAATCTTCCTGGGCAGCTGTGACAGTTTTGTAACAGCCCAGTACGTCATGTGGCGGGAGTCGGATGCGGGTACTCGCCTCGTAACAGAACGACGACGCCACTCTCTGTCGTGACCGGCTCGTGCCACGAGCCGGCCGCTGCGATGTGCACGTCGCCGGCGACGAGCCGGTGCGTGCCGATGTAACACTCGCCTTCGAGGATTATGAATTCCTCTTCCCGCTCGTGACGATGCGCCGGCACCACGCCGCCCGGCCGCATGCGCATCAAGCTCGTATGCATGCCGGCAGCTTCGTCCCGCCGCAGCTCGCGCACTTCCACGAACGGCGCGATCTCGATCCACGCACCCTCGCCCCCGCGCAGCGTGCGAGTGCCTTCGGGCGTCTGCTCGCGGGCCAATTCCACTATGCGACTACGCATCCGGCCGCGCTGCTCGGTGCCGAGCTCCGCGGGCTGGACGCCGGCAGCGAGCGAATCCTGCAGGTCCTGCGGCAGGTCCACATCGTCCGAAGAGCGGCTCAAGTGGCCTCCAGGGCTTCGCGCAGCTGGGTCAGCGCGCGACGCACATGACTCTTGACGGTGCCGAGCGGCAGTTGCGTCACGTCAGCGATCTCCTGGTGCGACAGGCCTTGCAGGAAGGCGAGTGAAACCAGGTTGCGCCGCTCGGGGGTTAATTGCGAAAGGGCTGCGTGCACGTTACTCCGCTGTTGCATCAGGGACAGGATGTCGAAAGGTTGATCCGGGCCGCCGGTGTCCGCTGCTCTCAGCGCAGCGACGTCGACGGCAGCGGCTGTGGCGCGACGCTGACGCAGCCTGTCGAGAGCGCGACTGCGACAGAGCATCAGCAACCAGCCGAGCGCGTTGGCGCGCCTGGCATCGAAGCGCGAGGCATTTGCCCACGCATATGCGTAGGTCTCGCAGACGATCTCCTCGGTGTCCTCGGCGCTGCGCAGAATTGCCGAGGCGAGTGCGTACAGCTTGCCGACCGTCGCGTCGTACAGCTCTTCGAGCGCCCGTTCCTGGCCGATGCGCATGCGCTCGATGAGCGCGGCCAGGTTGCCGATAGCCGCCGCCTCGGACTGCGGAACTTCGTTTATCGCCGCCTGGCCGATCATGGCCGACGATCGTAGCGCAAGAGTGCTCCAGAATCTTGCCGTCACAACCTCTCCCCGGGAGTGTTGACCAGAAGCCCGGTCACGCACCCGCTACGCGCGCGGATTCGCCCCGGATGCACCGGCCGTTGACTATTTCCGGGATATTTTCGCGTCAGCCGGCGAGCCGCGAGACCACCCACACAGCGGCCACGCAGGCGACCGATACAGACGCGAACGGGACGCCGACGCGTTCGCTGCGCAGGCCACGGAACAGCCACCAGATCAGGGGCACCGCTACCGCGGCGATCGCGACCTGTGCTGTCTCGATCCCGACATTGAACGCGGCGAGTGCCAGCAGATCGATGCGTCCGCTGGCAAGTTCGGCGAGTGCACCCGCGAACCCCAGCCCGTGAACGAGGCCGAACGCGAAGGCCAGCTTCCAGCCATGCGCGGCAGCGCCGCGCGAGATGTTGAGCAGCGCGGCGATCATCACCGACAAGGCAATGGCGACTTCAACGGGCTGCGACGGCAGCCGCACGTACCCCGTTGCCGCGAGCCCCAATGTCAGGGAGTGCGCGAGTGTGAACGCGGTAACCACCGCGAGGGCGCGCTTCAGCATGCTGGCCAACGATGACGATTCACCGGATCGTGGGCGGCGAGCCAACGCAAGCAGCAGCACACCGAGGAATGCCAAATGATCGTAGCCGGTGATGAGGTGCCGCATGCCCTCGACCAGGAAGCGCGTCAGATGCGCGGCGCGCGACTCTGTCGCCTGCCAGCGTGCCACGCTGCCGCCGAGGATCGCCTGCGTCCGCACGCCGTCGGCCGTTTGGAATTCGAGCAGCGCCCGATGACCTGGGTCGAACGCGATCCAGCCGGAATGATCGAGCGCCAGCGGCCCGGCCGGGCACGAGAACGTTGCGATGAAGCGCAGATACGGACCATCGCCGTGCTCGGCGATCGCTGGAAGCTGAGTGGACTTCGCCGTACATGCGCCACCGACCGCACTGAGCTGGGTCCGCGCAAGTATCAGGGACTCGATCGCGGGTCGCGCCGCAATGATTTCCGCCCACGTCAGCGCACCATCGCCGTCTTCATCCAATTGCAGCGACTGATGCAGATCGCGAAGGTCGAAATCCCATTCTGCGTGGACGGCGGACTCACCCTCCGAGCGCAAGGCGAGGAAGCTGCTGCCGGACGTATGCGCAAACGCACCTACGTAAGCGAAGAGCAGCACGATCGCGACAGACAGCTTCCTCATTGCAAAGCCCCGAGCAGGGTGTCGAGTCGCACGTCCTGGTATCGCGTGTGTACCCGCCACTCGCGCACCACGTTCAACGATTCTTCGTCATGAGTAGCGGCTGCGGTCGCCGCCAGCAGCAGTGCGTCATCCGCTTCGTTCCGCTCCCGAAAACTTGCCAGCGCGCTGGCCTTCGCCTTCGCCGGATCGCGCAGGAGCAGCAGCTCGAAGCGAGCACGATCGCGCAGATGCGCCCGCTCGCCGCGTGCATCGGCTTCCTGCCATGCGAGTTGCAAGCGCTGTGCGTCGAGAGTTTCGGCATCGCGACCGGCGAGCACACTACGAGCGCGGTCGGCGAGCGAGCCGCCGCGATTCGCGACCCGCTGCGCTTCGTCGAAACGTCCCGCCGACAGCAGCCAGTCCGCGTAGATGATGCGGGCGTAGTGACTCTGCGGATCGAGCTCGAACGCCTCCCGATACCAACGCTCGGCCGCGCGCGCGTCACCGAGTCGGACTGCGAATTCCCCTGCGACACCTGCCGCCCAGCTGCGGGTCGCAGCATCGCCGCGCTGCGAATCCAGCATTCGTAGCAGCAACGCCTGTGCGCGTTGCAAGTCACCCTGTGCCGCGCGGGCCTGCGCAATGCACGTCGTCGATGTCAGCAACTCCACTAGCGGCATCAGCGCCGTGCAATCCGCCAACGCCTGCTGCGGCTCGTGCAAGTGCAGCCGGACCTGTGCGCGCATGAGTCGCGCTTCACGATCACGGCCGTTGATCTGGAGAATTTCGCCGAGCACTCGTTCGGCGGCTGCGAAATCGTGTTTGTGTTGCAGAAGCTGTGCACGACGCAAGGCCAGCGCCGGAGCGCCCGAATCGCTTGCGCCTTGCAGTGCCTGCTCCGCGTAACCGTAGTACCGCTCGTTGCCGCTGCGCGCACCGGCAGCGATCAGTGCATCGACATAGCGAATCGTCGCATCCGCATCGTTCGGAGCTGCGACACTTGCCTTGCGCAGCTGAGCGAGCTGCGACTCGCCGGCCGAGCTGCCAAGCTGCAAGACGACCTGCGACGGATCGTCCGGCCGATAAACGCGGACCGCAGCTTCGGCTTCCATGCCGAAGACTGCGGCCGCGAGCAACGCCAGGGAGAAGAGGCGTCGCATGGGGCTCACGGCACCAACGTATCGAACGCGTTCGGGTTGTCGTCCGCGTCCTGGGTGAACGTGAAGCCGCGCAGCGAACGCGGCTCGCCGTTCTCGGCGTCGTCGAACAGATCGATCACCGTGCTCGTGAACGAGACGAACACGCCGTTCACGGTCACACCGATCATCTGCTGTGCGACCAGCCCGTCGGGATCGACGGCGCGGATCGTGATCGTCGCGTTGCCGAACACTTCCGCAGCCGGAGTGATCTGCAACGTGCGACTCGCACCGCTGCCGCCGAGCACGATTCCGGCAGCGGGAACGATCGTCGGATCGGATGAAGTCGCCGTGACTGTCACCGCGTTCGCACCCGAATCCGCATCGCTGACCTGGAAGGTCAGCACCGGTGTCGACGTGTCCTGCGGCAGCGTCTGGTTCGCGAGGCCGACGATCTGCGGCGCCTGCTTCGCGACAGGCGGCGGATTGTTGCCGCCGCCGTAACCGCCGCCACCGCATGCCGCCAATCCGGCGGTCAGCGCGGCAATGACTGCCACGCCGAGGTTTTTATGAATACTCATGACGGTCGCTCCTGAAGGTTAGTTGGTCGCGCCGGGGATCGGCGTGCGCAGGTACGGGAAGCTCTCGTCGAAATCCGCGGCAGTGATCGGCGCGCCATCGGTGAACGCCACCTTGCCGAGCGGCGCCTGCGCGGGCGTGCACAGCTTCAGGTCGGTGGGCGTGCCGTTGACGGGCACCGGATGGCACAAGCGGCCCATCACCACGCGCAGGGCGATGTCGACCACGTCGTCGCCGGGACGGCGGCCGTTCGGAAAGCCGGCGAGATCGTTACCGGCGACGCCGAAAGTGCTCTGCTGCGCGGCCGGCTTCGCGGGGATGCCGGTGTTGAGACGCGTCATCTCCGACGGAGTAACCGTCTTCTGCTGGTTGACGCCGGGGAAGCCGGTCAGGAACGCCGTGACCAGGTCCATGCGCGGCAGGTTCGACGGCGCGATGTTCGCGATCGGCGTAGCCGGCTTGAGGATGTCGTTGACCGCCTTGTTGAACAGCGCATCGAGCAGCGCCGGCAACGTCGGATTGGTCACGTACGTGGCGAACTGGCCGTCATCCTTCGGCTCGCTCGCGCTGTAACGGTCCTTGTCAGGCAGACCGATCACCAGCTCGTTGACCAACGGCGCCGACAGGCGCGACACCTGCGTCAACGCACCGCCGTTGACATCGGGCTTCGCGAACGTCGCGGTCGGATTCAGGACACGCGCCTGGCGCATGCTCGCCGAAGTCCAGCCGCCGATCACGCCGTTGCCGGTGCCGGTGAGGCACGCAGCCGGCATTTCCAGCGCGAAGGTCGTGATGTTGGCGTCCGAGATGATGTCGTTCGCCTTGCTCTGCTTGATACCGATGCCACCGGGCAAGCCACCCTGGTCGACCGGCACGTCGGCGTCGACCGGCACGAAGTTCACCAGGTCGAACACCTGGCCGAGGTTGACGACGAAGCTCTCGTCGCGCTGACCGACGAACACGCGGCCGGTCTTCGCGCAGCCGGGCACGGCGATCTCATGAATGAAGCCGTCCGCGTACTGCTTGTAGCCGGCGATGCTGCCGAAGGTCTTGGTGCCGATGAAGTCGTACGGCTTGCCGAGATCGGTCGCGCCGTCGCTCGAGCGAGTCACCGGCGAGGCCTGGCCGGAGCGGCGATCGCCGCGCACCAGCGTCAGCGTGTAGCTCTCGGTGAAGTTGAGATTCGAGACGTCCTGCGCGCTGATCGGCCCGATGTTCTTCAGCGGCACGGCGACGTTCTTGTCGCCGATCATCAGCTTCTTGCCGGTGTTGTTCTCGGCGAGACGGTTCTTGAAACGGAACTGGAACGTCAGGTCCTCGACTGCGTCGCCGTCGCTGTCGACATGGATCTCGTAGACGGCCGCCGGATCGAGCGCGAAGTAGTTCGGCCCGCCGTAAGGATCCTGCAGCGGCAGGTAGTTCGCGATCAGCGTGACGTAGTCGCCGCGACCTGCTTCGTACGAGTTGAACAGGTAGAAGTCGGTGGAATCCACCGTCGGCAAGCGCGTGATGTTCGGCGCTTCGCGATGGCTGGAGCCGCTCGCCACGAGCGGCGCGAGCAGCGGCAAGCTCGCGGCGCACAGCGCGCTCACGAGAGCAGTCGTTCGAATCTTCATGATCCCATCTCCAGGTGTTGAGTGTCTGGAGCGCTGATACGCGGCGTTGCTGTGTGCGGATGCAAAGAGAGTTTCGACTCACGCAGCTGCATCCGATTTGCATTTCCAGCAGTAGAGGCGTGCGCAATCCCTTTTCAGGTCTAGTGGGCCTGAGCGCCGGCGCGCTGAGTGCGCCGGCTTTTTTATCCCCGGATTTTTTCTCGCATCCGAATTGCGCCTTCACGTCGTACTGCACGACATCGTCACAGGAGGATGTCATGCGCTCACGTCAATCCGCTGTTGCTACCGCAGTGCTGCTCGCTCTCGCCGTCGCCGGATGCTCGAACGACGACCCGATGCCGGCACCGATGCAGCCGCCGGCCACGCCGCCGACTCCCGGCGACACTTTCGGCTTGACCAATGCGAATCGACTGGTGACATTCAACCGTGCCGCGCCTGCAGTACGCACTGCCGTGACGATCACGGGATTGCAGAACAACGAGCAGTTGCTCGGCATCGATATTCGCCCGGGCGGCATGCCTGCCGGCGAGCTCTATGCGCTCGGCAGCACCGGGCGCGTCTACACGATCAACACGACGAGCGGGGCCGCGACACAGAAGTCGCAGCTCGCCGCCGACGCCGCCGATACGACGAATGCGTTCACCGCGCTCGCCGGCACTGATTTCGGCGTGGACTTCAACCCGGTCGTCGATCGGTTGCGGGTGGTGAGCAACGCGGGCGAGAACCTGCGCATCAATGTCGACACTGGCGCCACGACCACCGACGACGCACTCAACAGCGGCGGCGCAACGCGCACCGGCGTCTCGGCTACGGCCTACACGAACAGTTTCGCGAGCGCGTGCCGCACGACACTCTTCTACATCGACACGACGACCGATCGTCTGCTCACGACGAGCGATCCGAACGCCGGCACGGTCAGCGAGATCGGCGGCCTCGGCGTGAATGCCGACGCCGGCAGCGGCTACGAGATCGTGACCGCCGCGGACGGAACGAACGCTGCAATCGCCGTGCTCACGGTCGGCGGTGCTACGAATCTCTACGCGATCAACCTGACTTCCGGCGCCGCGACTGCGACCGGAGCGGTCACCGGCCTCAACGCCGGCGAAACTCTACGCGGCATCGCTGCCGCGTCGACCACGACTGCGCCTGCGCAAGCGGTCGGCTCCGTGCTCGCCGTGACCGAAACGAACAAGCTGATCTCGTTCAACAACGCGACTCCGCAGAAGGTCTGCACGTCGACCGCGATCGGCGGCTTGCAGGCTGGCGAGAATGTCCTCGGCATCGACACTCGGCCGGCCGATGGCGCGGTGTACGCACTCGGCAGCACCGGTCGCATCTACACGATCGAC
>CADEEJ010000004.1:56687-59177 GCA_902826315.1 uncultured Steroidobacter sp.
ACGGCCGCTGCCTACACGAACAGCTTCGCCGGCGCGGGCACGACGACGTTGTATGTGCTCGATGTCGCGAACGACCGCGTGATGATCCAGGGTCAGCCGTCCGGCAATCCGAACAACGGTGACTTGCAAGCGGTCGGCCCGCTCGGTGTCGACGTGCAAGCGGCGACTGGCTTCGACATCAACGGCACCAACAATTCTGCGTTCGCCGCCATCTCGCTCGCGGGCGCGGCGACGTCCGAGTTGCACACGATCAATCTCGCGAGCGGCGCCTCGACACGCGTCAACGCAATCGGCGGCGGCGAGCGCGTGCGCGGCCTGACGCTGAACGCGAATCCGCGCGCGACGCTGCTCGGCGTGACGACGGACAATCGTCTGTTGACCTTCAAGACCACGACGCCTGGCACGCTCGACTCGAACGTTGCAGTGACTGGCCTGCAAGGCGGCGAGACGATCATCGGTATCGATCTGCGGCCGGCGAACGGTCGGCTCTATGCAGTTACGGACGCTGCACGCCTCTACACGCTCGACGCAACGACAGGCGCGGCGACGATGGCGGGAATGCTGAGCGCGGACGCCGGCGACGCCACGAGTCCGTTCGCGATGCTCAGCGGCGCAGCGTTCGGCGTCGACTTCAATCCGCTGGCCGACCGCCTGCGGGTCGTGAGCGATACCGAGCAGAACCTGCGCGCCAACGCCGACACGGGCGCGACGACCACCGATGCGACGCTGGCTCGCGGCGCATTCGCGGTGACCGCGGCTGCGTACACGAACAATTTTTCGCCGAGTCCCGCCACGACCCTGTATGTCATCGACACGCAGAACGATCGCCTGCTCATGCAGAATCCGCCGAACAACGGCACGCTCAACGACGTCGGCGCGCTCGGCATCGACGTTGCGGCCGTGAACGGATTTGAAATCGTCGGCCCCGACACGGCACTGGCCGTTCTGTCCACGGCGACAACGAACGCTGCGCTGTACACGCTGAATCTCACGACCGGCACAACCACTCTTGTCGGCAACGTGGCGACACCGCAGCCTAGCGACAGCATTACCGGCATATCGGCGATGCCGCTCGCGGCCACGCCGACGCCAGACAGCATCGTCTACGCGGTGCTGAACGGCGTGACGCTCACTTCCTTCGCGCGCAATGCTCCGGCGCAAGTCTCGGCGCCCGTAGCGATCTCCGGACTGCAGGCCAGCGAGACGTTGCTCGGCATCGACTTCCGCCCCGCCAACAACTTGCTCTACGCGTTGGGCAGCAGTGCGCGGCTCTACACGATCGACGTGACGACCGGCGCGGCCACACAGGTCGCGGTGCTCGCCGCCGACGCTGCGGACGTGACCGATCCGTTCACTGCGCTCAACGGTGCGAACTTCGGCGTCGACTTCAACCCCGTCGCCGATCGCCTGCGCGTGGTGAGCGACACGCGCCAGAACTTGCGAATCAACGTCGCTACCGGCGCGGTCACGACGGATGGGACTCTCGACTTCGTCGCACCCGATGTCGTCGCGGCCGCCTACACGCAGAACTTCGCGCGGCCGGTGAGCACGCGGCTGCTTGCCATCGATGCGGCCACGGGCACGCTGCAACTGCAGAATCCGCCGAACGACGGCGTTCTCACGACGATCGGCCGTCTCGACCCGACGCTCGTGTTCGGCCCGACCGCCGGCTTCGACATCGTGGGCGGCGACGACGGTCTGTCACTCGCAGTCCTGCAACCGACCGGTGCCACGCAATCGTCGCTCTATCGCGTGAACCCGAAGACGGGCGCGGCTACGGCCCTCGGTGCGATCGGCCCAGCTGGCACGGCCCCGCTGCGGGGGTTCGCCATCCGGCTGCAATGACCAGAGTTGCCCCAGGCAGACCTTCGTAGTGCAATCGGCTGCATCCAACCGCCCGCCATGTACGTACAGGGTTTTAATGGCTGACGTGCACTCCCAGACGCTCGATGCACCATCGAACGTTCCCCTTCCGTCGCAGGATGCGACGCAGGCGGAGCGTATCGAAACGCTGCTCGGGCGTTGCGCACAGCGCGACGAGCGCGCTCTGCAGGAGCTGTATCAGCTGATTTCCGGGCAGTTGCTGGGCGTCCTGATGCGGATCCTGCGGCGGCGCGCGGTCGCGGAAGAGGCCTTGCAAGACGTTATGGTGAAAATCTGGCAGCGGGCCGATCAGTACGTGGCGTACCGCGGCCGGGCGATGGCCTGGATCACCGCGATCGCGCGCTATCGTGCGATCGACCTGCTCCGCCGGCAGCAGTCCGCGTCGCCTATCGACGATGCGCCCGCCGAGGCGCTGGTCGACATCACGGCAGCGGACTTCGTCGATACGACCACTTCCGCCCGCATGCGCAAGGCTCTCAACGATTGCTTCAGCAAGCTGACCGCTGAGCAACGCCGCTGCCTGGAGCTCGCGTACGTCGACGGCTACTCGCAGGACCAGATCGCCGGCGAGATCGACAGTCCGCTCGGCACGGTCAAGAGCTGGAT
>CADEEJ010000005.1:0-9645 GCA_902826315.1 uncultured Steroidobacter sp.
TGAAACGTTCGCGAAGCGTTGAATGACGGCGCCGCTGGTCAGCGACGACGATTCAGGCGCGCGCGCCTGCACCGGGCTAGCAGTCGTAGCCGATGCAATCGCGGGCGCGGGCCGTCGCTCGACCGCGGCGGGCTTACGCTGCGGGGCGCGTTCGAACGGCACTGTTTCACGCGCCGGGGGTCGCGCGCTCCTGTGCCACGACCCAGTCGCGCATCAAAACCGGGCGCACGAAACGCCGCACGCTGTGGTCGATCTTCCAGTTGTCGGTGTCGCCCTCACGCTTCGCGACCGCGAGGATGATCCACTCGCACTCGCAACAGCCGCACGGACATTCGCCGTGATAGAACTTTTCGTAGCACGCGTTCTCGCCGTGGCGCTTGTTGCAATGGCAAGGAGTGTCCGCTCCCGGCGGCGGCTCTTCGGCCGGCGGAGTTGCGGACGCCGGTGTCGCAGCGCTCGGCGGTGGTGCAACAGTCGTCGATCCCGAGGCGGGCGCGGGTGCCAGTATCGGGGTGCCGGTGTTGTTGTCGGGTGGCGGCGGAGGCGCGAGCGGCGCGCAGCCGCACGAACATTCCGGGCGGGTCGTGAATGCGCAGATCTCGAAGCCATCGCGCTCGCGCGTGCACGCGGTTGACGGATTGTCTTCGTCTGCACAGATTGCAGTGCGCGGCGCGCAGCACTTCTCTTTGCCGCGCATGGCGATCCACAACATCTGGTCAACCACGATCTCGACCTTGCACGGATCGATAGCGACGGTCTGCGCCTTCGGCACTTCGACCGGATCGCCGAGGCAGCTGAGGCCGACGCCGGGCGCGACGTCGATCTTCAGTGCGCCACACTCCGTGCGCGGCGGGCTCACCCGCAGGCCGCAGAGCACGCCGCACCCGAACAAAGTGCGGAACATCAGACGACTCAAGGCACGCGTGTAGGTCACGCCCGCGGTGAGATCGTCGTCCTGCAGCAGCAGGCCTTCGGTGAAGTGCGGGCGGACGAGGCTCGAATCCCCGTGCGCGCAGGTGCCGACTTTGGATCTGTCGCTCATGGCTACATGCCCCTATAAGAAGAAAGAGTGCTGCTGTCCTTGGGCGATTCGCGTCTGTCGATCAGGAAGGTCGACAAGTACGTGTCGCCTGGCGTGCCGTTGCCAGTGGGCGCAGCCATCAGGCCACGCGCGTTCGCATCGACTGTCTGGCCGTTGCAATCGAGCAGGTAGTCGCCGCGCACCTGGATCTCGAAGCGCGTCACGCCCGAGCCGAAGACCGAGATGTTGTCGAGCGCGCCCTTGGCCCAGTGCGCATTCACCAGGATGCGCGCGGTGTACGAGAAGCCCGGATGGCCGGTCTCGTCGACTTCGATGTGCACGATCGGCACGCGCAGCGTGCGTCCCCAGCCGTCTTCGTCGTCGCGCGCGATCAGCGTCATCGTGAACGCGTCCGGATTGATCGTGCTCACAGCGACGAGCTGGGAGAACTCCACGACGAAGTCGGTGCTGTTCGCGCCCTTGCCGTTGTCGCTGCCGAACGCTTTCGCGAACGAGTCGAAGTCGACCGGGCCGTTGACGTTGCGATGCCACTTGGCCCAGCTGATCGACTTGATGCGCGTCAGGTCGCAGCCGCGGATCAGGTCGAACAGCAGGTCGTTGCGCTTCACCAGCCGGCGCGGGCCGCACAGGTCGACGAGCGTGTCGAGCGTCCAGTCGTTGCAGCGGTCGCGGCCGAGCTTCAGGCAGGCGAGCGGCACGCCATGGCGCAGGTCCACGCGCCACACATCGTCGATCGCGGTGAGAGTGCAGCACTCGGGCGTCGGATCGAGTCCGGTCAGGTGCTCGCACAAGCAGCGGCAGCCGCCGCGCTCGGCGGGCTTCGGCTGCGCGACGTTCGTATTGGGATCGCGAGTCGGATCCTGTCTCGGGTCCGTCTTGACGGTCTCTGTGCAGCATGGGCCCGCGCTGCAATCGCAATTGAACTCGCAGCCCCACTTGCGACAGCACTTGTCGCAGTCGATCGGCCGCAACGAATAGCGCACGGTCTCGCAGACCTGGTCCCACTCCCGCGCGTCGCAGTGGCACGGATCGCGGATTGCCACCGGTGCGATGACGCGCTCCGCATAGTGCACGCTCAGCAGGAAACACTTGCCCTTGCTGTCTTCGGCCGGCCACGGATAGTTGGGGTCGCGTTGCCCGCAGGACTTTTCCGGCGGCTCGATGTACTTGTCGTCCTTATCGAACGCCAGCAGGTCCGCGATGCTCAGCGGGACTTGCTCAGGCACGAACAGCTCGCGCCCGCACGGGTCGAGCGCCAATCCGGGTCCGATCCCGATGCGCTTGCCGCCGTCACCGCTGCAGCGATCGTCGTCGATTGCGCCGAGCGCGTAGCCGTACACGACACCCCAGCCGTGGATCGCGCGATTGAGCAGCTGGCGGCGCTGCCGCTGGTAATCCTGCTCCACCTGCCACGTGTCGGGCGTGGTGCGCTTGTTCGGGTAGAAGCGGTTGCGGCGACCCGAGTCGCAGTGCTGATCGGAGCAGCAATCGCCGGTCTTGTTGGCGTTCATCTCTCACCTCATGACCACAGTGTCGACGCGCGCCCCTGGGGCAGCCGCGCGAATCCGGTAATGGCATCGCGACCCAGATGTGGCTCGGGCGCGGCCACGAGCCGGCGGCCGCCGTCGGGATCCGCATCGAGTAGCGGCGCATGCCAGCGCAGCTCGACGCGCAGGTTCGCCGGCACCATCGAATCGATGAGCCGCGCGAGCCACGGTTCGGCGGCGCGCCGCGTCGCGTTATCGACGCGCATGTCGATGCGCAAACGTCCGCCGAGCGCGCGCGTCGCGCTGGGCATCGCGCCGTCGCAGGGCAGGCGCGCACTTCCGAGAATCGTCTTGCGCGATAGCACCGTCGCCGAGCGCGGCAAGCCTGCGAGGACGGCGGGAAGCACGCTGCCGTTGCAGCGCTTGCCGCCGAGCGTGACGAAGCCGAAGTCCACGTCCAGGTCGCTGACGCGGAATTGCGCCGCAGAGCCGGGGAACAGGCTTTCGAGCAGCGTCGTGAGTCCGCCGCGTGTGCCGCGTTGTGCGGCCAGCTCGCTCGCATGTCGAACGACCGCTTGCTTCTGTGCGAGCGTGAGCGCGTCGTCCCAAGGCAAGCCGAGCCATTCGGCCAGCTCGTCGAGCCACTGCGCCGGCGCGGTATCCGGATGAATCAGGCTGCCGAGCCCGCCGATGCGCCGATCGAGCTCCTGGCTGGTGGCTTCGAGCGTGCCGACGAGCCCGTCCAGGAAATTGCCAGGCTTGTTCCTGACGTCGCGATAGATGGCGGGCAGCTGTTCCATCATTGCGCTGCCGGCGTACGAGACGTTCATGCGCGTCAGTGATGGGAGCGCGGAGCCAGGTGTAGCGCGCAGCGTGACGTGTATCCACAGAGATCGCGCGGTCGCTTCGTGCAGCGGAAATGCCAGCGGCGGCGCGTACTGATCCGCGACAGCTCGCCGTGTGCCGCCCGCGAACGATACCGGTGCGCTCCAATGATCGAGCGATGCGCGCAACCATTCGAGGCGTTGCGATTGGGGTAGACGCTCGTCAGCGGTCAATTCGCGGGCCCGCGCGGCAAGCTCGCGGTCATCGGTCCAGCCGTAGCGCAATTCCAGGGTCGTGCCTTCGGGCAACGTCGCCCAGGCATCGACTCGTTGCCACTTCGCTTCTGCTTCGCTGTCGGGTGTGCTCAGCACTGGCGTGATGAGCTCGGCCGAGACGGCAGCGGAATCGCCGGCGACTGCCGAGCGATCGTGCACGTCGACGCCGCCCGCGTGGCTCACGACCATCGCGGCAGTGCTGCCACAGATGCCGGTCGCCGGCTGTGCAAGGTGCACGGCATCGATCAGCGTCGCTTCCGCGTCGAGCACGAGTGCGTATGGTGTCGAACCGAAGTCGCTGCTGTCCGCGCCGGCGAGGAATACGCGGCTGCGGCCGTCCGACGCGAGCGCGACGGCGGCGAAGCAGGGACGGAAAGCGCCGAGCTGCCGCGTCCATTGCGGCGAGCCTTCGCCTCGGCGCAAGGCGACGAGCCGCGTTCCCTTCTCGTCGAGCAGCAGGATCCGCTTGTGTGAGGGCAGGTTCGCCAAGTGTGTCGGCGCGAGACACGCATCCAGCTTCGCGAGCGTAGTCAGTGTGCCGCGGCAACTGAGCTGCAGGATTTCGCAGGCACCCGCGCGTTCGATCAGGATCAGAAGTCCGTGATGCTCGTCGGCCGCCAGGTCGATCACGCGCGCGCCGGGGATTTCCAGCACCTGCATACGCGCGAGCGTGCCGAGCTCGAAGCATTCGAGGGTGCCGGGGTCGGATCCTGCGACCCAGATGAGATCCCGGACGATCACGATACGCGTCGTTTGCGCGATGGCCCACGGCGCCGTGATGCTCGCAGCGGTCGTATCGCGTGGCAACGCGCGGAGCAAGTGTCCGGCGGCATCGCGCCAGAGCAGCTCGCCAGCCGGAGTCAAAGCAGGAGCGAATGCGCCGCTCGATGCGATCGTGTGCGGAACGCGTGCGTATTGAGCATGGGGATGCAGTCCGACACGGGCATCCCGGGTCACACGATCTGCGCCCAGGAACAGACACGCATTCCATTGCGCGTCAGTCGCAAACAGATACGCGGGCGGACGCATGCGGCTCATGCGACACCTCCGGTCGGCGCACGCTGCCCTTCGATGCGGCTTGCGGCGAGATCGATGCGGGGCAGCTCCATGCGTCCCAGGCTCAGCTCTTTCGTATCCTGGCCGTCGACGAGCAGCGAAAGCTCGGCGATACGCTGCACGCCGGGAACAGCCCGAATCAGGGCCGCGAGGTCGCGAACGGTGACCGGCGCTCCGAACTCACGCGGCGACAGATTCGTGCGCGGCACGAGCGTGAATGCGTCGCGGAGCTTCTGCTTCACCGCCTGTTCGATGTCGGCGGGATTGCGACGAGGCATCGCGACGATGCGAGCCCGAACGCTGAAGCTGCGATAGCGCGGTGCGCGTACTCGCAGGCGTGTCCCGAGCGGCATGCGTGCCAGCAATGCGCGTCGCACCGCGGCCAGCCAACGCGCCGATTCCGGCGGATCTTCCGGTTCATCGGGCGAGGTCCGCGCACGGAGTGCGATTAGCACGATCTCGCGCTGCGCGTCCGTCTGCGTCGAGATCGCCGGGACCTTCGTCCGCGCCACTTCCAATTCCGGGATCTCTCTGGCGGCATTTTCGATATCCGCGGCCGTCACGAGCGCATGGACTTCGCGCAGCCGACGCCGTGCTTCGCGCCGCAGATCCGCATCACGCTGCGCATCCCCGCCACCGCCGATGGCATCCGGGTTGACGCCGAACACGCCAGCGACGCCAACGACGTTCCAGCGCTGGTTGCGCGGAGTGTTGGCACTGGCGCCGTCGCAGTAGGGATAGTCCATGAAGATCTGCGATTCGAACGGCGGCATGTAGCCGTTGACGCCGTTGCCGAACGTCACCGTTTCGGCCGTGGCATCGAGCTCGTAGTCGCGGTCGGCGGGCCCGCTCTGCCGCAGGTCGTCGACCCGGTGCCACTCGCGCATCAGTCCGTTCTCGATGACTTTCACCTTGAGCGGCGTCACGCCGGGGCCGAATCGCAAGCCGGGCACTGCGAGGCGGATGCGCTGCGACGGGCTGCCCATTCCGGAGTTCGCTTCGTTCGTGACGTCGCCGCCTTGCACGACCGGCAGTACGCCAGGCTCGATTCGCCGAATGCGCGGCGGCCGTGCAAACCCGCGCGGCGCGGAGATCTCCACCGTGCAAGCAGTCGGCGATCCCGGAACGTTCGCTACGTCGAGCAGCAACACACCGCTTTGCATGAACCCGCGTGTGCCGTCTTCGACGATGGGCAGCTCGATGCGCTCCGAGCCGACTCGCATGACGGCGCGCAGCTGGGCAGGGGCGAGGCTGCTGCCCTGCGCGCGCGTCGCCGGCACATCGACTCGAACTCCGAGCGGCCACAGCGCGCCAGAGGCAAGTTCACGCAGCGGTGGGAACAGCCCTTGATTGCCGATCGTCGCGAACTCGAATCGCAGCCGATCGCTCGGCCCGGCCTGCGCGCCGAAGGGCTCGAAGGCGCGATCGCCATGCTCGTTGGTGCGCGTCTGATCGATCGTGCGTCCGTCGGCGAGGCGCGTGACGAGCGAGACGATGCGTCCCGGCGTCCACAGGATGCGATGCGAAGGATGAAACTCCGGCGTGTCGCTCGTGGTCATGCAGACCGCCGAATCGGGCTCCAGCACGAGCGATTGACGGAACGTGCGGAAGGGCGAAGCGGAATCGGTGTTGTCCGGCCACAAGGTGCCGTGCGCCGGCGTCGGACCTTGCAGTCGCAGTCCGAGCAAAGCTGCGTACGCAGCGCGTTCATCGCGACGCATGCGAGCGAGCGAATACAGCTGTGCTTCGCCGACCCAGGCGAGCAATTCCATGAGCGTGATGCCGGGATCGTGCGCGTTGTAGTCGGTCCAGCGCGGCGCGAGGCTCGGCAGGCGCGAGCGGCCGGCTTCGAGCAGGTCGTCGAAGCGCCGGTCGAAGAAGTCGGGTGCGAGCCGCCTCATGCCGGCTCCTCCAGCGACTGGTAGCGGATGCGGAACGCGTCGTCGGCGAGCATCACGAGCTCGTCGCGGCGCAGCTGCGCCGGCCACGGCCGCTCGTGACCTTGCGCATCGATCTCGCGCATCTCGATGCTGTCGATGCCCGCGAGGTCCGCGGCGTCGCCGAGCGCGTAGGCGATGTCCTCTTCGGTAGGCGCGACGCCGAGCGGCCAGCCCGCTTCGGTCATGCCGCCGGTTGCGGTATCGAAGAGCTGCGTCAAGCGGCGCTTCGCGTCATCGCCGAGCCGGCCGGCATCGTCGAGGCTCGCAACTCGCAGTGAGAGCAGCAGACGCAGGCGGCGCACTTTCGGTACGCCGATGACGATGCCGTCGCGCAATCCGAGCAGCGGGCTCGCTGCATTTTGCAGCAGACGCTGCAACTCGCGGCGTTCACTCGCGTCGGGAGCGGGTCGTGAACCGCGCATCACGACGACGAGCCTCAGGCCCTGCGCGTTGCGGAAGGCGCGCGCCTGGGCGATGTACTGCGAACTTTGCAGCGCGAGGTCTTCGAAGTCCGAAGGTGCGACAGCGCGTTCGCGATGCCGGAGCCGCGCATTGCCGAAGCGCAACACGCGAGCGTCGTTCTCCGGTGGCGCTCCGCCCGCGGCGTCGTCGGCTGCGAAGGCAGCTTCGACACTCTCCACTGGCGTAACGAGCTGCAATGCCGAGCCAGCCGTCACTGAATTCGCAGGCACGCTCTCGCGGTCGGGCGGCGCTTCCGTGCGCTGGTAACTGAACGCGACGACCGAGTCGCGGCCGATCGGCGGAATCATGCCGTGGCGGCCGTCGCCAAAGAGGATCTCGCCCGTCTGCTCGTCGAGCGCATAGACGCGCTCGCGCGGGCCGTAGTCGTTCGGGTCGGGGACCTGCCGCCACAGCACCCAGTCGCCCTTCAGGTCGGGCTCGTTGAACTTCACGCTCGCCGGATTCTCGTCCAGCAGCAGTTGTCGCTCTTCGTCGTCGAGCGGCTCGCGCACGCGCAGCTCGAGCGAATCCTGCAGCAGCGGCGGACGCGCTACCTGCACCGTGAGGAACGGCCGACCGTCGGACGAGCCGAGCGGCTCGCGCGTCAAGGTCTCGGTCGCGCTCGCCCACGCGGCATTCAGATACGCGCCGCGAATAGCCGGTTGCCAGAGACCCGTCGGCGCAGTTCGAGAGGGGCGCAGCCGCAGCCAGGTGAGCGTGCGCCCGAACAGATCGCGCGGGCTCGGCTTCACCGGGAACGACATCGAGAGCAGACCGCTTTCGCCGAGCGCGCGGGTCGTGTCGCGCACAGCGACGGCTTCGAAGCGATCGTTGACGAGTGCGTCTACCGCGAGCGGCGCGAAGCCATCGTGATCGCGCTCCTCGACCAGCAGCAGCACGTTGATGGGCTCGCCGATGAGATTGGAATTGAAGCCGAGCAGCAGCGATTGAGGTGGCGAAGTGGTTGTCGTGCTCGCCGGAGCCGATGTCGCCGTGGTTGCGTCCTCGCAAGTGCAATTGCAAGTCGGAGCGCAGGGACTCGCAGTCGGCGGCGCGTCGACTACCGGTTGCGCGCCATCGAGACGCTGCATCAGCACCGACAACGGCACGAACGCCTCGACGAGCGCGCCGACAGTGCGATTGGCATCGCTCTGATCGCGTAGCGAACCGCTGTCCTGAGTCAGCAGGTGTGTCGGCAGCACTGCATTCGACAGCTCGTAGCGCACGAGCATGCGCACGACGAGCGGCGGTCGCAGGTCAGCGGGCGAGCGCTCGATCGTCTGCTCGGTCGTGTCCGTGCCTATCGTCTTGGTGATCACGCGCACTTTTTCCTGGCCGTAGTCGCCGCCGATCAGGCGCGCGCGGATCCAGTGATTGACCTTGCCGTTGACGTCGGTGGGCGCGAGGCTCGGCGGCACCTTGAACTCGAGGCGGCCGGTCTGCTTGAAGTTCAGCGTCTGGTCCTGCTGCAGCAGGAGCTGCGCCCAGTTCGTGCCGTTCCAGTATTCCCACTGCAGCTCGGGGTTCGATGCAGTGTCGCCGAGCTGCCGCAGCCAAGCACCGACGGCTGCGTTCAGTTGCAACGTCGTGTTGGTGTTCGCGAGCGTGTCCCAGTTCTGTGCCAGCACGATCAGGCGCGGCTGATTGCCGTCGCGCTTGAACGCGGCGCCACGTTGCATCTCAGGAACGCCGCCGTCGATTTTCAACTCGATGCGGTCGAGCAGCGCGGCATCCCAGTTGCCATCGACCGCATTCAATTCGAAGTACGGTGCGTAGCGTCCGACCAGCGCCTGGGCATGCCAGTACGTTCTGGACGGCGCGTTGGCTCCCGGGCTCTGAGCAAGGCCGACGCGCCACGGCGTCACGGTACTGTTGACGGTGCCGACACGGCACATCCGGAACGAAGCAGCGCCGGTCTGTATCAGCAGCCATTCGTTCACAACTGCGGTGTCGCCCGATGCCAGCTCCATGTTCGAGCCTTGGACGGCGCCGCTCGTGAGCGCGCTGCTGGACGTCGCACGACGATAGACGAGCAGCTGCGGGCTGGCGAAGCCGATCCCGATGTCGTCTTCGTCGAGCGCATAGAACCGCTCTGCGCCGAGCGTCGTGCCGAAGTCCTGCACCATCGCGAAGTCGCGCGTCGCGGAGCCGCTGGCGAATCCGACGATGTCGCCGGGGGCCATCGGCGTCGACGCTGCCGGCACGACCACGCCCATCTTCAAGACGATGTTGATCTGGCGGCGCAGCGAGGGATCCCACGATGCGATCCACGCATCGGCCAGCACGCCGGGTACGACCACGTAGTGATCGAGGATCGTGGGCGCGCCGCCGAGCGGGCCTGCACCGTCGGGGACGCGTGCCTCGAAGAACTTCGGCGCAGTGCCGGCGGCGAACGGCGTCCATGTCGTCAGCCAGCTCGTGGCATTGGTGCGCACCGTCGCGGCGAACAGAGCAGTGTTGCCGCTCCTCTGTACGTCGACCGATCCACCCGCGAGCGTTGCCGCAGCGTCGGCGGAGGCGGGCGAGTCGACGAGAGTCGTGGTGTCGACCGCCAGGTT
>CADEEJ010000005.1:9745-11066 GCA_902826315.1 uncultured Steroidobacter sp.
GGATCGGCCGAATGCTTCCACAGCTTGCCTTCGAACGCCGCGAACAACAGCGACTGCGCCGCGTTAGCTGCCTCGAGATACACGAGCGAGTCGATCTTCGCGTTGGCACGCGTCGTCTGCAGCGGCGCCAGCGCCACGAAGCCGCTGAAGAACGGCAGCTGCAGCAGCTCGGTATACAGATACACGGCTGGACCGGACGTCACTGCGACGGTGATCGTCTGCGTGTTGAGCATCCCGCCGAAGGGGAACGGGATGGCATTGGTGTTGGCCCAGATCGGCAGGCGCCAGGCGGGCTTCAAATCGAGCGTGACGAGTGCGCCGTCGGCGCTCTTGGGCTGCAGCGGATCGCGGTTATAGAACTTGCCGAGCTCGCCGTTGCCCTTCACCAGCGTGAGATGCAGTGCGCCGTCTGCGCCGGCGCTTGCCAGCACCTTGTTTGCATACGGGCCCGAGCGCACAGCCGCGTACGATTGCGTCGAAGGGTCAGCCAGCTCGAAGCAGATCGACACCTCGGCACCCTGCTTCGAGAACGCGTCGACGCAGCCCAGATAGAACGTGTCGAATTGCTTCGGCGCCTTGCCGAGCGGATAGAACACGCTGGTTGTGACCAGCGCTGTAGCGTTCGTGAAGCCATCGGTCGGCGGGCCGTCGGGCGCGTCCGCGCATTCCGCGGCGTTGGCACCGGGATTCACAGCGATGGTGAGCGCATCGCTGCTGAGAATGGCACCGGCGTCTGCGACCGTGGTCTGCAACGCTCGGATCCAGCGCGCACCCTTCGCGTTGCCCACGTCGCGCGGCTCCATCGCACCTTCCGGCTTTTCCAGACGCAGAGCGCCGGGCCGTTTCACGTCGTCGGGCAGGTGGGTGAGCGCGCGCCATTTCACTTCGTCTTCGGTCGGGGTCTTGCCCCAGTATTCCCATTGCGCGCCCGTGAGCTGGTTGTCGGTGCCGAATACTTCGAACACGGCGCGCGCTTCGACGTTGAACAGATCCTTGTCGCCGAAGTAGACGATGTGCTGCTGCTGGTTGCGCGCGGTCCCGCCGAACGGGACGAACGTGCCTACGCGCGTCAGCTCGGTGCCTTGCGCGAGGCCGGTTGCGCTCTGCACGCCGGGCTCGATCGTGAGGAGATCGCCTTCGCTCGCGACGATGCGGTACTGGTTGCCCGCCATCTCGACGAGAGCTTCCGGCGTCAAGCCGAGCGCGGGGTCTACCTGCAACCGCGTCGCGCCCGCATCCGCGAAGTTCTTCAGCACCCAGCGGTCTGGCAGCGGCTCGGGCAGCGCGAGCACCGAAAGGCCGGGCGGCGGCAGGAAGTACG
>CADEEJ010000005.1:11166-14369 GCA_902826315.1 uncultured Steroidobacter sp.
TCGCGATCCGTCACCGCTGGCCTCCTTCGCGGAAGTAGAACGGGAACACCAGGTTGCCGACCTGGTTGGTCTTGCGGATGCGGTAGTCGACTTCGATGAGCAGGCGTCCGTCGGTGAGCTCGCGTGCCTCCTCGACGTTGACGTCCATGACTTCGATGCGTGCTTCGTAGCGGCGCAGCGCGTCCGCGACGACTGAGCGCACGCGCTGCAGTGTTTCGCTGTCCATCGGCGCGAACACCAGCTCGTGGATGCCGCAGCCGAAGTCAGGGCGCATGACGCGCTCGCCCGGCGCCGTCTCGATGATGATGCGGATCGCCTGGCGGATGTCGTCCTCGTACTGCGCCTCTGCGACTTCCCCGGTGCGCGCATCGAGCATCAGCGGCCAGGCCCAGCCGCGTCCGAGGAATTCCTTGTGCTCATCGAATGCCATGCGTCACCCGATGAGCACGTTCATTGCGCCGAGGGCGATCGCGTTGGGCGCGCCAGCTTCGACGACCATGTCGCCGACGCGAGCCGCCGGAGCGCCGCCGATCAGCACCGTCACGCTGCCGACAGCAACGACGCCACCGACGTGCGGTTTGACGCCGTCGACGAGTGGGCAGATGTGCGTGTCCATGGCTGCGCGCCACGCGGGCATGCCGCCGATCAGCACGGTCGGGCAGCCGGGTCCGGGACTCAGCGGCGTTCCGTGTGAAGTCATGTCGCCTACGCGTGCGGCGGGTTGGCCCATGGCGCGTTCCTCAGTTGATCATCACGGTTGCGCCGTTGAGTGCGAGCTTGCCGCTCGCCTTCACGTCGCAGGTGCCGGTTGCGGTGAGCTCGATGGATGCGGCTTTGATCGACAGCTTGCCGCTGGCGCTGATCTCGATACCGCCGCTTGAGCTATCGATCTTGAATTTGTTGCCCTTGTCGTCCTGCACGGCGATGCCGTTGTCGTCGATCAGAACTTTCTTGCCGTCCTTGAGCGCGAGCTCGACGGACTTCTTCTCGCCGTCGTTGAACGTCAGCGTGTGGCCGGCGCGGGACTTGATGATGCGCAGGTCGTTCTTGCCGTCGCCGTTCTTGAACGGAATCTTCGCCTTGCCGCCGAACAGCGCGCCGACCACGATCGGAAAGCGCAGGTCGCCGCGCTCGAAGCACACCGCGACTTCGTCGCCGACTTCCGGAATCATGGCGAAGCCGCGGTCGTCGCCGGCCATCGGTAGCGCGACGCGTGCCCACACGCTTTCGCGCGGCGGATCGAACCAGGTGTAGCGCACCTTCACGCGGCCGAAGCCGTCCGGATCCTTGTTCTGCGTGACGATGGCGATGCCGACGCCTTTGACGTAGCCGCCGTCCTCGACGCTGGTCTCGCGCGGCGCTGCCGCGGCTGCTGCTGCGAGGCTCATAGTGCGGTTTCCTTCACCTTGAATCGGGTGCGATAGCCGTTGCCGTCGACCTTGTGCGTCGCCTGTTGCACGTAGTACGTCTTCGAGAACAGCGCGCCGAGGTTGTCGAGCTGCACGTTGCGGTCGGGGCGGATCTCCGGCAGGCCGAGCGCTTCGGCATCGCCGGTCAGGAACTGCTTGGCGCGCTCGTTCAGAGCAGCTTTCGCGCGTGCGTTCGCCTCGGATTGCGTGAACACCGGTTGGCGCAATCGCAGCGTCGGCTGCTTCGAAGGATCCTTGACGAAGCGCTTGAGCCGGCTGCCGGCGCTCGAGCTCTTGCCGTCGAGCCCGGACTCTTCGCCCGCCGTCGCACTGCCGACGATCGTTTCCTTGGTCTTCGGGTTCCAGCCGCGAACTTCCACCTTCGCGATCTGCCCGGCGAGGTTCGCTTCCGGCTTGAAGCTCAGCAGTCCTTCGCCCCACGCGAGGCGTACGACCGCGTCCGCCTTGTCGCTCGGCTTGTGGAAGTGCAGGGTGCGCTGCTCGTCGACGAACAGCTCGAAGTGGTTGCGGTCCGCGAGCTTCTTGAGGAATTCCAGGTCGCTCTCGTTGTTCTGCTCGATCTGCGCGTGCGTCTCTTTGGTCGCCTCGATCTGCGCGTTGAGATTGTGGAAGCTCGCGATCTCGTGCGCGGCGTCGCTGTCGCGCGCCTTGGTCCAGGTGCGCGTGCTCTTGCCGTTGGTCAGCGGGAACGCGTGGTCGTAGCCTGCGATCGACAGCTCCGGCGAGCCGGACTCCGGGAAGTTGGTCGTGATCTCGGTGATGAGCCCGCTCGCGATGCGCGGCATGGCGCGTGCGTCGCCGTAGCCCATGTACACGTCGACCTCGGCGCCGAAGGTCAGCAGGTCGAGCAGGTTCTTGCCGCGGCCGGTGAAGAACGCGCGCTTGTCCATGTTGTAGGCGTTGACGACCGTGAAGCTGAAGCGACCGGCTGCGCCGAGCACCAGGTCGGCCTCGACCTGCGACACGGCGACCAGCGCATCGCGGATCAGGTCGTCCGCGCCGACGCGCAGCGAGAAGGCCGGCGCGTAGAACTCGCCGTACTTCTTAGAGAGGGTCGCCAGTTCCACCGGGGTTCTCCATGGGCGGGACGATCAGCCAGTCGCCGGCGGCGATTTCGCGCGGATCGTCGAGGTCGTTGGCTTCGGCGATGCGCACCCATTCGCGCGGCTGGTCGTATTCGCGCGCCGCGAGCAGCCAGAGACTGTCTTTGCCGACGATTACGCGGCGCTTGCTCTTATCGGCGGACTCGCGCCGCGGCTCTTCGAGCTGGCGGCGCAGCGTGCGGTATTCCTTGAAGCTCACCGACAGGCTGGCGCGTGATGGCGTGCCGTCGGGATGGAAGCGCGTGACCTTGCGACCGAGCTTGTCGATGACGGCCGTGAACTCCATCGGCCCCCAGTTGAAGCGCACCGGCGGCGGCGCGTGCAGGTCGCGATCGATTTCCAGCAGCTTCGAGATGTCCTTGAGCCGCGTGAGCAGCGGCTTCTGCTCCTTCTTCTCGCGCGACGTCGGGCCTTCCGGATCGGTGTAGTCGTCGAGGAACAGCTCCATCGACAACGTGTCGAGCTCGCCGTTGACGAATTGCATCAGCGGCGTGCCGAGCCCCGGGATCGGCATCGCCTTGTAAGCATTCGCGCGCTCGAAGCTGTACTCGGCGGGATTGAACAGCACGCCGATGACCTTGCCCTTGTCGGAGCCGGCCAGGACGGTGATGGTCGCTTTCTTGAGCTGTTGCTGTGACATGGCTCAGAGCCCTCGCCGCTCGCGCTCGAT
>CADEEJ010000005.1:14469-24604 GCA_902826315.1 uncultured Steroidobacter sp.
ACATTCGTCATCGACACCGTATGGACACGCTCGACCCGCCGAGCCAGGACACTCGTCGACTGGCGCTGGACCTGAGACGTGTTCGTGCGAATGTGATGCAACGTGCGGGAGCGATGCTCCGTGTGCGTCGCGTTGATGAGGCGCGTAGCAGTAGTCGTCCCAGGCAGCAGCGTCGTCACTGTCGATGCACGTTCTCGCAAAGGCATCGTTGCCGCGACATGCAGTTGCAACGTCGAGTGAAAGTGCTGATGCGTCGACTGCCGGATCGTCCGCGCGATACTCGGCGCTGCGCGTCGAGCCGGATGCGCCCAACACAGCGTCAGCGGCCGCCAGGCGGGGACGGTGCCGGGTTTAAAACGGGTCCATAACTGAGCAGCGCAGCATGCAATGTTGCGGTGCTGAGTTATGGGCCGAAATTTAACCCGGCACCTCACAGGTCTCTCCGCAGGCCGTGGTGGGCGAGCTCGACGCTTTCCATCAGTACTTGCGACGAGTACGCGTCGAGATCGGTGCAGCTCCACTTCACGGGGAAGGCGCTGTCTGCGTGCCACGCGAGGCCTGGTGCGGGGATGCCGCCTTCGGTCAGCAGCCGGATCGAAATCTTGCGTCGTACGACCTGGCCGTTCGCGACGTCCTGCGTCCATTGCCAGAGGTTCGTCAGCGCGAGCCCGCGTTCGAGCACCAGCGACGGATACGACACCTGCGAAACCAGCTTGTGCTCGTAGTCGTTGACGCCGCCTTCGCGGAACGCCTCGTGCTTGATCTCGCGCGACAGACCCTTCACGCGCGAGAACGCGGCGCTGGCGATGCCCTCGATCTCGACCAGGAAGCGGAAGCCGCGTAGCGGATCAAGTCGCGCCATGGGACCTCACACGTCGAACGGATTCGGCGGCGTGCCGTTGCGCGCCCGGTTGACGGCCGAGATCTCGGCGCACCAGCGACGGCGGTCGCGGTGCTCCAGGCGCAGCAGATCGCCGGGCGACCAGTGGAAGTGCATCGCGATGAAGGCCATTTCCTCGTAAAGCGTCTTCACGGGATAGGCCTTCAGGCTTCCCCCAGCGTGGTCATCCTGCGCAGGGCCTGGCCGTTGCCGCCTGCTTGCGGCCTCTCGGCGCCTTCGGTGCCGTCCTCCGAGTTGAAGCGCTCGTACAAGCGCTGCAGGTACGCGAGGTCGGCGGCGAACAGGCCTTCGATGACGCCGGTGTGGATGTCGCTGAGCGAGCCGAGCCGCACGATCACGCGCGACAGCACGATCACCGTGAGATACGCCTCGTTGCCCTGCACGCGTGGGTCGCGCAGCGGCAGGATCTCATCGGCCGCCGTCGCCAGCCGCATCACGCCGCGACGGTGCAGCGTGCCGCTGCTATCGACGTAGCCGCGCGGCAGCTCGAACTCGATCTCGGTCTGAAAGCCCGGAGTGCTAGTGTGGGTGCTGGTGTGCATGGGTCACCTGCCTAGTTCTTGCGCTCGATGCCTTCGTTGGCGAACTCGAGCATCTCGATCATCACCTCGTTGCCCTTGGCGTTGAGGTCGCTCGGGTCGTACTTCACCGGCCACGCGTCGCTGATCACGAAGCGCGTCTTGTCCTGGCCGGCCTCGTCCTGCACGACGATGGTGATGCGCTTGCGCTGCTCCAGGATGAAGCCGTCCGACACCGCCTTGTGCCAGTTGAAGAGATCGAGCGCGCCGGTGCCGACCGAGATGCCGTACTTGAGCGTGATGTTTCCGTACTTGGTGAGCCCGGACAGCTTGCGCACGTGCGGCGGGTCGGTGCCCTCGCGATAGTCGATCGCTTCGATCGTGGTCTCGGCGATGGCCACTTCGCTGAAGCCGGCGATGGCGAGATTGTCGATCTCGAGCCGGAAGCGGAAATTCCGTAGGGGGTCGTTGCGTGCCATGGCGGCTCCCGATTAGCGCGGCGCTTCGGCCGTGTTCTGGAAGATGCGGAAGATCACGAACTCGGCCGGCCGCACGGGCGCGATGCCGATCTCGCAGATCAACTTGCCGTTCAGGATGTCGTCCCGCGACATCACCGACTCGTCGCAGGTGATGTGGAACGCTTCCTCCTCCTTGCGGCCGAACAGCGCGCCTTCGCGCCATTGCGTGCGCAGGAACAGGCGGATCGTGTCGCTGACGCGCGCCCACAGCCGGGGATCGTTCGGCTCGAACACCACCCACTGCGTGCCCTCGTAGATCGAGCGCTCGATGAAGATGAACAGGCGCCGCACGCTGACGTACTTCCACAGGCTGTTGGAGGCGAGCGTGCGCGAGCCCCAGACCCGTATGCCGCGGCCCGGGAAGCGGCGGATGGCATTCACGCCGCGCGGGTTCAGCACTTCCTGGTGGCCGTCGTTGATGTCGTATTCGAGATCGAGCGCACCGCGCACGATTTCGTTCGCCGGCGCCTTGAACACGCCGCGCTCGACGTCGGTGCGTGCGAACACGCCGAGTATGTGACCGCCCGGCGGCACGATCTTGCGCGCCCCGCTGGTCGGGTCTGCGATCGCGAGCCACGGGTAGTAGAGCGCCGCGTAGGAGGTGTCGGTGATCGTGGTGCGCGGGTCGAGATCGCCGGGGTTCGACTTGCCTTTGTCGGCATCGAGCACAGAGAAGCGGAAGCGCATGTTCTCGCAATGGCTGATGATCGCGAGCTGCGTGTCCTTGTCGACGGCCGGTGCGTACACGAGCGCGACTTCGCGGTACGGATCGAGCCTGAGCGCATCGAGACCCTGCGGCTCGGTGCGCAGGCCGACCGGCTCGCCGCGATAGTCGCCGGAGTCGAGCGCCTGATCCTCGGCGCCTTGATCGGTGAGCAGTCCGTTGAAGGCGGCGGGTGCGGCGCCGACGGCGACGCCGGGCTTGCGCACGAGCACCACCAGCGCGGAGACATCCGGCCCTTGGTTTTGCGGGCCCTTGTCGAGATCGACGAAGTTGAGTCGCTTGCCGTAGTAGTCCGGCAGCCTCTCCTCGGTTACGAGGTCGTCGTAGTCTTCGATGTACGGCTGCGGCACGCGCGTCGCGTTCGCAGGATCGAACGGATCGAATGGCGCGTCGTCCTTGCGAAAGTACGCGACGCTGATGCGGAATCCGACCGGGTTGCCGGTGCTATCGCGAGTGGTGCTCGGTCGCACCGATGCCCACAAGCGCAAGCCCCAGCTGCCCGGGCCTGCGGCACGCAGGAAGAAGTCGCCGGCTTCTGCCTGCGCGGGCGTCGCGTTCTCGCCGACGATGCGGCAGACGTACAGGCGCTTGCCGCCGTTCTCGAAAAAGCCGCTGGCGGCATACGGCAGGAAGTTGCTGTCGCCGAACACCCCGCCGAAGTACCGCGTGTACTCCTTGTAGCTGGTCACCATGCGGGGCTTGATCGGACCGCGCTCGGCTGCGCCGAGAAACGCCGCGGTGCTGGTCGGCACACCTTCGATCGGGCGCGGGCCGCGCTCGACTTCCTCGATGAATACGCCGGGTCGCAAATATTCGGGCATGGGAGTTCTCCGCGCTCGTGTCAGGACGCTGTCGTGCGATTCGTTGCGGGTGTGGCAGTGCCGCCGGTCTGTTGCGTGCCGCCGCCGCTACCGTCGTCTTTGCCGTCGTCACAGCACTTGCCGCCATTGCCGTCTTTGGGCTTGTAGTAGTCCTTGCAGCACTCGATGGTCTTGCCGAGACGAATCTTCGCGTCGGTGGGCAGGCTCTTGAGGCGCGCGGCGATGCCGGCCTTCTTTGCCTCGATCTGCGCATCCATCGCGGCGAACGCAGCGGCTGCGGCTGCGAGGGCGGCCTTCGCCGGCTGGTACGCCTTGCTCGCAAGACAGCAGATGAGATCCGGGAACGACTCCGGTGCGATCAGGAACGGCTGCGGTCCGATGAGCCGTTCGCGCACGCTGAGCGGGCCGATGTTCGGTCCGCAGCAGTCGTCGCGGTCGCCCGGCTTGTCGCACGGGCACAGCTCGACGTACTTCTTGCCGATCGCGGTGACCGCGACATCCGCGGGCGGCGCGATCGCCAGGTGCAGCGGCACGAGCCGGAAGAACACGTCGTACAGCAGCTTGTTGAGCTCGGGACCGAGCATCTTGCCGCCGTTGGCCGCAGTGCCGTCGGTGTTGACGGTCTTCAAGGCAGTGTCGATGGTCGTGTACGGATCCTGCCAGGCCGTTATCACCTTGCTCACGCGGTCGAAGGCTGCAAGCCGCATCTGCCATTCGCGCCACAGCCAGTAGCGCTGGTCGTAGAGGCTGTTGGCGGTCGTGTACAGCTGGTCGGTGCCGTTCAGCTCGCGCTCGTCGCGCGCGATCGCGTTGAGCAGCGGGCAGATCTCGCATTCGATCACGCAGTACCAGCACGGGATGTTGCAGACGAGCTTCTTGATGAGGCCGGCGAGCAGCTTGTCGTTTTCCTTCCAGCGCTCGACCAGCTCCGTGTACTTCTCCGGCGTGTACTTCTCGGTCGCGGACTTGAGCTTCGCGAGAAAGCCTTCGAGCTCCTGCTTGGATTTCTTCGCCTCCTCGCCGACCGCGGCCGTGGCCGCTTCCTGGCGGATCAGCTCGTCGAGGCAGGTGCCGTCGGGCTCGGGCGCCGGCGGGCAGGTGCAACAGACCTCGCACTTCTCGGGCACGGGCTCGAGCGGCGGCGGCTGCTTGGAGTAGGGCGGCTTGGTGCAATCCTTGGTGGGATCCTTGCCGTGCGGTTGCGGGGCCGGGTCCTTGCCGCAGCCAGTGGTGTCAGTCGTAGGGTCTGACGAGGTCTGCTGTGTCATGACGATGCTCTCCTGGAGGCCCGTATCAAGGCGTGAACTGGTTCCACGCGAGGCCCGGCGTCACGTCGGCGACGTAGCCGGGCCGGATATGCAGTGGGGGTGAAAATTTCGTGACGCCGGCGTGCGTGGCGGCGACGCGCACTTGCATGCGGCCTTGCGCGTCGGTGCGGGCAATCTGATTGATCGCCAGACGCACGATCACGGCGAAGTCGCCGGCAGCGTTCGTTTCGGCGTGCACGGGCGCGTCGGTCCAGCCTGGCGCCGGGAGGTTGTCGTCGCTCCACTGCAGCCACACTTCGTCGAGCGGGAACGGCACCGCGGGAAATTCCGCGTCGTTGCGAATGAGCGTGCTGCGCACGGCGGTCGTGCCGGCTTCGAACGGATAGGCGGGAGTCGGCGGCAGCTCGACACGCACGATGTTGTATTGAGCCGTGCGCGGCGGCGGCGGTAGATCGGGCGGCGGCACCGGCCGCGTCTGCTTCAGATACGGCAAGCGTTGCGGGTCGACGACGACTTCAGTCGGCACGACACCGGGCTCGATGAGCCATACGAAGCGGCCGCTCGCGTTGACGATCGGCTCGCCGCGAAATTCCTTGACGCTGACCTGGATGCCGTCGCGAATCAGCTCGCCCGTGACGGCGTCGACCACGTCCACGGCGAGCCGCACGCTGCGCTGCCAGGCTTTTTCGGGGAGCGCCGTGTATTCGAACTGCGGATTCACGCGTGACCCTCCACGCCGCCCGGCGCCGAGTGGAACTGGTCTTCGATGACATCTGCGGGCTGCACGGGCGGCTGCGCCGGATCGATCCAGACCGGCGAGGCGAGGTACGCGATCGACGTGCGGTAGTTCGCCGCAGGGAACAGCGCCCACACCCGACTCACTTCCTCGGTCGTCAGCGGCTCCAGCGACAGGTGAACAGTTTCGTGATCGACGCCGGGACCGGTGAGGTTCGGATCCGTCTGCAGCTCGCGGATCGCGTAGCCGAGTGCGCGCAGCATCGGCTCTTCGCTCTGGCCGGGGCGCGTGCCGACAGTGATCAGGAAGTACAGGTCGAGCGGCAGCGAGTCGTGATGCACGATGATCTGCGGCGGCGGTGCGACGTTGACGACGCGATGCTCGCGGTTGCGCAACGTGGCATTCGGCATCATCCGGTACAGGAACAGGATCAACGCAGCGCCGCTCGCGTCGGGATCGTCGAGCGGTCCGACGAACACCGTACCCGGCACACCCGACGCCAGCAGCGCTGCTTCGAGCCGCACCGTCAGCGCTTGCGTCACGTTGAAGATGGCGTCGGCGCTCATCAGGCCGCCCTCAGTTCGAGCGACACAGGCGGCATGCCGAGCTTCGCGAGCTCTGCACGGCTTGCCAGTGCGATGTGTTCGAGCGTGATCCTGGTCTTCGCGGCCGCCGCGAGGAACGCGGCCTGCAGCGTGATCTGGCGGATGTGGCCGCCGGTCATGTCGATCTTGCGCGCGAGCTGCCGGAACTCTGCGTCGCTGATCTGATACGAGTCCTCCGGCAGGCAGCGTCGCCAGATGTCCTCACGCGCTGCTGCGTCCGGACGCGGGAACTCGATGATGAAGCGCAGGCGGCGCAGGAACGCGGGATCGATATTCTGGCGGGCGTTCGTCGTGAAGATCGCGACGCCGTCGTACGACTCGATCCGCTGCAGCAGGAACGAGACTTCCATGACCGAGTAGCGGTCGTGGGCGTCCTTGATCTCGCCGCGCTTGCCGAGCAGCGCATCGGCTTCGTCGATCAGCAGCACGGCGCCGCACTGCGTGGCGTCGCGGAATACTGCATCGAGATGCTTCTCCGTCTCGCCGATGTACTTGCTGACGACGCGCGACAGGTCGATACGCAACACCTGGCTCTGAAGTTCGCCGGCGATCGCGAGTGCCGACATCGTCTTGCCGGTGCCGCTGGCGCCGTGGAACATTGCCGTGACGCCGCGGCCGTAGGTCAGCTGCTCGCCGAATTTCCAATCTTCGAGCACGTGGCGCGCGAAGTTCACGCCGTTCACGATCTGCTTGAGCTGGTCCCTGCGCTCGGCCGGGAGCACGACGTCATCGATCGTGCAATGCGGGTCGAGGCGCATCGCGAAGTTCGAGACGGTCTCGGACGCGACGTCGCGGCATGCGGCGACGAAGCGCGGCGTCAGCTGCGCGGGTGTGTCGGTCGGCAGGCGTCGTGCGCGTGCGAGCTGCAAAGCGCGTTCCCAGCCGTCGGGTTGCAACGGGAACTGCTGTTCGAGCAGCTGTAACAAGTCGTCGTTGAGCTGGATGCCGAGCCGGTTCGTCGCAACCTTCAGGCTGCGCCGGCGTGCGTTCTGCGGCACGCAGCTGTCCGGCACGATCTTGATGGCTTGAATGCCGAGCAGACCGATGAAGCGCGAAACGTTCGTGCAGACGATCCCGGCGCGGCACTTGCCGGCTGCGATTTCCGTCAGGAGCGAGCGCAGCGCCGTGTCGTTCTCGGGCGTCGCATCGACTTTCGCGGCGTCCAGCAGCAGCGGACGATGCGACAGGCGAGCGACTCGCGTCAGTCGCCGCGCGGTCTCGCCGTTCTCAGCGGTGTCGAGCGTGACGATGCGCGAGGTCTGCACGCGCAGCGGCGGGAAGTCGAGCAGGTCGCCGGCGCGTTCGAGCAGCGCGTACCACGTCGGCGTCTGATCGCCGTTGAACAGCAACCAGCGCGCGCCGTTGCGCGATGAATGGACCGGCTGCTGCAGGAGTTGCAGCTGGTTGGCGACCTGGCGAATCTCGTCGACGTCTTCGATCAAACTCGCGCCTGGCCACGGCGCCTGGCGTAGCACATTGCGCAGGCGTGCATCCTGTTCCAGCGCGCCGCGATCGCCGAGCAGCCATTCGAGCACGCACGGATCGAGGTGCAGCGACTCGTCGGCGGCCGGCAAGCCATGGCCGGCGCGGCTTTCGAACAGACGCCAGCGCGCAAGGTTGCCGCAAATTGCCAGCTCGCGACGCACGGCGACTGGATCGCCGAGCAGTGCGGCATATAGGCCGAGCGTGCCGACACGGCGACCGACTTCGCCGAGCAACTCAACGCTGCAACGCTGATACAGCGTATCGATCTCGGGCGCGAGCGCGAGCAACACGAGGCGAAATTCGAGCGCGGACAGATCGAGGCGTCGTGCGAGTGCCGCGAGTGGCTCGCTCCTCGCATCCGCGCGACGGAGGGCGTCGTTGAGCGCTTCGTCCGCGGCAGCCGGGTTCTGCTCTTCACCTTGCAGCTTGAGACCGGCACGACGCAGCACAGCCTGGATCCAGACGATTGCAGCGTCGAGCAACGGTCGCGGTTCGAGCGGCTGCCCTTGTTGCTGCAAGGAACCCGCTTCGTCGAGCGGCGAGGGATGCAGCTGCAGGCGCGAGGTGCGATCGAGTGGATCGCGGCCGGCGCGCTCCACGAGATCGCGCAGGTACTGCAGCATGATCTGCATGTTCGGATCGAGCAGTCCGATGCGAACGACATCGCCGACCACCTCGACCCGCAGCACGACGAGATGCGGACGCTCTTCGAGCCAGCGCTGTTCGTTGGTGCCGAGGTCGACGCGCGAGCCCACCAGCACTAGCGCGCACGGTTGCTGGCGAGGCACGACGGTCAGCGTGGAGGCGATCTGCTCGAACGCGATGACGCGGTCGCCGATCACGCGCAGGTCGTCGTGCGCGTCGACAGCTTTCTTGATGCCGTCGGCCTGCACGTCGTGCGGACTCGCCGCGATGATCACGCTGATCTTCGTCACGCCGACAGTTAGTCAGGTCGGCGGCGCGCTGCCGAGTCTGCGCGAGGGATCAATTTGGGCGGATCGCAAGATCGATGCGCATCCATCGCACGGACGACGATCGTTGGATGGATGTTCGAAAGTCGTAATACAGAGACAGGAATCGGCGGAACCGCAGCGCACGAATCACGTTTCGTCACCCATGATCAAAAATCGGTCGCGCAAAATTCCGGTCGCCGGTTCATCTCTCGTGTTGCTGCTACTTGCAGCGTGCGGATCCGGTTCGGGTGGTGGCTCGGTTGCAGTGGGCGAATCGCCCGCAACGAGTAGTCAACAACCCAGCACGCCAGCGTCGCCGAGTCCTACTGCGCTTGCGGATCCAGCACCGGCACCGACGGCTCCTGAGCCTGCGCCGACACCAGCGCCAGAATCTCCGACAGCGGAAGAAGCGGCTGCTGACGAAGCGCTTGCCGATGCGAGTGGTGATGCGACTGACGCTGCACAGATCGCCGACAAGACGACGGCAGTCATCACCGGAGTTTCGTTCAAGGCGTCATCGCATCGTCGAGCGGCGCAAGGTAGCGACAATTGGCCGTTGACGTGGTCGAACGACAATCACCAGTACGCGGTGTGGGGCGACGGCGGCGGTTTCGGCGGCACCGAGAGCAGCGGCCGCGCGAGCTTCGGCGTCGCGCGCGTCGAGGGCGATAGCAATAATTATCGCGGCGTGAATCGCTTCGGCGGCAAGGGCGGCGCGTGTCGCTCGACGATCACCGGCAAAGGGCATGGCGCGCCGATCAGCATCCGCGGCGTGTTGTATGTGTGGGTGACGCCGGGCGCGGGCGCGCAGGGCTACCAGAGATTCGTGCTCCACCGCAGCGCCGACAAAGGCTGCACGTGGAAACGCCTCGCGGTCGAGTTCGTCCGCTCCCGAGACCACATCAGTTACGGCAGCTTCGTGCAGTTCGGCCGCGACAACACCGCGGCGCGCGACGCCTACGTCTATACGGTTGCACCGGAAGTGACGAACGCGAGCTCGCTCACGATCGTGCAGAAGCCGGGCCGGGTGATGCTGGTGCGCGTGGCGACGGCTTCGATCGATGACCGCGGCGCGTACGAGTTCTTTGCGGGGCTGGACAGCAGCGGCCAGCCGCGCTGGTCGACCGATGCCGCGAAGCGGCGTCCGATCTACCAGGACAAAGCGGGGGTCGGTCCGTTCCCGCAAATGACGTTCGTGCCGGGGCTCGACCGCATGATCTACACGAATCAGTACGGGCCCAGCTCCGGCAACGCCGGTGCGCAGTCGCTACTGACGATGGCCGAAGCGCCGCAACCCTGGGGACCGTGGCATGTGTTCTACCGTGCGCGCTTCCAGCCGCAGATCGAGCGCACGGTGTTCCAGTGGAATTTCGCGCCGAAGTGGTTCCGCAACGGCGGGCGCGACTTCACGCTGATCTTCTCCGGCCACGACAGCAACGATTCCTGGAACACGATCGACGGGACCCTGGCCACGCAATGATCGCCGGCAGATGGTGCGAGCATTGCTAGTACGTGTGTTCCAAAGTTAGATTTGCTAACTACCCTAAGCCGCTGGGCGCGGAAGAGCGCTTCGTCAAACTAGCCGTGAGCTGCATTTCAGCTCATA
>CADEEJ010000005.1:24704-28940 GCA_902826315.1 uncultured Steroidobacter sp.
CCGCCACCTTCACCCTTGACGGTGATCAGCAGCACGCCGAGCAATGGAGCGAACGACGTCGCACGCGAAGGCGACCTCGTGCTGACCTTCTCAGCCGCGTTGGACCCGACCACGGTGACCAAAGGCACGGCGGAGCTGCAAAGCGTTGCCGGTGCACAGTCGATCGTCGCGAGCACTTCCGGGAAGGACCTGTCGATCCGCCCGAGCGGCAAGTTGCTGCCCGCCACCTCTTACAAACTCGACGTCAGCACGCAATTGAAGGGCAGCGCTGGCGAAGCGCTCGCGACGGCTATCGAAGCGACGTTCACTACGACCGACGGCGCGTTCCAGCCGTTCGAATTGGCGGAACAGAACGAGGGTAAGGCGACGGAACCGCAGATTGCCGTCGCTGCAAATGGCGACGCCGTGGCCGTGTGGGTCCAGCAGGTCGGAGCCGTCGCACAGATATGGGCGAACAGGTACGTAGCGGGCGCTTGGCTGGCAGCGCAACGAATCGATGCCGGAGCCGGCGTCCTCGCAGCACTGCCCGACCTGCAATTGGGAATGGACGCGGAGGGCAAGGCGATTGCCGCATGGTTGGCGGGCAGCGGTGACGCATGGGTCAGCCACTTCAGCGCTACGACCGGCGAGTGGCAGGCGCCCGTGCTGGTCGAGGACGGCGACAACGCTGAGGTGCGGCTTGCGGTAGCCCGGAACGGGCGCGCTGTGCTGGTGATGGCTCGGCTTACGGCCACCGAACAGACCATAGTCGCCGCACGATTCGCCAACGGTGAATGGCGCGTCCTGGGTGAAATCGCGCCGAACGATCTCGACTTCGCGGGGAATCCGCAGGTCGCCACCGATGCAGTCGGCAATGCAATCGCCGTGTGGACGCAACCGGAAGGCATCGTGGCCAGCCGTTACGATGTGCAGGCCGATGACTGGGATGATGCGCCGACGGCGATCTCCCCTGTCGACGCCCGCTCCACTAACGCAGGTATCGCGATGAATGCGTCGGGCGCCGCCTTCGCGATCTGGAGTCAGGATGAGGGCAGCGAGGACGACCAGATCCGCGCGAGCCGCTACGTCGATGGTGTCTGGGACGCCGAACCGACGTTGCTCGGCCAGAGTGAGAACGCTCTGCTCAGGAGCATTGCGATCGATGCCCGCGGCAATGCGCTTGCGGCATGGAACGACAACGTGACGGAACCGGGATTCACGCGCGCGCTGTCCAGGCGCTACACGGTGGGTGCGGGTTGGGGAGACGCTACGCCGATTAGCGAAGGTGACCAACAGAGCTTCGTGTTCCAGGTCGTGCTGGATGCCAGCGGCAACGCGCTCGCGGTATGGGCGCAGTTCGGCGAGGCCGCAACAGCAGGGCACATGTTCGCGGGCCGTCAGGTGTCAACGGCCTTGCAGTGGACATCTACTCCGCTTTCGCCGCTACCGCTCGACGACGACACGGTATTGGCGCGCATCGCAATTGGCGCGAGCGGCGATGGACACGCGATATGGTGCGGCGGAGCGGATGATCTCCACGCAGATATCGCGGCGAGCCCGTTCCGCTAGCAGTCTGTCGCGGCAGCTCGTCAGCGAGCTGCTGTCGACGTCGAAGCCGTCGCCGCCCGCGCTCGCGAACCCGCTGTCTCGCCCAGCAACCAGGTCGACCACACCGTGATCGCGCACGCGATCGCCATGTAGATCGAGATCCCGACGGTGTCCCGATATTCGGCGAGCAGCGCCGTCGCGATGATCGGCGCGAAGCCGCCGCCGAGAATCGCGCCCAGTTGATAGCCGAGCGACGCGCCGGAGTAGCGCACTTCCGTGCTGAACATTTCGGCGACGAACGCCGCCTGCGGCCCGTACATCATCGCGACGAGCATCTGTCCGACCGCGAGGCTGACGCAGATCCACAGGAACGAGCCGGTGTCGATCAACGGGAAGATGGCAAAGCTCCAGACGGCGAGCAGCGCCGCGCCGGTCATGTACACGCCGCGACGTCCGTGGCGATCCGACCAGGCTGCAGCGAGCAACAGCGCTGGAATCATCGCGACCGCGCCGACGAGCACTGCTGCCAGCATCGTATTGCGCGACACCGCCGGACCGGCTGTGCCCGTGCCGTACGCAATCACGAACGCGATCAAAATATAGAACGGCACTTGCACGGCCAGGAATGCGCCGGCGGCGAGCGCGATCTGCTTCGGGTGCGTGCGCAAAGCTTCGAGCACCGGCGAGCGCGGTGCGCGCGCTGCACGCGTTTGCACCTTCAGGAACTCGACCGTGTCCTCGAGTCGCAGCTGCACGTACAGCGCCAGGCCGATCAGTACGACGCTCACGAGAAACGGTACGCGCCAGCCCCACTGCATGAATGCTTCGGGCGAGGTGTTCGCGCTGATCAACAGGAATGCGAGGTTCGCCAGGATCACGCCGACCGGCGCGCCGACCTGTGCGAAGCTGCCGTAGAAGCCGCGGCGCTCCGGCGGTGCGTTCTCCGTCGCGATCAGCACGGCGCCGCCCCATTGGCCGCCGATCGCAATACCTTGCGCGAAGCGCAGCACGATCAACAGCAGCGGAGCGGCAGCGCCGATGGCAGCGTACGTGGGCAAGCAGCCGATCAGCGTGGTTGCTGTGCCCATGAGCACGAGAGCGACGACCAGGGCTTTCTTGCGGCCGATGCGGTCGCCGTAGTGCCCGAAGATGATGCCGCCGATGGGCCGCGCGATGAAACCGACAGCGAACGTGCTGAAGGATGCGAGCAACGCGATGACGGGCGGCAGATCCGCGGCGAAGAACGCCTTGGGAAATATCAGCGCGGCGGCCGTGCCGTACAGAAAGAAGTCGTACCACTCGATGCTGGTCCCGGCCAGGGCAGTGAGGGCAATTCTGCGAATCGAGCGCTCGTCGAGCGGTGCGGTCATGGCGATCTCCCTGTATGGCCAGGTTCCATGACACGTTAGCGCAATTCGAGCCTCACTTACGACATAAGTACGCTTGTACTTCCGGTCACTCCCGGATGATGCGCGCGTCGTAGCCGCAGCATTCGATCTCCTGCGTCGGCGCGAGCGATACGCCGCGAATCGTCTCGCGATGCAGACTCGCCTGCGCATCGACGAAGGTCGCGATCACGCCGATACCGACCTGCCCGCCGAAGATCAGATCGCGCGCGACTGCATTACGGCCTTCCTGCACCAGGATGCCGAACAGGCGATTGTCGGCGAGCACGTTGTGGTGGATCGAGCAGCAGTCGTCGGCGGCGAACATCCAGATCCCGACGTCGTTCGCGGCAATCCAGTTATGCGAGAACTCCGTGCCCGCGCCCGGCGGCGCGCCCGGGCCGTTGGTGATTCCGAAGCTCTGAAATTCCGTGCCGGACGCCGGATTCGGACCGCAGAAGATCTCGGCGGACGTGCAGCGATTGGCACGGATGACGTTGTGCTTGACGACACCGACTGCGCCGTTGCCGATGACGACGCCACCGGGATTGACGACGTCGTTGCGTCGAACCTGCGCGTCGATGAGGCTCTGCATGACGACCGCGTGCGATCCGGGCGCGAACACTGCGATCGCTTCCGCTTGGTAGTCTTCGATGATGACGTTGCGGATGCTCGCCTGACCGACCTGGCTGACCGGGAAGTCGCCGACGCGAATGCCTTGGCCTTCGTGACCGCAAGCATGCTTCGGAGTGTCATGAATGCGCCGGACGCGCGCGTTGGAGAGATCGAGCTTCGCGTTCTCGATCACGGCGATCCCGACGCCCAACGGCGCGATGTCGCAGCCGGATGCGCCTGGACCGCTCACGGTGAGATCGGAGATGCGGGCCGTGGCTCCGGCAGTCACGGTGACGATTGCGGTGCGACCGCTCGGCCCCGGCACCAGCGTCGCAGGCGCGCGGATCGTCGTCGACAACGCACCGGCACCTTTGATCGTGACGTTCTTCGCGATCGACAGCTGCTCGAAGTACCTGCCCGGCCGGATCCGGATCGTGTCGCCCGGTGCGGCAGCGTCGAGCGCCGCTTGAATAGTCGGGTATCCGGAAGGAACGACCAGGTCGGAGTGCGTGGCAAATGCCGGAGCGCCGCACACCAGTAGCGCCAACAGGAGTGCTCTCATGCGAGCAACTTAGCGGCCAGCGACTTACGAATCGCTTACGGGCGCCGGGATGGCTCTGTTATGTTGCAGGCGAGCAATCGGGAGAGCAGCGGTGACGGACAAAGTCGATTTTCGCGAGCTGACGCGGGCGCTGTACGAGGTGGTTTC
>CADEEJ010000005.1:29040-31836 GCA_902826315.1 uncultured Steroidobacter sp.
TGACGGACAAAGTCGATTTTCGCGAGCTGACGCGGGCGCTGTACGAGGTGGTTTCCACTGCGCCGGCGGAGCGGAATTGGGATGCAGTGCGTCCGTTCTATCACCCCGAAGCGCGCCTCGTGCGCACCGGCGTGGAAGCGGATGGCACGCCATTCGTGCGCGTGTTCTCGCTCGATGCCTACATCGAAAACGTCCGGCAACTGCTCGACGGCGACACTCGCTTCTCCGAAGTGGAAGTCGCGCAGGAATCGGTCGTCTTCGGCAACGTCGCGCGACTGACGAGCGTCTACGAGTTCACCTGGCAATCGCCGCAGGAGACCCGGCGCGGCCGCGGCGTCAACTTCTTCACGCTGGTTCGCGAAGCGGGCAAGTGGCGTGTCATGAGCATCGTGTGGGACAACGAGCGCCCCGGCTTGTCCCTGCCGCCCGAGGTCTACGCGCCGCGCGCCGCGTCGTAAATATCGCCGGGCTCCAGCACCGCCTTCGGTGCGCCGTGCCGGGCCACTGCCAGCATCGCTCGCCCGACCGATTCCGTTGTCAGGATTTGCCGCGGAGACATCGCTCGCAGCAGCGGCAGCATCCAACCCGCGAGCATGTACGTCACGGCATAGACGCGAGTCTTCGAGCGCGCGCCGTGCAGGGGCTGGATGACGCCAGGCCGGAACAGGTACACCGCTTTGAACGGCAGCCGCTGCAGCGCGTTCTCGGTGCGCCCTTTGACTCGCGCCCACATGACCGAGCCGCGCTCCGTGCTGTCCGTGCCGACTCCGGAGACGTAGACGAAAGTCATCTGCGGGTTCAGTCGCGCCAGCACTTCGGCAGCGGCGAGCGTGAGGTCGTAGGTGATGCGTGCGTAGTCCGCTTCGTTCATTCCCGCGGACGAGACGCCGAGGCAGAAGAAGCAGGCGTCGAAGCCGCGCAGATCGGCTTCGGCGCTGCGATAGTCCATCAGGTCAGGCACGAGGAGATCGCGCAGCTTTGCGTGCTGGATGCCCGTAGCGGTGCGGCCGACAGCGGTCACGCGCTGGACGTCGGGGGCCTGCAGGCATTCGCGCAGCACGCCTTGGCCGACCATGCCGGTGGTGCCGAAAATCAGGACGTTCATGGCACACTAATATAAGAGTAGTCACAGCCATGCGCGACGCTATCGCATTCCATGCCTTTCCCCTCGCCGGGATCGACGCGATGTCGGCGTCGACGACGCGCGCATTTCCGCGGCATACGCACGATGAGTACGGCATTGGCCTCATCGATGCCGGCGGTCATGCGTCGTGGAGCGGGCGAGGGCAGGTCGAAGCCGGGCCGGGAACCTTCATCAGCGTGAACCCAGGCGAAGTGCACGACGGACACGCGATCGGCGGCCGGCCGCGCTCCTGGCGCATTTTGTACTTCCAACCCGCGGCCCTGGCGGCGGTGCGCGCCGACATCATGGAAGTCGCGCAGCGCTCGTTCACCTTCGCCGCGCCGGTCTTTGCGGATCGCAGTTTGCACCAGCTGTTCGAAGCTGCGTTCCGACATGCAAGCTCGCAGGCGGAGGTGGACGCAATCATGCCGTGCGAGACCGCAGTCCTGCGCTTGGTTGCGCGACTCGCTGCTCACTCGACGGCGCGTCCGAAGAGAGATGAAGGTGCGACTGCCTGCATCAGGCGAGCGCGAAACAAGATCGACGCGGATCCCGCCGCGCCGGTGACGTTGATCGAGCTTGCGAAGGAATCCGGCCTGAGCCGCTATCAGCTGATCCGCGCGTTCGTGCGCGAGCTTGGGCTGACGCCGCATGCATACATCCTGCAACGGCGAATCGCGCTGGCACAGCAACTGATCCGCCACGGCTGCGACCTCGCTGAAGTCGCAACTGCGGCCGGGTTCTACGACCAGAGTCATCTCACGCGCTGGTTCGTGCGCCAGTTCGGCGTCACGCCGAGCCGCTACGCCGTCGTCGCGCGCTGAGCTCTGCGCCGAAACGCCGCGACCTTGGCGCGATTGCCGCAGGCCGTCGCGCTGCAAAACATCCGTCGGTGTGCCTTGGTCCGGTCCATGAACCACAGCGTGCAGTCGGCGCCGGCACAGGCCTTCAGTAGCGACGGGTCTTCCTCCACGAAGATGCGTGCAATCTGCAAGGCGATCTGCGGAACCAGCGCGTGCTCGTCGGAGAAGTGCGGCCGCTCGAGCAGCTCGAACCGGCGCTTGACCGCAACCAGCTCGTGGCTGCGGGATTCGCGCGCCAGCAACTTGTTCAATACGGCGATCTCATCGCCATAGTCGCGGCCAGGATTGGCGCGCCAGGCCGCCAGCCACGTTCGAGCCCATTCGCGCAGATCTCTGGCGTCCTGCGCGGCGGCGTCGAGTGCCTTGCGGCCGAAGCGCCGCGCCAACGCTGCCGCTGCGCCTTCGTCGAGCAATCCCGCGCCGACCATCCAGTCCAGCAGTGCCCGCCCGTCGCCGATCGTCTCGGTCAATACGCCGCCGGGCGCATAGGCGGTGTTGAGGAAGTCGATCCCGGGCTGGCCGGCGACGAATAGGAAAGGGGAGGGCGTGGTGCTCATACGTGGCGGTCATTGTAACCAATTAAAAGTGAATTTACAGGTGACCGGGCGGTAACCTATAAAGATAGTTGTCACGGGTTACAGATAAAGCGCCAGGAGCTCCTCATGAACATTCGCCGCTTCGCGAGCGTCCTGCTCGCACTCGCTTTCCTCTTTTGCCAATCATCGTTCGCCGCTCCCACGGTCCACTACCGCACCCTGAGCATCGACGGCGTGAACGTCTTCTATAGAGAGGCTGGACCCGCCGACGCGC
>CADEEJ010000005.1:31936-41693 GCA_902826315.1 uncultured Steroidobacter sp.
CTGAGCATCGACGGCGTGAACGTCTTCTATAGAGAGGCTGGACCCGCCGACGCGCCGGCTATCGTGCTGCTGCACGGCTTTCCCAGCTCGTCCAACATGTTTCGCAACCTGATTCCCGCGCTGGCCGATCGCTACCACGTCATCGCGCCGGACTATCCCGGCTTCGGCCACAGCGATATGCCGGACCGCAAGCAGTTTCGTTACACCTTCGCCCACTTCGCGGACCTCACGGATACGTTGCTGACTCGGCTCCACGTGGATCGCTACGCGCTCTACGTCATGGACTACGGCGCGCCGGTCGGCTATCGCGTCGCGCTCAAGCATCCCGAGCGCGTCACTGCGCTCGTCATTCAGAACGGCAATGCGTATGAGGAAGGGCTCAAGGACTTCTGGAAACCGATCCGGGCGTATTGGACGAGCGGTCAGCCCGCGCAGCGCGAGGCCTTGCGTGAGGGCACTACGCTCGCGGCGACACGCTCGCAGTATCTCGATGGCGTTGCGGACCGTTCGCGCGTCGATCCGAGCGCGTGGGTGCAGGACCAGGCGCTGCTCGATCGCCCCGGCAACGTCGAGATCCAGCTCGACCTGTTCTACGACTACCGCACCAATCTCGCGCTGTATCCGCAGTTCCAGCAGTTCTTCCGCGAGCGGCAGCCGCCGGCGCTGATCGTATGGGGTAAGAACGACGTGATCTTCCCTGCGGCAGGCGCTCGCGCGTACCTCAAGGATCTGCCGCAAGCCGAGCTGCACCTGCTCGACACCGGGCACTTCGCGCTGGAAGACCAGGGCGACGAGATTGCACGGCTGATGCGCGCCTTTCTCGGCCGCACTTTCGTCCAAGACGGCAAATCGTCGCGCGCCGCAGACTCATCTCATGCGCAACATTCGACGGTGCGGTGAGCAGGATCTCGCGACGATGCTGGCTATCGTCAACGCCGCGGCAGTGGCCTACCGCGGCGTCATTCCGGGCGATCGCTGGCACGAGCCGTACATGCCCGAAGCGGAGCTGCGCGAGGAGATCGCGGCCGGTGTCGAGTTCTGGGGACTCGACACCGACGACGGACTGATCGGCGTCATGGGCGTGCAGCCGGTGCGCGACGTCGATCTGATCCGTCACGCCTACGTGCGGCCGGATCGGCAACGGCACGGAGTGGGCGCGGAGTTGCTCGAGTACCTGCGTGCACGCAGCCCACGGCGCCTGCTCGTAGGAACCTGGGCGGCGGCGACTTGGGCGATCGCGTTCTATCAGCGGCATGGGTTCGAGCTGCTCCCGCCGCAGCGCGCGGCCGAGCTGCTGCGAACGTACTGGACGATTCCGCAACGGCAGGTCGAGACGTCGGTGGTACTGGAGCGTCGTTAACGAGCCGCCCGTTAACGAGCCGCAACCGGCGCGGGTAACGCGGCGCTAACACGTAATCTTGTCGGTCATCGCGGCGGACCCGTGTACCATCGCGCTCATGAAGATCTACAAAACAATCGCCGCGTGTGTCGTGCTCGCTGGCTGCTCGCCGCAGCAGCAGACCTCAGTCACCGCGGAGGCTGGCGGCACGCCAGCGCCTGCGCCCACACAGCTCAAGCCGATCGCCGGCATCCAGGATGTCATGGCGGGCATGATCGATCCCGCCGCCGATTTCCTGTGGGAGTCCGTCAGCACGACGGTCACCGGCAAGGAAACGGTCGAGAAGCAGCCGCGCACGGACCAGGAATGGGCGGAGGTGCGCCGCCAGGCGATCATCCTCGCGGAAGGCGCGAACCTGATCATGATGGACGGCCGTCACGTCGTGAAAGAGGGCGGAGCGCTCGAAGATCACGGCACGCCCGGCAACCTGACCGCCGCCGAGTCGGAGGAGGCCATCGCCAAGAATCGCGGCTCGTTCCTCGCGTTCGCGCAGGCGCTGCGCGACGTGGGTGCCTCGATGCTCGCCGCCGCGGATGCAAAGAATCCTCAAGGACTGATCGACGCCGGGGACACGATGGACCAAGTGTGCGAAGGCTGTCATCTGCAGTTCTGGTATCCCGGGCAGAAAATTCCGCTGTTCCCGGACCAGGCGCCGGAAGAGGATACGAAGCGCTAATCCCGCGCGGGGATCACGGATCTTTCGGGCTGCGAGCTGCGTATACCCTCGCACCACCGAATAACAACGATCCGAGAGGGATCTCATGCGCGCATCGATTCTTGCAGCGGCTGCTCTGCCGGCACTGTTCACCCTTTCATCGGCACATGCCGAGTGGACCGGCAAGGGCGAAGCCGGCCTGGTCATCGCCAGCGGCAACACCGAGACCACGACCGCCAACGCCAAGTTCCAGCTCGCCAGCGAGATCGACAAGTGGAAGCATCAGTTCGGCGGCTCCGGGCTGTACGCGTCATCCGATGAAGAAGGCACGACTGCGCGGCGCTGGGCAGCGTTCGAGCAGAGCGATTACAACTTCAGCCCCCGCACCTTCTGGTTCGGTGCCGTGCGCTACGAAGTCGACGACTTCAGCGGCTTCGAGTACCAGGCGGTCGTGTCGAGCGGCCTCGGCCGCAAGTTCATCGACACCGACGTCACCAAGTTCACGGGTACGGCCGGCGTCGGCTACAAGTTCTTCGAGACCAGCGACGCGTTCGACGACGCGGGCGTGTTGATCCTGCCCGGCGACACCGACAGCGAAGTCGTGTTCCGCGGCACGCTCGACTACGACCACAAGTTCACGGCGACGACGTCGCTGCTCGACAAGTTCGTGGTCGAAGCAGGGGCGGACAACACGTTCCTGCAGAACGAGCTCGCGCTGCAGGTGAAGATGACGGACCTGCTGGCACTGGCGGTCGGTTACTCCGTCCGCCACAACACCGATCCGCCGGTCGGCTTCGAGAAGACGGACACGCTGACGACGATCAACCTGGTCTACGAGATCAAGTAGGCCGCTGCAGTTACTTCAGTCCTTGCACGATCGTATCGAGCAGCACGCCGCCCGAGTCCTGGCCGAATTCCCAGAACATCATGCCGCCGAGCTTGTGCTTGCGGACGTACTGCGCTTTGGCTGCGATCGACTGCGGATCGTCGTACGTGATGAAGGCGCGCGTTTGCGCATTCCACAGATAGGGTGCCTGCGCCTGCGCGTCCCACTGACGCACGAAGCCGCCGCGCCCGATGAACTTCTCTACCAGCTCCGCGTACGGGTGAGCGGCTTCGAAGCGCTCGTACGGCTGATTCAGGCCCAGATGCTCCGGCTTCACACCGGCGAAACCGCGCCCATAGAACGCAACGCCGAGCACGAGCTTGTCCGCCGGAATGCCCGCCGCGAGGTGCTGCTTCATCGAGGCGTCAGCGTTCCGGTCGGTGGGCGCCGCAAAAGGCGATGCGTACAAACCTGCGTGATGACCCGTGGTCGGCGTCAGGCTGTTGAAGAAGTCGTAGGTCATCACGTTGAGGAAATCGAGGTAGACGTGCAGCTTGCTCATCTGCGTGAACTCGAAATACTCGCGATCGGCCGAGGCGATGGTCAGCAGATAGCGGCGGCCTGACGCGTCGAGCTGCTCGCGCACGGTTTTCAGCAGCGCCGTGAAGTTCTGTTTGTCCTCGGGGCGCGACTTGATTGCCGCGACGCTTTGTCCCGGGTACTCCCAGTCGAGGTCGACACCGTCGAGAGCATGCTCGCGCAGGAGTGCGACGATGCTCGCGGCGAACGCGGCGCGCGATGCGGGGGTCAGCGCCGCGTCCGAGAATCCTTCGGCCTCCCAGCCGCCGACGGACAGCAGCACCTGCAACTGCGGATTCTTAGCCTTGAGCGAGGTCAGGTGCGCGAGATGGAAGGGCGCGCCGGCATGCGGCAGCACCACCTTGCCGCCCTCGATCTTGCCGAAGGCATAGTTGATGTGCGTGAGCTTGGTCGGGTCGATCGCCGGCGGCGATTCCCAGCCGACGACATAAGCAACGATCCGCAAGTCGGCGGTCGCGGCGGGGAAAGCAGCGAGCAGCGAGGCCGCAGCCAGTGCCCAAATTGTGAACGGGGCGGAGCGGATCATGGGCCGAGATGCTATCGTATCCGCCCGCCTAGATTCGATCCCGAAATCGAACGACTCTCAGGGAGAAATTCCAGATGTCGATACAACCTACTCAGCCCCAGTCGATCGGCGGCGTGCTGGATACGACTTTCCAGCTCTACAAAGCCTCGGTCGTGAAGATGATTCCACTGTCGCTGCTGACGGTCATCGCCGGCAGCCCGCAGTCCATCTACATGTTCACGCAGGGCGGTGCTGCGACGACCGATCCGTTCGCGATGCTCAACATGATGAGCAGCGGCGGCTACATAGTCGCATCGCTGGTCGGTGCAATCGCCTCGATGTGGATGGTGTGCGCCGCATACTTCAAGATCGGCGCCATCGGCAACGGCAGCGATCTCGGCGTCGGCTCCGCGCTCCAGCAAGCGCTGCCGCGCCTGCCGTTCGTGCTGATCATGATGATCCTGTTCATCATCGCGCTGGCGCTCGGCTTCATCCTGCTGATCATTCCCTGCTTCATCCTGATGGTGAGCCTGGCGCTGTGCTTCAACGTCCTGCTGTTCGAGGGCAAGGGACCGGTCGATGCATTGACCGAAAGCCATCGCCTGGTGTGGGGCAACTGGTGGCGCACGGCGGCGACTCTCACCGTCGGCTTCATCATCATCTTCGTGATCTACCTGATCGCGGGCCTGATCATCGGCGTGATCACTCCGCTGCTCCTGATCGGCGGCGGCGGCAGCGATGACGTGCTGCTGTTCAGCCTGATCAGCGGCCTGCTCGTCGGCGTGCTGATGAGCCTGCTGGTGACGCCGTTCTACATCAGCCTCGCGATCACGATCTACTGGGACCTGAAGCTGCGCAAGGACGGCGGCGACCTGGCCGCCCGCGTCGGTGCGCTCAACGCCGCGTAGTTCGTGCGCTTCATCGTCGCTCTCGTCCTGCTGGCGACTGCGCCGGCCGCCTGGTGTCAGGCGGCCGGCCAGGACGAGCCCTCCCCGCTCGCCGTCATCGAGAAGTGCAGCGACTCGGCGGACGAGGATTCGATCGGACTGGAGGCGCTCGAAGAAGAGTGTCCCGGCCTCACGCGCGCGCTGGAACAGTCCGGATACCTGCCGCTGCTCTCCACGACTTCCCGCGACGAGCTGGACGCCTTCGATCTTTCGGACGTGCTGCAGGTCGACGACTGGTACGAGGAGCCGGCGGCCCGCGACGTCGACGTCGGCAAGCTCCGTCCGATCCTCGATTCGCTGCGCGCGCAGGAGCCCGAGCGCTCGCAGGGCTGGTTCGAGCGCTTCAAGCGCTGGCTGCGTTCGATGCTCGAGCGCCGCGGCGAGAGCCCGGACAACTGGCTGTCGCGCTGGCTCGAAGAACGGGACGTTCCCGATGCGCTCGCCAAGGGCATTCTGTACGTCGCGCTCGGCTTGATCCTGGCGTTGACGGTTGTCGTGATCCTCAACGAGCTGCGCGCTGCCGGCATCTTTCGCGAGCGGCGCAAGCAGGGCGACGCTTTGGTTGCGGCCAGCGCTGCGCCTGAAGCAGGCGACGCAGCGGTCGATCTCGACAATCTTCCCGTCGACCGCAAGGCATCGATGCTGTTGCGCATGCTCGTAACGACACTCGTGCAGAGCGGCCGGCTGCGCACCGAGCGCAGTCTCACGCATCGCGAGCTGACAGCTCGCGCTACGTTCGACGATGCGCAACAACGCGAATCGTTCCAGCGCGTCGCGGCGCTTGCGGAGCGCACTGTTTACGGCAGCCACGATGTGCCGCAGGAAGAAGTCGAGCCGATCGTTGCGGCGGCGCGCGCGCTCGACGCGCAGCTGCGCGGAGCAACGGCGTGAAGGACCGATTGATCACGCTCGGTCTCGCTGCTGGCGCGCTCGCGGCCTTCTATGTCGTGTTGGCACCTAAGCCGGACGCGCCGCAGGAACGCGTGACGCGTCCGCTCAGCACTGAAGCCGGTCCTAACGGTTATCTGGGCTTGCAGCGCTGGCTCGCCAACGAAGGAATTCCTGTCGTGTCGCTGCGCGAGCGCTACGGCGCGCTGGCGACACTCGTGCCCGGCGTACCGACGGGCAATGTGCTGATCACCACAGCGCCTCATGTCTATCCGCTGCGCAGCTCCGAAGCAGAGCCGCTGCGACAGTGGATCGTGGCCGGCAACACGCTGGTCGTGCTCGCGGGCTTGTCGGACACGCCGGAGTGGTCGATGGGTGACGGCCTGGACGTGCAGTTCGTCGAGCACATGAAAGACATGACCGGCCTGTCGTTCAAGCAGATTCCGCCCGCGGCCCCGACACCCGCGCCCGAGCCTGCAAGAGAAGGCGAGCAGCCCGAGCCGCCCACCACGCCAGCGACCAGCGTGCTGGCAATGACTCGCTTGCTCGATCCGGAGCGGACCGAGTCTGCGCCGAATGGCGAGCATCCGCTGCTCGCCGGCGTGCGGTCGGTGCTCGCGGTTTCAGAGTTCCCGAGCGCGCACTGGCAGGCTTCGTCGGACCATGCGGTCGTGCTCGAGCTCGTCGGCAATCGCGATTCCGGCGTACCTGCGGTGTGGCTCACGCCCCATGGCGACGGTCAGGTCATCGTCAGCGCTTACGGCAGTCTTTTCACCAACAAGGTGATCGGCGAGCGCGACAACGCACGGTTGCTCGCCAACATTGCGCGCTGGTCGCTGGGCGACCAGGGCCGCATCATCATCGACGACGCGCATCAGGGGCTCGTCTCTTTCTACGATCCCGACAAGTTCTTCGGCGACTCGCGCCTGCATCGCGCGCTCATGTGGTTGCTGGCGTTGTGGCTGGTGTTCGTGCTCGGGCCCCGGCGCCTGCGCGGCACGACCCGCGGCTGGAATCCGCTCGACGTCACCAGCTTCGTGCGTGCGACCGGCGGTTTCATGGCGCGCGTGCTGCGGCCGGCGGCTGCGGGCCAACGGCTGTTCGCGAACTTCTTCAACGAGATCCGCAGCCGGCTCGGCCTGGCGCCTGACGGCGCGCCGCTGTGGGACTGGCTGGCCGGTCATGCGGTGATTCCGGCCGCGGATCTGAGCCGGTTGCAGCAACTGCATGAGCGAGTCGCCACGCGCCGGCGCATCGATCTCGCTGAACTGCACAACTTGATCGCGCGCGTCCGCGCGCAGCTGAATTGAACTTGACGAGCGGAGACTCTCGCACGATGAACGCACTGGAATCGTTCGAACGCAAGCTGCAACAGGATCTGGGAACCGTCGTGATCGGCATGGAGCCTGTGATTCGCGCGCTGGCCGTCGCGGTCGTAGCCCGCGGCCACGTGTTGCTGCAAGGTGCGCCGGGCCTCGGCAAAACGCTGCTGAGCAAATCTCTCGCGGGTGCACTCGGCGGCGTGTTCAAGCGTGTGCAAGGCACGGCCGACCTCATGCCTTCCGACATCACTGGCGTGCACGTATTCGACTCGGAGCGGCGCGACTTCGTGTTCCGTCCGGGCCCGGTGTTCGCAGACGTGCTGCTCGTGGACGAGATCAACCGCACCGGCCCGAAGACGCAATCGGCGCTGCTCGAAGCGATGGAAGAGCGGCAGGTCACGATCGACCGCAAGAACTATAGGCTGCCGGACAAGTTCCTGGTCATCGCCACGCAGAATCCGCGCGAGTTCGAAGGCACTTATCCGCTGCCCGAGTCGCAGCTCGATCGCTTCATGCTGCGCATCGACCTCGGATATCCGGGACGCGAGCACGAGCTGCAGATCCTCGCGAAGTACGGCAATGCGGACGCACATGCGGCTCAGCACGAGCAAGAAGCGGCGAGCGCTGCATTGGCCGCAGCACAAGCTGCTGTCGAGAACGTGCACGTTGCGCCGGAGCTGAGTGCGTACGTCGTGGATATCGCTGCAGCGTCGCGCGAGCATGCGCACGTGAGTCTGGGATTGTCGACGCGCGGTGTGCTTGCGTTGTTGCGGGCAGCGCGTATCGACGCCGGCATGCGCGGCGCCGAGTTCGTGACGCCGGACGACGTCAAGGCGGTTGCTCCGCTCGTGATCCCGCATCGCTTGGTGCTTGCACCCGAAGCAGTGCTCGAAGGTATAGCTGCGCGGACGATCACACAGCAGCTGCTCGATCAAACTCCGGTGCCGCGCTAGACGACGCGTCATGAGCCTGCGCCAGAATGCACTCGCGCTCGCGGTCCTGACCGTGCTGATGGCCATCATCGGCGATTGGAGCGGCGATCCGGACCTGGCGCGTCTGTGGTATCTGTCGCTCGCCGTGCTGTTGCTCGGCCTGGCGTACGAAGGCTGGCTCATGATGCGCACTGGCCTCGGCGTTGCAATCAGCGCAACGAAGCCGCGCGCGATTCTCGGCCGTCCGTCGGCGCTGCAGATGACGTTTACGCATCGGCTTGCTCGTGCGCTGACGCTGGAAATTGCCGCCGATTCTCCCGCGGCTGTCGACATGGACGGCGAAGTGCGCACGCTCGTCGTGCCCGGCGGTGCGGGCGCAAGCATGTCGCTGACCGCAACCCCGAGACGACTCGGCCAGCAGACTTGGCCACCGTTGCGTGCGCGCGTTGCGGGTCCGCTCGGGCTCGCGTGGTGGACGCGACCACTGCCGGCGCAATTCACGTTGAGTGTCGCACCCGACCTGCTGCGCGACGATGCCGAGCGAGCGGCCGCCTCTGGTACCGGTACGCGCGCCAGATCTTTGCTCGGCGCGGGTGGCGAGGTGCTGCAGTTACGCGAGTATCGACCGGGAGATCCGCAGCACGTCATCGACTGGAAGGCGACGGCGCGCAGCAATCGCCTAGTGAGTCGCGATTTCTCCGAGGATCAGCATCTCGAAATCATTCTCGCCATCGATGCCGGCCGTGCGAGCGCGCTGCGCGCCGGCGATCTCGACCGCTTCGGCCACTACGCGAACATCGCCTCGCGCTTCGCGGAGCACGCCGTCGCGCACGACGATCAGGTCGGCCTGGTGATCTTCGCGGATCGGCCGCTCGCGTCGATCGCGCCGGGCCGCGGCATCGGCACGGTCGCGCGGATTCGTGCGACGTTGGTGGCCGTGCAGCCCGCGGCCGCCGAATCGAACCCGTTGAATGCAGTGCTGCGGATTCGCCAGCTCGTGCGTCACCGCAGCCTCGTCGTGATGCTGACGGATCTCGACGACGCCACTGTTGCTGGCCAGCTTGCGAGGGCAACGCGGCTGCTATTGCCGAAGCATCTGCCGCTGGTCGCCGGACTCGCGAGTCCGGAAGCGCAAGCGCTGGCGCACGGGCAGGGGAGCGGCTGGCTCGCACCGTACGAAGCGCTGGCAGCGCAGGAGTATGTCGCTCGTCTCACGAAGAATGCCGCGGCGCTGCGCGCGCTCGGAGCGCCAACGCTGCTTGCACTGCCGAACCAGATGGAGCGCGCGGTGTTCGAGGCCTATTCGGAGTTCAGGATGCGGCGCCGGGTGTGATTGCCGAACAGGCGCCCGGTCAGCGCGCCGATCATCACGACCCCGAAGCCGAAGCCGATGATCGCGCGGTTCAGCATCGGGAAATCCGGATTCGGCGAGATGTACCCCTCGATGAAGCCGCACACGACCAGCAGCAGCGCGCACAACACCAGCAGCTTGCCGGCCTTGTTCGCTGCATGCCGGAAAGACTCGCGCCGCGTCGCGTGCGTGGGGCGGATCAGCGATTCGCCGAGCATCATGCCCACCGCGCCGGCGAGACAGATTACAGAGAGCTCGACCACGCCATGCGCGAGCACGAACTTCAGCAGCTCGCCGGCCATGCCGTGCTGATGCGTGAAGGCGAAGATCGC
>CADEEJ010000005.1:41793-53594 GCA_902826315.1 uncultured Steroidobacter sp.
GTGAGCGCGAACAGCAGCGCGACCAGCTGAATATGTCCGCGCAGCTCGTGCACGACCTGCGGAATCTCATCTTGAAAGAGCGAGCGCAGCCGTTCGCGCCAGTTGTGCGGCTTGCGATAGATGACCGCGTGCAGCCGCGCATAGCTTTGCGCGAGAGCGCGGGTCATGCGGCTGGCCGGCAGCGTGCGGCGAACGATGGAAAGATCGCGGCCGAGCGCGCGATACAGCTCGATCGCACGCAGCGTGTCCGTGACCGTGTGGTCGCGTTTGCGCTCCAGGCCGTCGAGGATCGGGCCGAGGTCGCTCCACGCCGCGATCCGCGAAGTCGCCCACGCTTGCAGGCCGCCATTCTCGGAGGGTGCCGCGCTCATTACCCGCCCAGCTTCGCTATGAGACGGCTGCGCAGGTCGAGAGTGCCGAGCCGCGCCAGTTCTTCGGCCGGGATCTGCGGCTCCACTCGCGCCAGCAGCGTGCGAGCGATCGTGGCGCGATTGCTTTCGTCGAGCGCCGGCCAGCGATCCAGCAACTCCTGGATCAGGTCCGCTGCCTGCGGCGACAGTCCGCTCTTGGTCGCCGTGGTGCTTGCGAACGTGGTCGGGCTGCTGTCGTGGTCCATCACGAGCAATGTGCCGGCGGCGATGTCGCCGACGCGTACGTGATGTTCCGTGAAGACGACCGTTGCGAGCCCGACGAGATAGCACAGGGGCAGGCTGTCGAGCAGGCGAAAGATGTTCCGCAGCAGCAGCGCGCCCGCGCCGGGAATGTCGCCCTCGCGCGTGACGAGGCGCACGCCGGCGATGCGCTTGCCCGGCGTGCGACCGCGCATCGCGATCTCCAGGACCGGGTGATAGAAGAAGTAGATGAAGAGGGTCGGCAGCCAGACCCACAGGACGTAGCTGCCGCGAGGCTCCGACAGCATCTGCAGGCCGCCGTTGTAAACGAGATGGCCGACCAGGAGCCACTGCAGTGCCAGCAGCAAGCGGATATGCCAGTCGACGATGAATGCGTAGCTGCGGCTGCCCGGTCCTGCGACGGTCAGCTCCACGTCCACGCCAGTGACGGTCTGCAACGTGATCTGCGGTGAGCTCATGCGGCGCTGATATTAGCAGCCGTGTAGGATGTCGGGGTGATCGCAGGTCCCACTTTCAGACTCGCAATTCCTGCCGAGCAGAGTGCGCTCGAAGAGCTGCAGCGTCGCGCTTCCCTGGTCTATGAAGAGGACCGCGAGGCGCTGCTGGCCCACCCCGATGCGATCGAGCTGCCGCTCGAACAGATCACCACCGGCCGCACGGTCGTCGCCGAGAGCGGCGGCGAGCTGCTCGGTTTTTCGGTCGTGCTGCGGCGGGACGACGGCGACGCAGAGCTCGACGGCCTGTTCGTCGAGCCGGGCCAATGGCGTCATGGCATAGGCCGTGCGTTGGTTGCAGAAGCCGAGCGCATCGCTACACACGACGGCTCGGCCGCTCTGTGGGTAACGGCGAACACGCGCGCGCTCGACTTCTACGGCGCCTGCGGTTTCGTCATCGTCGGCGAAGTCGCCACTCGTTTTCGACCGGCGCCCCGTATGCGGAAAGCCATCGATGCCGCACGCTGATGCCGAGGTTCGGGTAGCGCTCATCGGCTTCGGTCTGGGCGGCGCTGCGTTTCACGCGCCATTGATCGCATGTACGCCGGGGATGCGGCTCGCGACCATCGTCACGAGCAACGCGGAGCGTCGTGCCCAAGCTGCCCGCGAGCATCCGCAGGCGAATATCGTCGATTCGGCGCAGGCGATCTGGGATCGGGCGCAAGACCATGATGTGGTCGTGGTCACCACCAGCAACGACTCGCACGTTTCGCTTGCGATGGCAGCGCTCGCGGCGGGTCTGCCTGTCGTAGTCGACAAGCCATTTGCCGTGAATGTAGTGCAAGCGCGCGAAGTGATCGCAGAAGCTCAGCGCCGCAATCTCATGTTGACGGTCTATCACAACCGCCGTTGGGACAGCGAGCTGCTCACGGTCAAGCGACTGCTCGCCGAGCAGGCGTTCGGCGACGTGCTGCGCTTCGAGTCGCGACTCGAACGATGGCGGCCGCAACCGAAGGGCGGATGGCGTGAGCGCGCGGAGCCTGAGCTCGCGGGAGGATTGCTCTACGACCTCGGCACTCATCTCATCGACCAGGCGCTGCACTTGTTCGGCCCGGTTACGCACGTGTATGCCGAGCTCGATCGCCGTCGGCCCGGCATCGAAGTCGACGACGATGTGTTCCTTGCTCTCACGCACGCATCGGGCGTGCGGTCGCATCTCACGGCGACCGTGCTCAGCGCACAGCCGCTCGCACGCATGCGTGTTCTCGGGTCTCGCGCGGCATACGTCAAGGTGCATGGCGATGTGCAGGAAGCGGCGCTGCGCGCGGGCGAGCGGCCTGACAAGCCCCATTGGGGCGAGGAGCCGCAGGAGCACTGGGGACTGCTCGGTGTCGGCGATCAGGCGATGCCGGTAAGGAGCGAGCCCGGCGCGTATCAGGATTTTTACGCGGGCGTCGTCGCGGCATTGAGGAATGGAGCGCCGCCGCCGGTCGATCCGGCAGATGCGGTCGCGGGGCTGGAGATCATCGAGGTCGTGAATGCCACATATCGCAGCTGAAAATCGCTACACCGATGCGCCGTTCCGCACGGTGGGGCGCAGCGGCTTGAAGCTGCCGCCGGTTTCGCTCGGCCTGTGGCACAACTTCGGCGCCGACACGCCGATCGAGCGGCAGCGCGAGATCCTGCGCACGGCGTTCGATCTGGGCGTGACGCACTTCGACCTCGCGAACAACTACGGCACGCCGTACGGCAGCGCCGAGAGCAACTTCGGCAGGCTGTTCCGCGAGGACTTCCGGCCGTATCGCGACGAGCTGATCATCTCGACGAAAGCGGGCTGGGACATGTGGCCGGGGCCGTACGGGCAGGGCGGCGGCTCGCGCAAGTACGTGCTCGCGAGCCTCGACCAGAGCCTGCAGCGCATGGGGCTGGAGTACGTCGACATCTTCTACTCGCATCGCTTCGACCCGGACACGCCGCTGGAAGAAACTGCCGGTGCGCTTGCGACTGCGGTCCAGCAGGGCAAGGCGCTCTATGTCGGCATCTCGGAATATTCGCCCGAGAAGACGCTGGAGTTCGCGGCTGCGCTGCGTACGTGGAACGTGCCGCTGCTCATCCACCAGCCGTCGTACAACATTTTCCGGCGCAAGATCGAGAACGGCCTGTTCGATGCCGTCGAGCGAGTCGGCGCCGGCATGATCGCGTTCTGGGCGCTGGCTCAGGGTGTGCTGTCCGGTCGCTACCTCGATGGAATCCCCGCTGGCTCGCGCGCATCGCGCGGCACGCGCTTCCTGCTGCCCGAGCAGATCTCGCCGGACCTGCTGCGCAAGATCCGTGCATTGAACGAGATCGCGCGTGCCCGCGGCCAGACGCTCGCGCAACTCGCGATCGCGTGGGTTTTACGCGATCCGCGCATGACATCGGCACTCGTCGGCGCCAGCAGCGTCGAGCAGCTCCGCGAGAACGTGGCTGCCGTGCGGCAGCTGGGGTTCAGCGCCGAGGAACTGGCCGCGATCGAGCGGATTGCCCAGTAGCGTTCATGGGAACCGGATTGACACCGGGCGTGTGGGCGCGCTTCATAGGCCCCGTCACAACACTCCCCTAAGACAAGCTCAACCGGAGGTCGCATGGCCATCTCGATCCATCCTGCCGTCGACGGCGGCGTGAAGAAGGGCTCCGCATCGTTCGCGGGCGGGACGCTGAAATGTAAGTGTGGAGCGGTAACGGTCAGTGTCGGAGCGCAGACAGCACACAACCACGTGTGCGGCTGCACCAAGTGTTGGAAGCCCGCGGGCTCGGTGTTTTCGCAGATCGCCGTCGTCGCCCGCGACAAAGTCAAAGTCACTGCGGGCCAGGACAAATTGAAGATCGTCGACAGTAACGCAGCGATCCAGCGTTACGCCTGCACGGGCTGTGGCGTGCACATGTACGGCCGCATCGAGAACAAGGGTCATCCGTTCTACGGCCTCGACTTCGTGCACACCGAGCTGTCCTCGGAGTCCGGCTGGTCGGCGCCCGAGTTCGCGGCGTTCGTCTCCAGCATCATCGAGTCCGGCTTCGATCCGGCGCAGATGGGCCAGGTGCGCGCGCGGCTCAAAGAGCTGGGGCTCGAACCCTACGACTCGCTGTCGCCGCCGCTGATGGATGCGATCTCCACGCACGTCGCGAAGTCGAAAGGCGTGCTCAAGGCTTGAACGTTGCGCGGTAGGAGTGCGGATGCTCGTCAAGAAAGACAGTTGGCGCTGTTTCGATGGAACGCTGTCCGTGTTCGAGCATCCGTCGCAGGCTTGCAGTTGCGACATGCGCTTCGGAGTATTCGCGCCGCCGCAGGCGCAGTCGCAACGCGTGCCGGTGCTGTGGTACCTGTCCGGTCTCACGTGCACGTGGGAGAACGTGATGACGAAGGCCGGGCTGCAGCGCACGGCCGCAGCGCTCGGTCTCATGGTGATTGCCCCGGACACGTCGCCGCGCGGTGACGATGTGGCCGACGATCCAGCGTACGATCTCGGCAAGGGCGCGGGCTTCTATCTGACAGCGACGCAGCAGCCGTGGGCCAAGCATTACCGCATGGATCAGTACGTGGTCGATGAGTTGCAGCGGATCGTCGCCGAGAATTTTCCCGCAGCGGATCTCGCGCGCCAGGGAGTCACCGGTCACTCGATGGGCGGTCACGGTGCGTTGACGCTGCACCTGAAGAATCCGCAGCGCTATCGCTCCGTTTCGGCGTTCGCGCCGATCGTCGCGCCGTCGCAGGTGCCGTGGGGCCAGAAGGCGTTCACCGCGTATCTCGGCGAAGATCGAGCGGCGTGGCAGCGTTACGATGCGACCGAGCTCGTCAGGCAGCAGCCGTCGAAGGCGCACATCCTGATCGACCAGGGCGCAGCGGATCAATTCCTGGAGCGCGAGCTGCAACCGCAGCGATTCGTCGACGCCGCGAAGTCAGCGGGTCAGCAGGTCACGCTGCGAATGCAAGAAGGGTACGACCACTCGTATTACTTCGTGTCGACGTTCGTCGACGATCATCTGCGCTGGCACGCGCAGGCGTTGTCGGGTTGACGTCGTCGCGGCGACGAGGAGCGCGTATTCCCTACGCGCTCCCCAGTTGCATCAGGCGCGCGGCACCTTGTAATAGTCGAACGCGCGATCCCTATACGCTTGCCCGTCGTTGCGGGTCAGCTCTTCGAGCGAGTCCGCCGGTGCAGTCTTCAGCTGATCCTTCGTCAGGTTGATGATGTAGGCGCTTTCGCTCTCGTCGTAGTTGAGCGCGGCCCACGGCACCGCGTGATACTTCTCGCCCATTCCCAGCACGCCGCCGAAGCTCATCACGCCGAACAGGATGTTGTTCGACTGCTTGTCGAGCACTACGTCCTTCACTTCGCCGAGGCGCTCGCCGGCGCTGTCCTTCACGGTGGTGCCGATTACCTTGGATGCGCGGATCGCGGACGTGTGTCCGGTGTTGGTCGTCATTGCCCTTCTCCTGTGAAACGTAGCCTCGTTGAGATCAGCAGAATGTCAGCGCAGCGAATCCGGTTCCGTTCGGTCGCGCACGCAATTTATCGACAGGCCGTGTCGGCGCTGTCAGCACACGTCGCCGATCCGCGTCGCCGGCGGGAACGAACGCGGTGCCTGGCCGTTGTGGTGCCGACAACCACAGGGAGAATTCCGAGGATGACTACATCAGTCCGTCGACGGCTCGCAGCGTCGATCGTCGCGCTCGTCGTCGCGCAGTTGGCGCATGCAGAGTTGCCGCAGCGCGCCGCGCTGCAGCTCCTGGAGCCGAACGGCACCGACATGACCAACGATCCGGAGCAGGTGCCGAGCCCGCCGTTCTTCGGCTCCGGCCTCGCGGTGCAGGGAAACATCGCGCTCGCCGGCATGCCGGGTGCGTTCGACGAGAAAGGCCGGGTGGCTGCATTCGTGCGCAACGCCGCCGGCGCGTGGATGCGCAGACAAACACTGACAGTGAGCGATGCGGTGCCGGGAACGGGCTTCGGCGCGCACATCGCTATCGCCAACAGTCGTGTGCTGATCACTTCGCGCAGCGCCGTCTACATCTTTCTGCTGCAGTCGGGCCAGTGGCGGCAGAGCGGCAAGTTGGCGTTCGGGCGCACGGTGCAGGTGCGCGCTCTGGACTGGCATTGGAACACTGTCGTCGTTGGCGCGAGCGACGCGACCGGCAACGCGGCGTACGTCTTTCACATGAACACGGATGGAACGTTCAAGCGCGTAGCACGCGTCGCGCCCGCTGATGCGGATCCGAGCGATCGCTTCGGTGAAAGCGTTGCGGTCTACAGCACCACTGTCGCGGCGACTGCACCCGGCTACAACGCCGATCAAGGTGCGGCTTACGTTTTCACTTGCAGCGAGACACAGTGCGTCGAGAAGCAGAAGCTGCTCGCGAACGACGGCGCGAGCGGTGACGACTTCGGCCAGGCCGTCGATCTCGGTAGCGGTGTGCTCGTCGTCGGCGCTTCCGGGGCCGACTGGGTGCCGGGCGATCCGGTGCGTCCGCCTAGCGAGAAGAACCATCGCGCGGGTGGCTCCGCATATCTGTTCGTGCGCAGCGGCTCGACGTGGGTCGAACAACAGAAGCTCCACCCCGATGCGCGGCAGCTGAACTGGTATGCCAACTTCGGCTACCAGGTCCTGGTCTCGCCGACTCACGTCGTCGTCGGCGCGCCGTATCAGGTCGACGATTGGGAGCCCGGCTACGCAATCGACTATCGCTGGTCGGGCGGTTCGTTGGTCGCACGCAGCGCAATGATCGGCGAGGCCAGTCACGGCGCCGCGCTGGCGCTGTACAACGATACGTTGTTCGCGGGAACTCCGGCTTTCGACGGCACTGCTGCGGTGTACAACATCGGCAACTGACGCACCAGGCGAAACCGTTCGGCGCGGCGCGCCGTCGGTCCGACGCATTTCCGTTGATCCTCCGCTGCCGCGCGCCTAGCGTCGCGGCATCCTGGAAAGGAGGATTCCATCATGTTGCGAAAGGGCACAGCTTTATTGCTGCTCGTCGCGTGCACCGTGCACGCCCAAGCAGTCAATCAGACGAACAATCAGACCAACAATCCCGAAACTCTCGCCGAGCGTTCGCAGGCAACTGCGCGTGCGGTGCTGGATCGCGCCGTAGCTGCAATCGGCGGTGCCGAGGGGCTGCGCTCGATCGAGGTCGTGCGTCTGCAGCTCGAAGGCGAAACCTGGCCGCGCCTGCAGATGCCAACTGTCGCGCCGCCGTTCGAAGCAGGCACGCAGCGCGAAACGCTGCTGCTCGATCTGAAGAACAATCGGCTGAAGCTCGAACAGAGGGGTGTCGGCGCGGGCTTCGACGGCCACAATACCGTCGTGATCAAGTCCGGGCAGGGCGCCAACTACGACAATCGCGCGCACACGATCACGCCGATTCCCGTCGCGCAGTCGAGCCAGCAGCAGTTCATTCAGTACCAGCGCCGGCTGCCGCATCTGCTGCTGCGCCAGGCGCTAGATCGCGAGACGTCGTTGCGCTCGCTCGGCCAGGACACGTACGAGGGCAAGCCGCACGACGTGTTCACGTTCGTCATGGCCGACACGCAGCAGGTAGCCGTGTATGTCGATGCCGCGAGCGGCCTGGTGTCGAAGTACGAGCTGGTGTTCATCGATCCGTTCACCGGGGCCGAAGCTTCGGAGATCATGTTCGGCAACTACACGCGTGCCGGCAATTTCCAGGTGCCGCAGACGTGGGGCACGCGCCAGGCCGGTGACCTGACGTTGCGCGCGCAGCTGCAGGTGGAGATCAATCCCGCGGTCACCGACCAGTCGTTCGAGGTGGCTGCCGACGGTTACCAGCGCGTCGCGGCGCTGCCCGACACTCTCGACGAGAAGATCGAGCAGCTCGCCGACGGCGTGTTCGTGATCCAGAACGTGGCGGGCCAGAATCAGAACACGCTGGCGGTCGCGTTCAAGGACTACATCGTCGCGGTCGAGGCACCGGGCTCGAGCGCCGGCGCCGAGGAAGTGATCAAGCGCATCAAGACTGCGATTCCCGGCAAGCCGATCCGCTACGTCGCCATGACCCACCATCACGGCGATCACATCGGCGGCCTGCGCGCGTTCATCGCCGAGGGCGCGACGGTCGTCACGACGGAAGGCAATCGCGAAGTCGTCGAGAGGATGGCTGCTGCTCCGCAGCTCGATCGCCTCGCGAAGAATCCGCGCAAGCCGGAGTTCCTGTTCCTTCAGCGCGGCAAGCGAGTGCTGACCGACGGCACGCGCACGCTCGAGCTGCTCGACATCGGCCCGAATCCGCATGCGCGCGAGATGGTGGTTGCGTACCTGCCGAAGGAGCGCGTCGTGTTCCAGGGCGACTTGTTCTTCCTGCCTGCGAACGACGCGCCGGTGGGACCGCCGCAGGCGACGACCGTCAGCTTCGCGCAGAAGCTGAAAGATCTGAAGCTCGGCGTCGATCGTATCGCCAGCGTGCATGGCCGCACGACGACGATCGAAGAATTCAACAGCGCGATGCGCAGCGCTGTGCCGAGCACCTGAGCGCAGCAAGCACCCTCACAGTCTTGCTTCTTCTTCACGCGAGCCGACGTGCAGTATTGCTGCACGTCGGCACCTTTCCGCAGAATGGTCTCTGCGCCGCGCCGTCAGTTCCGCAACGGTGCACCGTTGCGAACTCAATGAACTAAAAGCGGGCAACTTCGCACTCATCGCCAAACCTTGGCGAAAGTTTGCGCGCCGCACGGTGCGCGCCGCCGGAATCTGATTACACTCCGCATCACTCGATCGCATCCGCCAGAGATTGGCGCGCGCACACTCCTTGCATGAGTGAGCGACACGACGGAGACAACGGTTTCGGATGGGACGGAGAAGGAGATGACGATGCGAAAGGCGGCAGCCTTGGGATTGTTTGCACTGGGCGCGCTTGGATTGACGGAGACTCGAGCAGCCGAATTTCAGGCTGCGGCCGCGCTGGAACGCGCGTTGCCGGCGACCACCGATACGGAGATCGACGGGATCAACTGGCGCTGCACCGGCGCGACGTGTGTCGGTACACCGGTCGGCCGCAAGTCAGCGGGCTCGCGCATGGAGGAATGCCGCAAGGTGGCGCAGGCGCTGGGCCGGCTGGCCAGCTTTTCCACCCGTGGCAAGGAGCTGAGCAAGCGCGACCTCGACAGCTGTAATCGCGGTGCACGCTGACCGCAGTACGGAACTGCAGCCCATTCTTGATTAATCTTCACGTCACTCATTCGCTTGCCACGATTGGTCGCGCGCGTGCAATTCCCTACATTGCACGCCGAGCCCAACCGTGAGGAGCGAGAAAAGAGATGACGAGCGCCAAGTTTGCGATGTTGAAGTTATCGGCCGTTTGCATGCTGGGGCTCGGCACGAGCGCCCTGGTGCCGGCGGCATCGGCGGCCTCGGCCGCGGGTCCATACCATGCGGAAGCGACGTTGGCGGCGGCAGTCCCGTCCGCCACGGACAAGGATGTCGACGGCGTCCAATGGCGTTGCGAAGGCGACAAGTGCGTCGGCAAGGCCGAACGGCGCTCGTCGCTGGATTCCTATATGAAGGAATGCCGCAAGGTCGCGGCCGGTCTGGGCAAGCTGACCCGGTTCTACAGTCGCGGCCGCGAGATGAGCTCGCGCGACCTCGACAACTGCAACCGCGCCGCTGCCTAGCCACCGGTTCGGGGCATCCGCGCAATGTGCGGATGCCCTAGAATCGCCCACATGTATCGCGCACCGCTCAAAGACCTCCAATTCGTTCTCCATGACCTGATCGGCGACGCCGACCTGCAGGCCTGCCGGGAGCTCGGTGACTATTCCGCGGACCTCGCGGACAGCGTCCTCGGCGAGGCCGGCCGCTTTGCCGAGTCCGTGCTCGATCCGCTGTACCGCACGGGCGATCGCGACGGCGCGAAGTGGACGCCCGAGGGCGTGATAACTCCGCCGGGCTACAAGGACGCCTACACCCAGTTCGTCGAGGCTGGCTGGCCGTCGCTTGCGCACAGCACTGAGTTCGGTGGGCAAGGCATGCCGCGCGTGCTGGCCACCGCCGTCGAGGAGATCTGGACCTCCGCGAACTGCGCCTTCAAGTTATGTCCAATGCTCACGCACAGTGCGATCGAGGCGCTGGAGCAGGTCGGCACGCCCGGGCAGCAGCAGACCTATCTGCCGAAGATGATCAGCGGCGAATGGACCGGCACGATGAATCTCACCGAGCCGCAGGCCGGCTCGGACCTCGCGCAGGTGCGCACGCGCGCCGTGCCCGAGGGCGATCGCTTCCGGCTGTTCGGCCAGAAGATCTTCATCACCTACGGCGAGCACGACTTCACGTCGAACATCGTGCACCTCGTGCTCGCGCGCATCGACGGCGCACCCGGCGGCGTGAAAGGCATCTCGCTGTTCGTGGTGCCGAAGTTCCTGCCGCGCGCGGACGGTTCGCCCGGCGAGCGCAACGATGTCCACTGCATCTCGATCGAGCACAAGCTCGGCATTCATGCATCACCGACGTGCGTCATGGCGTATGGCCAGAAGGACGGCGCGATCGGTTACCTGGTCGGCGAGGCGAACGCCGGTCTCAAGCACATGTTCATCATGATGAACGCTGCGCGGCTCGCCGTCGGCCTCGAAGGCTATGCGCTGGCGGAGCGTGCGTTCCAGCAGGCGGCTGACTGGGCGCGCACGCGGGTGCAGGGCAAGCCCCCGGTTGCGGCGGCGAGCGGTCCCGCGCCGATCATTCATCACCCCGACGTGAAGCGCATGCTGCTGACGATGAAGTCGCACACCGAAGCGATGCGTGCGCTTGCGCTGTATGCGGCGTACTTGCTCGACCTCGGCGAGCGTCATCCCGACAAAGAGCTGGCACAGGGTGCAGAGGCGCGCGCGGCGCTGCTGATTCCGATCGTGAAGGGTTGGAGCACGGAGTCAGGCATCGCCCTGACGTCGCTCGGCATCCAGGTCCACGGCGGCATGGGCTACGTCGAAGAGACGGGCGCGGCGCAGCCGTATCGCGACGTGCGCATCTCGTCGATCTACGAAGGCACGACCGGCATTCAGGCGAACGATCTGTTGAACCGCAAGCTCGCGCGCGATCAGGGCGCGACGATCAACTCGCTGCTCGCCGAAGCGACGCACGAGCTGGAAGCGATTCAGTCGACCGACGCGAACGTGCGTGCGACGAAAGCTTCAGCGCTCGAGGCGCTCGCAACGACGCGCCGCGCGGCAGTCGGTGTGTTGAAGTCGATGACGAGCGCGCCGGCGGATGCGTATGCAGTTTCGATTCCGTTCCTGAAACTGTGCGGCTTCGCGCTGGGCGGCTGGTTGCTCGCGAAGTCGGCCGCGATCGCGGAGCGCAAGCTCGCCGAGGGCGCGAGCGACAAGCAATTCCTCGCGGGCAAGATCGCGAGTGCGCGGTTCTACGCGGATCACATCCTGCCGGAGACGCTCGGCCTCGCGAGGGTCGTCGAGGGCGGGGCAGGCAGTGTCGTAGAAACCGACGCCGAACTGATCTAGAGACAGCCGTAAATCGCCGCGCACAGCTCGCGTGCGCGGACATCGCCGACGAGATCCGGTCCCATCTGGTTGCAGACGTAGCCGATCGCGAGTCGCCGCTCGGAATCCGCGCAGCCGAACGAGCCGCCCCAGCCTGAGTGACCGTACGTCCGCGGGTTCGGGCCGAAGAAGGTCGTCTCGTCGTTCAACACGACGCCGGCCGCCCAGAGCGCTTCCATGCCCAGCGTCAGGTCCACGCG